>CAXGZN010000001.1:0-64472 GCA_964014565.1 uncultured Gammaproteobacteria bacterium
CTTCAAGTGCAAATTTACTGCCACAATATGAACCCTGCATTGGAAGACCAATTTTACCGGCCATTGAGCTAATATTAATTATAGTTGCTGACGTAGATTTTTTAAGGATTGGCAGGAATGATTGCGAGCAATTTAATGGTCCCATTACATTGACTTCAAAGACTGTTCTAACTTCATCAGATTCAACATACTCCATAGGACCTGAAATATTAATGCCTGCATTATTCACTAGACAATTTAAGCCATTTTTGCCTAATTGAGATTCAACTAAATTAGCCGCCTCCTTAATTGCATTAATATCTGTGACATCAAAGATAAGAGGAGTGAAACCTTCTCCACATATATCTGTTAGTTTATCTCCATCATTTTGATTTCGTACACTCCCGAAAACTTTCCAACCAATTTGTGAGAAGTGTTCACATATTGCAGCTCCAATTCCTGAAGAAGATCCTGTAACTAATATAGATTTCATATAATCATTTTATACTAAATGGTGGAGGCGGCGGGAATTGAACCCGCGTCCGTTAGTCCTTCAACCTCACTTCTACATGCTTAGCTCATTCTATTATCATTTGTCTTGATAACCCGAAGAGCAGGACATCAAGATAGATCTCGATTTAAGTTTCATCAAGTTATGCTCGAGAAACAAAACTTAACTAGGCTACGTAAATGACCGCTGTTTCAGACCGTAACCATTCTTTACAGCAGGTTTAGCTATTTAAGCAGCTAAAGCGTAGTTGTCGTTATTTGCAACTAAAATTTTGAAGTAATTTTTACAAGAAAACTTCATTCTTGACATGCGCTTTGGAATCCAATAAAAACGTCGAATCCTATTCGCCCCCAAAAAGGGATGAAATTATACAATATTATTTATTTTTAAGAGAAGATTTTAGTGTCCTTGCCTGGTCTCTTTTCCAATCTCTTTCTTTAATATCCTGTCTTCTGTCATATGATTTTTTACCCTTTCCAACTACGATATCGCATTTAACAAGATTGTTTTTCCAATACATTTTTTTTAAAACGCACGTAAGACCCTTTTTCTTAACAGAATCATCTAATTGGAATATCTCTTTTTTATTCAATAAAAGTTTTTTTGATCTTGTGGGATCAAGGTTTTCATTTTTCAGTGAACTAGGTGGATCAATTTTAAGGCCAATAAGCCAAGCTTCGTCCTTAATTAGCCGCACATAGGAATCTTTAACGTCAACTCTTCCTTCTCTGAGAGATTTAACTTCCCAGCCCTTGAGCATAATCCCTGCCTCGAAAGACTTAATAAAAGTAAAGTTCCTTGAAGCATTTTTATTAGTGACAATTGCGGTCATAACTTATAATTTTAACTTAGAATCAATAGACGCAATAAGATTATATATGCCTTTAAAAACCATTCAATTTTACGGATATCTTGGAGTACTGCCATTTATACTTTTTACGATAGCGCCATGGCTTAGTTCTGATTTTTCTGAAATCTCACTGAAGGCAATCTCATTTTATGGCGGAGTAATTATTTCATTCTTGGGTGGGACGGCCTGGGGATGGACTCCGAATAGCTTGGCTAATATAAGATTTGGCATAGCATGCACATTTATAAATTTGGTAATCATATTTTTTGTTTTTCAAAACTTTCTTATTGCTTTATTGATCTGCTTTTTAACATTTCCACTAATTCTCTATTACGAAACTAATAACAACTCTAGTTTTAAAAATGACAGCGAATATGCCGAAATGAGAAGGATTCTTACTTTATTAGTAACAATCTGCTATTTTATATGTCTTGCATTTGTTTTTAACCCATACACCTAGCTGGAGGCAATAATGGAACAGTTAAAATCTCATGGGAAATGGTCAGGAAAGTGGACCTTTATTTTAGCAGCTACTGGCTCTGCTGTTGGATTGGGAAATATATGGGGATTTCCTTACATGGCTGGTACCAATGGTGGCGGTGCATTTGTTTTAATTTATTTAGCATGTATTTTAATGATTGGCCTGCCAATTATGATGGCTGAAATAGTAATTGGAAGAAGAGCATCCAGCAGTCCAGTTAATTCAATGAAGTCTGCAGCTTTAGACTCAAATAGATCTTCTAATTGGCAGCTTATCGGATGGGGCGGACTTGTTGCCGGTATATTAATACTATCTTTTTATAGTGTCCTTGCTGGCATATGTATAAATTATATTTTTATTTCAGCTCTTCCTGATTTACAACTATCCTCTGAAGAGCAGTTCAGCATTACTACATCTTCAGCCTCCAATTTACTGATTTGGCACACTATTTTTATAGTCACAACTGCAGGTGTTATAGCTAGTGGTGTTAAAAATGGAATTGGGAGATTTGTAAGAGTTCTTATGCCTCTTCTTGGTTTTATTTTGATTCTAATGGTTTTAAATGCAGTTATTAATGGTGATTTTCTAAAAGGTTTACAGTTCCTATTTAGCCCAGATTTCAGTCAAGTAAACTCTCAGACATTCTTAAGTGCCATGGGGCAAGCTTTTTTTAGTTTGAGTTTAGGTATGGGAGCAATCATGACATATGGAGCATATATGTCTGATGACCAAAAAATATTAAGTACTTCAATCACTGTTGGTGGCTTGGATACACTTGTTGCTCTAATGGCAGGTCTTGCAATATTCCCAATAATCTTTGCATCAGGACTTCAAGTAAATAGTGGTGGAGTTGGGTTAGTATTTATAACACTTTCACAAACATTCGAAACAATGTTTTTGGGGCAAGTTTTTGGACCTTTATTTTTTATACTGCTTGTTATTGCTTCACTGAGTTCCTCTATATCTTTACTGGAGCCAAGCGTAGCCTACTTTTCAGAGAAGAATATTATTTCAAGAAAAAGTGCTGCATTTATATTTAGTTTTCTAGCATGGTTTCTTGGAATAGGAAGTGTGCTTAGTTTTAATGTTTTAAGCGACTTCCAACTTCTTGGAGAAAGAACAATCCTTGATTCAATTGTTTTTATTGGCAACAACTTACTTTTACCTTTAGGCGGACTTTTTGTAGCAGTTTTTGTTGGTTGGTTTATGAAAAAAGAACTAATTCAAGAACAACTACAATTAAGTGATGGAATTTTAAATACTTGGTACTTCTTTATTAGGTTTGTGGCTCCAATTGCAGTAGGCATGATTCTAATTACTCAAATATGATTAATGAAAAAAAAATTCGAAGTAACCCGTATTCTTCCTTATAAGCACACTTTAGTATTTGAGCAAATTGTTAATTTTGAAAGGTATGAACAATATTTACCTTTTTGCAGTGCATCTAGGTCATTAAGTTCGGATAATAAAAATTTTTCTCAAATTGGAGAGCTAGAATTTGAGATTGCTGGAGTGAGTTACAAGATTAAGTCTGGAAATGTAATCGAAGATAAAAGGATCCTAATAACTCAAATTAATGGACCATTTGAGGAAATGAACGCTTCTTGGGATGCTGAACAGCTAGATGATGAAAGCTGCAAGATTTCATTTAAAGTTAATGCAAAGGTTCCTTATTTTTTAGGAGTTCTCTTAAGTGAATCAACAGTTGAAAGATTTGTAAATATTTTTCTGGATAGCTTTGTAAATGATTTAGATGCAAGGATTAAAAAAGAAACAAAAGCAACCAGATAAAAAATATATCCCAAAGGAATCAAATAAAAAGATTCAATCAAGATCCCTTCGTCATTTATATAAATTTCGCTATTAAAATAAATAATATGAAGGAGGATACCTAAAAAGAGAGTGCTTAAAACAAAAACCTTAGTCAGAAACAATTTCCCATGACGATAAAAGGTTTTCGTCATCAAAGATTACAACTAGTTTCTTTTCTACAATTTTCTCATCTCCAACGGTAATAAGATTTAGGTAATCCCATCTATTTGAGCGAAAAGGGTCTTTTATCATTGGCGAACCTAAAATGAACTGTACTTGATCCATTGATTGACCAACTTGAAGCTTTTCAATATCTTCTTCTTCAAAAATATTACCTTGTGTAACGGGGACCTTATAGAAACTGAATGATGAACAAGCAGAAATTAAAAAAATTAGTAGAAATGCAGTTGAAACTTTTAGATTTTCTTTCATAATAATCATCGATTATACTAAAGGAAGTAAATTAATCTATAACTTTATGAGCACACAAGACGCTGTTAAAAAAGCTGGACTTAAAGCAACTTTACCAAGAATGTTGATACTTGAGGTGTTAACAAAAACTATTGATAGTGAAGTTCATCTAAGCGCGGAAGACATTTATAAAGATCTTCTAACGAGCGGTGACGATGTTGGCTTAGCAACTGTTTATAGAGTTCTATCACAATTTGAATCTGCTGGAATAGTTACCAGACATAACTTTGAAGAGGGGCACTCAGTCTATGAGATGACCCAAGATCATCATCATGACCATATGGTTTGCGTTGATACTGGAAAAACTATTGAGTTTCATGATCCAGAAATTGAAAAGAGACAAGATAATATTGCTGCTAGTCATGGGTATGAGATTGTAGAGAGAAGTTCAGTTATTTTCGTCAAAAAGACTAATTAAAAAAAGCTTGAAGTAATTCCACAAATCCCTATATATCTTCTAGGGAGAAAATATGTCTAAAGAAAAGAATGAAGATATCAAAGATGATATTCATTCCGAATCTGAATCTGAGGAACTTGAGGATTCCAATGAAGTTTCAGATGAAGAAAGAATAGCTGAATTAGAAGACACGATACTTAGATTAAGAGCTGAACTTGATAATTCCCAGAAGCGTTCTGTGACTGAAGTAGAAAAAGCTCATAAATATGGTGTTGAGAGATTGCTTTTAGAGTTATTGCCTGTTGTAGACAATTTAGAACACGCATTAAAAAACTTAAGTAAGGATGTTTCTGACTCTGATAAAGAGGGTATTGAGTTAACACTTAAGTCTTTTGAGTCTGCTCTTGATAAATTTGGAATTAGTCCTATTTATCCCATTAGTGAGGATTTTGATCCGATTCAGCACGAGGCTGTCTCTGTAGTTAAGGATGAAAAACATTCTGACAATAAGATTGTTGAAGTGATGCAAAAGGGATGGAGACTTCATGAGAGAGTTATTAGACCAGCAAGAGTTGTGGTCATAAAAAATTAGAGGAAATTTATGTCAAAAATAATAGGAATAGATTTAGGTACAACAAATAGTTGTGTTGCTGTTGTAGAGGGACAACAGCCAAAAGTTATTGAAAATTCAGAAGGTGGAAGAACCACTCCTTCAGTTATTGCTTATACTGATGGCGATGAAGTTCTTGTTGGAACACCTGCCAAAAGACAGGCTGTAACCAATCCTGAAAAAACTCTGTACGCCATAAAAAGATTAATAGGAAGAAGATTTAGCGATGATGTTGTTAAAAAAGATGCCGATATGGTTCCTTACAAGATTATTAAAGCAGACAATGGTGATGCTTGGGTTGGGATAGATGACAAAAAATTAGCACCTCCACAAGTTTCTGCAGAGATACTCAAGAAAATGAAAAAAACTGCTGAAGATTATCTCGGCACAGATGTTAAGGAAGCAGTTATAACTGTCCCAGCTTATTTTAATGACTCCCAAAGACAGGCCACAAAAGATGCTGGGAAGATAGCAGGCTTAGAAGTAAAGAGAATAATTAATGAACCAACTGCAGCTGCATTGGCATACGGCCTTGATAAAGGTAAGGGAGATTCAGTTATTGCTGTATATGACCTTGGTGGCGGAACTTTTGATATTTCGATAATTGAAATATCGGAAGTTGATGGCGAACATCAGTTTGAGGTGCTATCTACAAATGGAGATACTTTCCTCGGGGGAGAGGATTTTGATTTAAGATTGATAGACTTTTTTGTTGAAGAGTTTAAAAAAGATTCAGGGTTTGATTTGAAAAGCGATCCGTTAGCTCTACAAAGATTGAAAGAGGCTGCAGAAAAGGCAAAAATAGAATTATCTTCTTCAGAGCAGACTGAGGTTAATTTGCCTTACATTACTGCGGATGCTAGTGGTCCAAAGCACTTTGTTCAAAAAATTACTAGGGCTAAGTTAGAGTCATTAGTTGAAGATTTAGTTGATAGAAGTATTTCTCCTCTTGAAACAGCATTAAAAGATGCAAAACTTTCAAAGGATAAAATTGATGATGTTCTTCTTGTTGGCGGCCAAACTAGAATGCCTCTCGTTCAGAAAAAAGTCCAAGATTTCTTTGGAAAAGAGCCGCGAAAAGATTTAAACCCTGATGAAGCTGTTGCAATTGGTGCAGCGATTCAAGGATCAGTTTTATCTGGCGATACAAAAGATGTACTTCTTCTAGATGTTACACCTTTAACGCTAGGAATCGAGACTCTTGGAGGAGTAGCAACACCTTTAATTGAAAAGAATACGACTATTCCAACTCAAAAATCACAAGTTTTTTCAACTGCTGAGGATAATCAAACTGCTGTTACGGTTCATGTAATCCAAGGCGAAAGAAAACAGGCAGCTCAAAATAAATCATTAGGGCAATTTAATCTTACTGATATACCTCCAGCAGCCAGAGGAATGCCTCAAATCGAAGTTTCTTTTGATTTAGATGCTAATGGTATTTTGAATGTTTCAGCAAAAGATAAAAATTCTGGCAAAGAACAATCCATAGTCATTAAAGCTTCAAGTGGATTATCAGATGAAGACATTGAAAAAATGGTAAAAGATGCTGAAGCAAATGCTGAGGATGATGCCAAGTTTGAAGAGCTTGTAAAAGTTAAAAATAATGCTGACATGTTATGTCATGCAACAAGGAAAACTGTTTCTGATTCGGGTGACAAATTATCAGATGAAGAAAAAGAACAGATTGAAGCAGCAGTTAAAGGTCTTGAGGATGCAGCTAAAGCAGAAAATGTTGAGCAAATTGAAGAAGCAACCAAAACACTAAATGATGTATTAACTCCTTTATCATCTAAACTTTATAATCAACAACAAGATGGAGAACCCAATCCTCCAGAAGGCGCTGAAGATTCTCAGAGTAGTGATGACAATACGGTTGAAGCTGACTTTGAGGAAGTTCAAGAAGAGGATAAGTAGTAATACTTCTTTATCATGTCAAAAAGAGACTATTACGATGTTTTAGGAGTCTCTAAAAGTGCTTCAGATTCAGAATTAAAGAAAGCTTTTAAAAAGCTCGCCATGAAATATCATCCTGATAGGAATCCTGATGACGATTCAGCAGCCGAAAAATTTAAAGAAGCTGCCGAAGCATATGATGTTTTATCTGATCCACAAAAAAAATCTACATACGATCAGTTTGGTCATGCAGGAGTGCAAGGCATGGGCGGAGGCCCAAATTTCAATGACATGAATTTCTCAGATATAGGGGATATATTTGGAGATATTTTTGGAGATATATTTGGCGGTGGTAGATCATCAAGTAGAAGAGTCCGAAGAGGCCAAGATCTCCAATATAACCTAAATTTATCTTTAAAAGATGCTGTTTTAGGAACCAAGATTAAAATTAAAGTTCCAGCTCAATCACAGTGCAATGATTGTTCTGGATCAGGTGCAAAACCCGGAACTTCCCCGAAAGTTTGTTCTGCCTGTGGAGGTTCAGGACAGATTAGGATGCAGCAGGGATTTTTTTCTCTTCAACAAACATGTGGAACCTGTGGAGGCGCGGGGCAAGTGATATCTGAATATTGTTCATCATGTTCAGGAAAAGGAACTATTGAAAAGGTAAAGACTTTATCAGTAAATATTCCTGCTGGAGTAGATAGTGGAGACAGGGTTAGACTATCTGGAGAGGGAAACTGGGCAAGAGATGCACAGCCTGGAGATCTATATGTTGCTGTGCGAGTTGATGATCATCCTATCCTTGAAAGAGATGGCAAAGATTTATTTATAGAAGCTCCTATACCTTTTTATAAAGCTATCACAGGAGGCTCAATTGAAATTCCCTCTTTAGAAAAGAATATCTCACTTAAAATTCCACCATATACTCAAACTGGAAAAATTTTTAGAATAAAAGGTAAAGGTGCAAGTCACATAAGATCGAGGGGTAGGGGTGATTTATTATGCAGAGTAATTGTTGAAATACCTTCAACACTTGATAAAAAACAACTCAAATCACTTGAAGAATTTTCAAAATCAACAGATGAAAGCAAGAATTTCCCTGGTACTGATCAATTCAAAAAGGTATTCAAAGAGTTAGATTAAATTTCTCTTTGATTTATGTACCATTTTCTATAAAATACACTAACTTTTAATCACGAAAGCCTTATTAAAGATTGATTTGGGTGCTTTTTTTAAAGTTTTTCAATTATAGGCTGGAGAAATAACCCAGGAGGAAAATATGAGTATTGTCTCAATAAAAGACCTGCTTCAGGCAGGCGTTCATTTTGGTCATCAATCAAGATTCTGGAATCCAAAAATGGAAGAATATATATTTGATACCAGAAAAAAAATAAGCATTATCAATCTAGAAACAACCCAAAGTCAGTTAAATGCAGCTGCATCTAGAGTTGAATCTATTTGCTCAAGAGGAAACAAATTACTATTTGTTGGAACAAAAAGATCAGCAAGCAAATCAATTAGAGAAAAAGCATCATCGCTTGGCCTACCTTATGTAGATAAAAGATGGCTTGGTGGAACATTGACAAACTGGAAAACTATTCGAAGCTCGATCAGAAGGCTCTCGGATTTAGAGGAAATGATGTCATCAGGCAGGATTGAAAAACTTTCAAAAAAAGAGGCACTTGAGATATCAAGAGAGCATCAAAAACTGATGGAATCAATTGGCGGTATTAAAAACATGAAAGGGCTTCCTGATGCCTTATTTGTTATCGATGTTAAACATGAAAAAATTGCAGTAACTGAAGCTCAAAAAATGGGAATTCCAGTTATTGGGCTTGTTGATACAAACTCTAACCCTGAAGGTATAGATGTTGTTATTCCTGGAAACGATGACGCAATCAGATCGATTAAGTTAGTCCTTGAAGTTATAGGTGAGGCTTGTGAGAGAGGCCTAGAATCAAAACAAGGTTATGCTCCTGAAACATCTAGCGATGAATCAGTTCCAGTTATACATAAAGTAAGTGAAGTAAAAATTACTTCAGGTAAGGCTTTAAATATAGTCGATGAAGCAACGAAAGATGATTTCTTACCTGAAGAGAGCATTGAAGAAACTAATGTTGAAGATGATAAAAAAGAGTCAGAAAATCAAGAAAATGCAGAAGTAACTGAAGAGGCTTCCGCTAATGAGGAAACCGAAGTTAAGAGTGGCGTTTCTGAAGAGGAACCAAAAGAAGAGAAAGCTGAAGAAAGCGAAAAAGGAGAAACCTAATGGAAATAAAGGCATCCCAAGTAAAAGAATTAAGAGAACTTTCTGGTGTTGGAATGATGGAATGCAAGAAAGCCCTAGTTGAAGTTGAGGGAGATATAGAAAAAGCTTTGGATCTTCTTCGTTCTAACAGTGCTCTCAAGGCTGAAAAGAAATCGGCTCGTGTTGCAGCAGATGGCGTAATAAAAGTTCATGTTTCAGAAAATTATGCAACTATGGTTGAAATCAACTCAGAAACTGATTTTGCTGCTAAAGATGATAGTTTCATCGAATTTGCGAACAATATTGAAGAAAGACTTGTCAGTAAGAAATATCTTGATGTTGAAGATTTAAAGAAAGATGTTGAGGAAGATCGACAAAAACTTGTACAGTCAATTGGAGAAAATATTCAAGTAAGAAGATTGGCTACTCAAGAATTTGATAGCCCAAAAAAGATCGGGACTTATCTTCATTCTGATAACAAACTTGCTGCAATGGTTTTATTAAAAGAAGAAAATGATGAACTTGGAAGAGATATTGCTATGCATATTTCTGCTTCAGCTCCTTTATCAATAAATGAAGATGGGGTTGATAAAGAAGTTCTTGAAAGAGAGACAAATATTTTTGAATCTCAAGCAAAGGAGTCAGGCAAAGACGAAAATATCATGCAAAAGATGGTTGAAGGAAAGATAAAAAGGTTTCTTAAAGAAGTTACACTACTTTCTCAAGACTTCATAAAAGATCCTGATACCTCTATTTCAAAACTCCTTGAAAATAGTGATAATGAGGTAATGTCATTTGAAAGATTCAAAGTTGGCGAGGGTATAGAAGTATCTTCAAAAGATTTTGCAGAGGAGGTTGCTGAACAACTTAATAAAGATGGCTGATTTAAAATACTCAAGACTTCTTGTAAAGTTCAGTGGCGAATCTGTTGCAGGTCAAGAGGGGATCGGTATTGACCCCAAAATTTTAGACTCAATGGCCGTATCAATTAAATTATGTAAAGAGCTCGGTGCCGAAATAGGAATAGTCATAGGTGGAGGAAACTTATTTCGAGGAGAAAGGCTAAGTCAATCTGGAATGGATAGAGTTGCTGGGGATCATATGGGAATGCTAGCAACTGTGATGAATGGCATTGCCTTGCGGGATGCTCTTGAAAGGGCGAATGTTAAAACAAGAGTTATGTCAGCACTCTCAATATCAGGACTTGTTGAGCATTTTGATCGAAGAAGAGCTATTCAGCTTCTTAAAGATGGATACGTAGTTATATTTACTGCGGGAACTGGAAATCCTTTCTTTACAACCGATACTGCAGGTTGTCTTAGGGCGGTAGAAACTCAATCAGATATTATGCTAAAAGCTACTAGAGTTGATGGTGTTTATTCAGCCGATCCTGAGAAAGATCCAAATGCCAAGTTTTATAAAAATATTTCTTTTGAAGAAGCAATTTCAAAGAATCTTCGAATTATGGATGGTACAGCTCTGACGCTAGCAAAAGATCATAAGCTGCCAATTAAAGTATTTAATTTGAAGGATGAGAACTCGCTATCATCAATTGCTAAAGGGGAAGATATAGGAACATTAATATCATGAATACAATAAAAGATGAGACTACTGAAAGAATGCAAAAGTGTATGGACTCTTTATCAAATCAATTCAATAAAATTAGAACTGGAAGGGCCAACCCTTCTATATTGGACTCTGTAAAAGTTGATTACTATGGTAATCAAACACCTATTAATCAAACTGCAAATATAAGCGTTGAAGAAAATAGAACGTTAGTAATATCTCCATGGGATAAGACACTAATGCCTGAAATCGAGAGGGCTATAATTTCTTCTGATCTTGGATTAAACCCAAGCTCATCTGGCGATCTCATTAGAATAACAATGCCAGCTCTCACTGAAGAAACTAGACAAGACTATATTAAACAAGCTAGAACTGAGGCTGAAAACGCAAGAATTTCTATAAGAAGTGTCAGACGCGATAGCAATCAATCCGCTAGAGATTTAAACACGAAAAGTGAGCTTTCTGATGATGAATTAAGAGATTTGGAGGTAGAAATCCAAGAAATCACAGATAAATTTATATCTATGATAGATGATCAACTTAAGCATAAAGAAGACGATTTAATTCAAATCTAGTCATAAAAATGAACCTGAAAAATATAGCTATCATCATGGATGGTAATGGGCGATGGGCAAAAAAAAATAATCTTCAAATTAAAGAAGGTCATGCTAGGGGAGTATCAGCACTCAAGGAAATAGTTAAGGAATCAGTTAATCAAAATATTGAATCTCTTACGGTTTATGCATTTAGCACGGAAAATTGGAAAAGACCAAAGTCTGAAGTCAAAGCCATAAATAATCTTATTGTTAATAGTATTAATAATGAGCTGGATGAGCTAATTGAGCAAAAGGTAAAAGTTAGATTTTTTGGTGATTATTCTGATTTTGGTAAAAAAACTTATGAAAAAATCAAATTTGCTGAAGAAAAATCTTTTATTAATAAACCTAAACTAAGACTGAATGTAGCGCTTGGTTATGGTGGTAAAATGGATATTATTAATATCGCTAGAGAGGTATCTAGATTGAAAATTAAAGCATCTGATATCAATGACCATACAATTAATGAATTATCGCAAGTTCCTGAATCCAATATTGATTTACTAATAAGAACTGGAGGAGATTCAAGGATAAGCAATTTTCTTTTGTATCAAATAGCTTATTCTGAGATTCATTTTGTAAAAAAGCTCTGGCCAGATTATTCAAAACAGGATTTTAAAAGAAACATAAATAAATATTTTAAATCGGAGCGAAGATTCGGTGAGCGAACTTAAACAAGAATTTTTACAACGTTCAATAACTGCAATTTTTATTTCAGCTATTGTTATCACTTTGATACTTTACTCATCAAATCTAATTTTGAATATTTTTATATCTGTACTTTCTTTGGCCCTGTTCCTTGAATGGATGTCAGTTTCAAAATCAAGTAATGTAAAGAGATTAATTTTTCTAATATTGTTTATTATTTTAATAAGTTCAAATCATTATTTTGGTGGATTATTTGAACCAATTTCATTTATAACAATGCTGGGAATAACGGTTTGGATTGTAGTTGCCTATCAAATATTTTTAAAGCGAGGGCGTTTATCTTCAAATTTTGCATTTAATAATTTTTGGATTGGTTTGCTATTAATTTCTGCTTTTTGTTTGGTATGTTTTCAATTAGTAACCGGATCTAGAATATTTCTATTAGCAGTTATTTTTAATATTGCAGTTTTTGATACTGGTGCATATATTATTGGTAAGAACCTTGGAAAAAATTCATTTCTTCCCAAGCTAAGTCCCAACAAGACAATCGAAGGATTAATCGGCGGCTTCATGTCTAGTTTGTTTTTTGTTATATGTGCATACTTATTCCTAGAAGAAGTTTCTCTTGTAAACGCATTAACAATGATTCTTTCAATCCCATTTGCATTATGCGGAGACTACTTTTTTAGTTTTTTAAAAAGAAAGGCAGATGTTAAAGATACAGGTAGTATTCTTCCGGGGCATGGAGGCTTACTCGATAGAGTAGACTCTCACTTAGCAGCTATTCCAATGACTTTATTTTTTTCACTTCTCTTATATACGGCAGGATCATACTTTTGAAAAAGATATTCATTCTTGGTGCATCTGGAAGTATTGGAGAAAATGCTCTCTCCGTTATCGACTCAAACAAAGAAGATTTTGAACTAGTAGGCATTTCGGTTAACAGTAATGTTGAAAAGGCTAACAAGATTATCAAAAAGCATAACCCAAAGTACATTTACATAAATGATAAATCAGCAAAAGAAAATATACTAAAAACTGAAGGTGCAGTTATTTGTGAAGATGAGAAAGAGCTTTCCGATATCTTCAATTCAAGTGATGTTGATATTGTAATCTCAGCCATCTCAGGTTTTGCTGGAATTAAGTCGACTTTCCATGCAGCAAAATCAGGTAAAAAGATCCTTCTTGCCAATAAAGAAAGTATTGTTGCAGGCGGATCATTGCTAATGAAAACGGTAAAAGAAAATAATACCGAACTAGTTCCAATTGATAGCGAGCACAATGCTATTTTCCAGTGCTTACCTGAATCTAGATCAACAGAAGATGTTAAGCAAATAGTCATTACTGCCTCAGGAGGACCTTTTCACGGAAAGAATATAGACGAACTCAATAATGTTAGAGTCCAAGATGCGCTCAATCACCCTAATTGGGAAATGGGATCGAAGATTTCTATAGATTCAGCTACTCTTGTAAATAAGTGTTTGGAACTCATTGAAGCATGCTATTTATTCGATCTGGATGAAAGCTTCTTTGAGCTTGTAATCCATCCTGAGAGCATTGTCCACTCGATAGTTACATTTAATGATGGATCTTCAATTTGCCAAATGAGTAATCCGGATATGCGTGTACCTATTGCTAATGCAATGTCGTACGATAAAAGACTTTCAATTCCGTTCCAGCCCATTGATTTTAATAATCTCAAGCTCAACTTTGAAAGCTTTCCAAATGATAGAGCTGAAATTGTTCATCTTGCAAGAGAGGCTGTTCGAGAAGATAGCTCAAAGGGAATTTATTTTAATGCTGCCAATGAGATTGCAGTAGAAAATTTTCTAAAGAAAAGGATTACATTTAGACAAATATATGAGGTAATTTTACGAACTTTTGATACAAAAGAGATGTCAAAGTTTAATAGTATTGAAGATATTTTTGAAATTGATCAGGAGGCACGCAATATATCTAATATGGTGATAAAATCACTAACTTAAAACACTTATGATAACTGTAATTGCTTTTCTAATTCTTTTGGGTGTCCTTGTTGTAATTCATGAGGGCGGTCATTTCTTTGTTTTGAGAATGTGCAAAGTCCATGTTGATAGATTTTCAGTTGGCATGGGCCCAGTTATTTATAAAAAGAAAGATAAAAAAGGGACTGAATTTGCTCTATCAGCATTACCTCTTGGAGGCTATGTCTCTTATTTATCAAAGAAAGCTCTTGATGCTGAACCTGAAATGAAAAAAAACTTTACTGATGAGCAATTAGATAACTTATTCGAAACAAAACCTAAGTGGCAAAGAGCTGCTGTAATGTTTGCTGGCCCTCTTGCTAATTTTATTCTTGCAGTATTTATATTTACCTTTATATTTTCATCCCAGCAAACGGTAAAACCAATTTTTCTTGTTGATAGTGAATATGTTTCTAGTTCTTCTATATCTGGTGAAATTAATAAAAACGATATTCTTGTTTCTATAAATGGTGAAAAAATCTCAAATCCTACAGAATACAGACTTGCACTCTTAGCTAATGCTGGTCTTACAGGTGAAATAAACGCAGTATTTTTAAATGCAAAAAGTTCTGAGATATACAATAGAAATATAAGTGTTGTAGACTTTTTAAGTAATTCAGAACAACAACAAGAACCAGAAAAGTTCTTTCCAATTGGGATAACATCTTACATATCTCCAGAAATTGGCTCACTCTCAAGACAGGGACCAGCATCGCTTGCTGGCGTTATGGCAGGTGACAGAATCCTAGAAATAGATGGCAAAAGTGTTAATCATTTTGCGGAGGTTTCAGATATCCTCACATCTTCAAATAATAGTAATGTTAATTTTGTAGTTCAAAGAAATGGGGAAACAAAAAACTTTTTTATAAACACTGAAATCTCTGAAGCTGGTACTCCAATTCTTGGTATTTCAGCTGCATACAAAAGATCTATTTTTGAAGCTTTCACAAAATCAGTCAGAGATACATACAATCTAAGTGTAAAAACACTTTTATTTATAGGAAAAATGATTACTGGAAATATGGGCGCAGAAAATCTTAGCGGTCCTGTTGGAATTGCGAAGATGTCTGGCGAAGCATTTAATGCAGGCTTTTTGCCTTTTCTATATTTAATGGCTATTTTAAGTATTAGTTTAGGCGTACTTAACCTGCTGCCAATTCCTGTTTTAGATGGTGGACAACTTACCATGCTTGCGATAGAGGCGATAAGAGGAGAACCACTTCCCGCAAGAGTTGAAAATTTTGCATATACTCTTGGCGCATTAATGGTAGGATTTCTGCTAGTCTTTGCTGTAACAAATGATATTTTTAGGTGGGTAGGTTAATGAAAATTTTAAAGCGCCTAATTTCTTTTGTATTACTTCTAAACATAACTACCATTTTAGCTTTTGAAGAATTTATCGTTAACGATATCCGAATAGCTGGTCTTCAGAGAGTCTCAACGGGAAGTATTTTTAACACCATACCAATTTCTGTTGGGGATAAAATTGATGATCGAAAGATTGTAGATATAACAAGAGCACTTTTTGCTACAGAGCAATTTGATGATATCCAAATAGGAAGAGATGGAAATGCATTAATAATAACTGTTGCAGAAAGACCTTCAATATCTTCAATTGATATTTCTGGTAACAGCGCCCTTAAAACTGAAATCTTACTAGAAAGTTTTGATGGTATTGGAATAACAGAAGGACAAGTTTATAAAAGGTCAACGCTTGAGAGAATGAAAGCTGAGCTAGTAAGATCTTATTCCTCTCAAGGAAGGTATGGAGCAGGAGTAGAAATATATGAAACGCCTCAACCTCGAAATAGAGTTTCTATTTCAATAGAAATAGATGAGGGAGAAAGTGCAAAGATAGATGGCATCACAATCCTAGGAAATAATATTTTTTCAGATGAGGATTTACTTGATGTAATGGAGTTAAGTGAAGGCAGTTGGCTATCTTTTCTTTCAAATGATGACCAATACTCAAGAGAAAAGCTGCAAGGTGATCTTGAAAACCTCGAGTCATATTATCTTGACAGGGGATACCTACAGTTCTCCATTGAATCAAGTCAAGTTAGTATTTCAAGAGATAGAAGTAGCATTTACATTACATATATAGTTTCTGAAGGCCCTAAGTACACGATAAGCGATGTAAAAATTGTTGGGGATATGCCTTTAAATGAGGAACTTATCGATCCCATAATTGAAACCCAAAAAGATATAACATATTCACAGGCTCAGATTACACAAATTGAAGAGATTTTCACGAGTCTTCTTGGAAATGAGGGTTATGCATTTGCATCTGTTAAGGGTCAGCCAGATATAGATGAGGAAATGCTTGAGGTTGATCTAAGTTTTGTGATCGACCCAGGCAAAAGAACCTACACTAGAAAGATTTTATTTGAAGGAAACGAAATCACTCAAGATAACGTTTTAAGAAGAGAAATGAGGCAATTCGAGGGAGCTTGGGCATCTGATGACAAAATTGAGCAGTCAAGAGTTAGACTGGAAAGGCTTGGATTCTTCAAAGAAGTGAATGTCGAGACAGTTCCCGTTCCAGGCACTGATGATCAAATTGATGTTAAGTTTAGAGTTGCAGAAGAGACAACAGGTAACGTTGGAGGAAATTTAGGCTACAGTGATTTTGGTTTAATGATTGGATTCAATCTGCAGGAAAGAAACTTCCTTGGGACAGGGAACTCAGTGGGTATAGCAATCAATAAGAGCATCTACCAAGAGGTATATAATCTATCTTTCTATGATCCCTATTTCACAATTGATGGAGCAAGTAGGGGTTATAGCCTTTATTATAGAAAAACAGACTATGGTGAATTTAACATAGCTAACTATACAAGTGATTCACAAGGTCTTGGAATACAGTTCGGATATCCGATATCAGATACGCAGAGAGTAGGTTTAAATTTAACTTATGATAAAACAGAAATTGATCAGGGAACATTACCAGTAAGAGATATTCTTGATTTCCTTTTAGAGGAAGGTAACTCTTTCCAGACAGTTTCTGCTCAAGCTGTATGGTCAAGAATAACTCTTAATAGAGGTATGTTCCCAACAGATGGTGCATCTACTGAAGCATTATTTTTAGCTACTTTGCCTTTAAGTGACATTAATTACTATAAATTCAATATAAGACAAAAATTTTATCAACCATTAAATGTTTGGGATCTTGTTTTTGGCTTCCAAGGAGAAATTGGATATTTAGCTCCTTATGGGGATACAAATAATGTCCCATTCTTCCAACATTTTTATGCAGGAGGCCCAAGATCATTGAGAGGTTTTGAGTCAAATACTCTTGGTCCTAGAGCCACCCCGTCACCATGTTATGGATTTGATACAGTTAATGATTTATGTCCACCTTTAATAGACTCTAATTTTGATGGAATCCCAGATAGTCCCGCATACAATCAGAGCATCATTTATCAAAGAGATGACCCAATTGGCGGTGACGTAAAAATAGAAGGAAGTATGCAATTGATATTTAAACTTCCAATGGTTGAAGACCAGCGATCAATGAGAACAGCTTTCTTTTTTGATTTTGGTAATGTCTTCGCAATGGAGTGTAGGGAATATCAAGTAAGTTGCTATAAACCAAGCATTGATGAATTGAGATACTCAATAGGAGTTGGGTTAACTTGGATAACAGGGTTTGGACCAATGAGTTTTGCGATATCAAAGCCATATAATGAAGATGAGTTTGAGAGGACTGAAGAGTTTCAATTTACTATTGGAACTGTGTTTTAAATTTATTAGTGTTTTTAATGGAATTTAATATAGAATATACGAACTTAAAAAGGGGCTTATTATGAAAAAATTAGTTACATATATTGCTTGTATAGGATTTGTAGGCTTATTTTCTGCAACGGCATTAGCACAGAATGTTGCCGTAATAGATACACAAGCAGCAATTCTGCAAACACAAGTTGCTCAAGATGCTTTCAAAGCGCTTGAAGAAGAAAGTGAATATGCATCAATGGTTGAGCAAGCTCAAGAGCTTCAGGCAGACAGACAAAGTTTAGTTGAATCATTACAAAAAGATGCTGAAACTCTTTCAAATGAAGAAATTGCTGAACTTCAAAAAGATATTCAAGAAAAAACTACAGATCTTGAGTTTGTTTTAGGAAAAATTCAGGCCAAACAAAATGAGACTATCCAAACTGTTGCTGCTCAATTAAATCCCGCTATGATGCAAATCATAAATGATCTTATTGTTGCAAAGAAGATTCAATTATTACTTGGTGCTGATCAAGCTTTATATTTTGATGGCTCTGTAAGCATTACTCAACAAGTGACAGATGCGCTAGATGGAGCTGCAAATGCAGAACCAGAATCTAACTAGTGTCTGGATCTGGAAATAAGAAATACTCAATAAAATTCATCTCCGAATATATCGATGCTTCGATAGTCGGAGATGCTGATTTACAAATTAATAACATCGCAACCCTTGATAGTGCTGTTCAGGGCTGCATAACTTTCTTAGCTAACTCAAAATATAATAAACTTTTAGAAAGTACAAAAGCTTCAGCTGTAATAGTTAAAGAAGGCATTAAAACAAACAACGAAACTACACTCCTAGTATGTTCTGATCCATATCTTGCTTTTGCAAAACTATCAAAGCTCTTTACTGATGAAATTGATTTCTTAAATGGCTCTTTTCAAGATAGTGTCTTTATTCATGATTCTGTAAATTTGGGTAAAGATGTCAAAGTTGGCCCTAATGTTTATATAGGAAAGAATTGCAACATTGGCGATAAAACAGTTATTTATCCAAATTCAACAATTCTCAAAGATGTTTCAATTGGGCAAGATTGCATTGTCCATCCAAATTCTGTTTTAGGCTCTGATGGATTTGGTTTTGCACCTAAAAAAGAAGGCTATCAAAAGATAGAACAGCTCGGAGGCCTAGAGATTGGAGACAATGTTGAAATTGGTGCAGGATGCACAATTGATAGGGGCGCAATCTCTAATACAAGGATATCTGATGGGGTCAAATTAGATAATCAGATACATATTGCTCATAACGTTTCTTTAGGATCTAACTCAGCAATAGCAGCCTGTTGTGCAATAGCTGGATCAACCAAAATAGGAAAAAATTTTAAAATGGGAGGCCTTTCTGGTGTTCTTGGGCACCTTGACATTTGTGATGATGTAACCGTTGGTGCACACACTTTAATCACAAAGAGTATAAAATCATCTGGAAATTATATTGGCATTATGCCTGCTCAAAATCATATGAATTGGTCAAAGTCAGCTGTTTTTATTAAAAAAAGAGGTAAATAGATGATTCTTTCTGGTGAAGAGATACTAAAGTATTTGCCGCATAGAGATCCATTTCTTTTTATAGACGAAGTAATTTCTGTTGAAGAAGGCAATAACATTCATGCTGTAATGCACGTAAAAGATGAAAATGTTTTTTTAGAGGGTCATTTCCCAGATAATCCTATTGTGCCTGGAGTAATCCTAATAGAAGCTATGGGTCAAGCATCGGGAATTCTTGGCTTTAAAACCATGAATAAGACTCCTGAGGAAGGTTCAATTTATGTCATAGCTGGAGTAGATAAAGCAAGATTTAGGCAAAGAGTATTACCTGGAGATAAGGTGGATATTTTTAGTAAAGTTCTTGGCAGTACAAGAGGAATCTGGAAATTTGAGTGTTTTGCTGAAGTTAATGGAAAATTAGTATGTTCTGCTAATATATTATGTGCAGAGAGTAAAAAATAAATGTCTATTCACGAATCCTCGATAATACATCCTTCTGCCGAAATCGACGAAAATGTTGAAATCGGACCTTTTTGTCTTGTAGGAGAACAGGTTAAAGTAAAATCTGGTTCAAAACTGCTTTCTCATGTAGTTTTAAAGGGACCAACAACTGTTGGAAAGAATAATGTTTTTTATCAGTTCTGTACCATAGGTGAGGATACCCCAGACAAGAAATTTAAAGGTGAAGAAACTACTTTAGAAATTGGAGATGAAAATATCTTTAGAGAGGGAGTAACCGTTCATAGAGGAACTATCCAAGATAAAAGCACAACTATAATTGGCAACAAGAATTTATTTATGGCATATGCTCACGTTGCTCATGATTGCGTTGTTGGTAATGGTAATGTTTTTGCTAATAATGCAGGAATAGCTGGTCATGTAACTGTAGGCAATAATGTGACAATTGGTGCTTTAACTACAATTCATCAATTTTGTCAGATGGGAGACTACTCTTTTGCAGGCATGAATGCTTCAATCACAATGGATGTTCCTTCATACATAAAAGTAGCATCAAATCCTGCGAGAGTTGTTGGTCTTAATTCAGTAGGTATGGAAAGAGGGGGCATTGATCAGGAGACAATAACCATTCTTAAAAAAGCATATAAAATTATCTATAGAAAAGGATTTAATCTCAATGAAGCAATTGAGAAAGTTGAATCTTTAAATTCCAATGATGTTCAAGAAGTCCAAAACTTCGTCGACTCTATTAAATCTTCAGAAAGAGGTATTCTCAGATAGGTGAAAGATTCTATTAAGATAGGAATTGTTGCTGGAGAGCATTCCGGCGACATTTTAGGAGAAAACCTTCTTAAAGCTTTAAAAAAAATAAAAAATGTAGAAATTTTTGGTGTTGGTGGCCCAAAAATGGAAGGTCAGGGTCTCAAATCAGTATTTGATTTTAATAATTTAAATATAATGGGCCTCGTAGATCCTATTCTTAATTATTCCAAGATCATGTCTTATAAAAATGATCTCTGTAACTTATTCATAAATGAAAAGATTGATGTTTTTATTGGCATTGATTCCCCTGATTTTAATATGCAAATCCAAAAAAAATTAAAGAAAACTTCAAAAATAAAAACAGTCCAACTTGTTACACCCTCTATTTGGGCTTGGAGAAAAGGTAGGCTAAAGAATATCAAAAAATATACTGACCTAAGCGCATCACTATTTAAATTTGAACATGATTTTTATAAAAAACATGGCTTAAATAATATTCTTTTAGGGCATCATTTTTCAGAACTTAAACCAAACAAGAGATCGGATGTTTTAGAGAAATATAACCTTGAAAAGGATAAAAAATATATAAGCATTATGCCTGGAAGCAGGAATTCAGAAATAAAGAATATGATGCCAACTTACTTAGAATTTATGCAACTCTATGATGGTCTTAATGAAAAAGCGCATTTTCTAATACCTGTTGTAAATCAGGATGATCTTGAACATATTGACTCATATTTAGATGACTCAAAAGTTAAATACTCAATAGAGGTAAATGCTGCAAATGAGTTTTTGTCTTTATCAGAATTTTCTATTGTTACTTCGGGAACAGCCTCATTGCAATCTTGTGTTTTAGGAGCTCACCCAATTATTTGTTACAAAACATCATTTTTTAACCATTTCATTATTTCAAGAATGATTCAAACAGAAATAATTGGTCTGCCAAATCTTCTTCTCTCGCAAAAATTTTTTCCTGAGCTGGTTCAAACAGCTTGCACACCACAAAACATACTTTTGGAAACACAAAAACTTAAAATAAACAGATTTTTGCTTGATCAAAAGACTGACCTTATTATAAAAAACCTTAAAGGCATTGGTTTTGATTCTTTGGCAGAAGAAGTAGCTATTTTATAAATAAATGATAGCTGGTGTTGATGAGGTTGGTAGGGGTTGTCTTGCTGGGCCAGTAATAGCTGCGTCTGTAATACTAAAAAGACCAATCGAAGGCCTTATGGACTCAAAGAAGCTTTCTCCAAAAAAAAGGGAGGATCTAAATCAGGTAATAATAGAAAATTCCATATTTGCTATAGGAGCTGCAGATAACCAAGAAATTGATCAAATTAATATCTTACAAGCGTCCTTGTTAGCAATGCAGAGATCATTAGAAAAGCTAGATGTAAAACCAAAAAAAGTATTAGTTGATGGTGCTAACATTTTCGAAACTCCAATTGAAATAGAGTCTATTGTGGGAGGAGATAATTTGATACCATCAATCAGTGCAGCTTCAATAGTAGCAAAGGTATATAGAGATAAGTTAATGATGGCGTATAGTAAAGAATTTCCAAATTATGGGTTTGATAAACACAAAGGATATCCAACAAAATTTCACAAAGAAATGCTTAAAAGATATGGATTAACAAGAATTCACAGAAGAACTTTTAAAGGTGTGAATTAATGAATGGATCATTTGCTCATTTAAGAGTTTCGTCAGAATACAGCATATTTAAAGGACTGTTATCTATTGAGAAACTTGTTGAAAAAGCAAAATCTTTTGATATGCCAGCTATAGCATTAACCGATCATTCCAACATGTTTGGACTTGTCAAATTTTTTAAGAAATGTGAGAAGGAAGGTATAAAACCCATAAGCGGATCAACACTCAATATTGCTAGATCTCAAGAAGATAGACCTTATGAATTTTTATGCTTAGCTAAGAATATAGATGGACATAAGAATCTTATGCACGGACTTTCAAAAGCAAGTAGAAACCAATCAAAAGCCATTTTCTATGATGATTTCTTAAATATTTGCAATGATATTTTTGTAATAGCAGGGTCCGAAAATTCCGAAATCTTTTCACTCATACTTAATGATAAGGAAGATGAGGCAGTTAAGCTTATTGAGAAATATAAACTAGATTTTAAAAATAATTTTGTAATTGAGATTCAAAATACTGGTAAAGAAAGTCATAAGATCTTTATGGCTTCCATTTTGCCTATTGCCTCAAGGCTTAGTATTCCTGTGATAGCAACAAATGATGTTTTATTTGGAGATAGAGAGGACTTTGAAATTCATGAAACCAAGGTATGCATTAACAGCGGTAAGACACTAAACGATCCAAACAGAGAAAAAATTTATTCTGAGGAGCAGTATTTTAAATCTCAGGATGAGATGCAAGATTTGTTTAAAGATTTTCCAGAGGTTCTTTCAAATACTCTTGAAATTGCCAAACAATGTAACCTAAGTTTAGAGCCAGATGGTTATTTTTTGCCTGAGTATCCTGTTCCTGAGGGACAAGACTTTGATTCTCACTTAAAGAGCTTAGTTGAAGAAAATCTAAATAATCTTACTACTAAATTTGCCAAGGATCAGATAGAGGAATATAAGGCTAGAGTTAAATATGAGCTAGACCAAATAAAAACAATGGGATTCTCAAGTTATTTCTTAATTGTTTATGATTTTATAAAGTGGTCCAAAAATAATGATGTTCCTGTTGGTCCAGGAAGAGGGTCAGGAGCAGGCTCTTTAGTTGCTTATTGCTTAGGAATCACAGCTCTTGATCCTATTAAACATGGCCTTCTTTTTGAAAGATTTTTAAATCCAGAGAGAATATCTATGCCAGACTTTGACATAGACTTTTGTATGGAGAAGAGAGATAAAGTTATTGAATATGTTAGTTCAAAGTATGGTAAAGATGCTGTATCACAAATTGTAACTTTTGGAACAATGGCTGCCAAAGGAGTTGTTAGAGATGTTACCAGAGCGCTTGGTAAACCATATAGTCTTGGAGATAGAATCTCTAAAATGATCCCTTTTGAGATTGGAATGACTCTTGAAAAGGCAATATCAAGACAGCCAGTGCTCAAGCAAGCCATTAAAGATGATGATGAGGTTCAGGAAATCATGAATCTATCTTTTAAATTAGAAGGCGGCATTAGAAATATTGGAAAACATGCTGGAGGAGTTGTAATTGCTCCAGGATCACTATCAGACTTTTCTCCAATATATTTTGATAGTGATACATCTTCAGTACTCACACAATTTGACAAAGATGATGTTGAAAAAATTGGACTAGTTAAGTTTGATTTTTTAGGACTTAGGACCCTCACAATTATTGATAAGGCAATCAAATCAATAAACGATGATCTAGCCTCAAAGAATGAAGATCCTCTGGATATATCAAATCTAGATTTAAATGACTCTAAGGTTTTTGAGCTCTTATCCGCTGGAAAAACTACTGCAGTTTTTCAACTCGAATCTCCAGGCATGAAGGATCTCATTAAAAGACTTCAGCCAACAAAATTTGAAGAAATAGTTGCTCTTCTTGCATTATTTAGACCAGGACCATTGGATTCTGGCATGCATGATGAATTTGTAAATAGAAAGAATGGTAAAGTGCCTGTCACATATCCCCATAAATTGCTTGAACCTGTTTTGTCTGAGACATATGGCGTGATCCTATACCAAGAGCAAGTTATGGAATCTGCAAGAGTTCTAGCAGGATACTCGCTTGGGCAAGCTGATATTCTCCGAAGAGCAATGGGTAAAAAACAAGTAGAAGAAATGGATAAGCAAAGGACTATCTTTGTAGATGGTTGTAAAGATAATAATATTAAAGAAGACCTTGCAAATAAAATATTTAATTTAATTGAAACTTTTGCTGGTTATGGCTTTAATAAATCTCATTCAGCAGCCTATGCTTTGTTGTCATTTCAGACAGCATATCTCAAGACATATTATCCAGAATATTTTATGGCAGCTGTTCTATCCTCGGCTCAAGGAAATACTGACAAGATAAGCTCAATCATAAAAGAATGCAAAGGTATGGGTATAAACGTCTTAAGCCCAAATATATTAACAAGCGGGACAAATTTCTTTGTTAATCCAAAAAAACAAATTGAATATGGACTAACTTCTCTTAAAGGCGTAGCTGAATCTTTTATCTATCACCTATCTGAGATTCGAGAAAAAAATACATTTACTAACTTATTAGATTTCTCCAAAAAAGTTAATGTAAAACTTGGTGGTAAGAAATCACTTGAATCTTTATCAAAAGCAGGAGCTTTTGATTCAATATGTGATTCAAGATCAATTGCCTTAGCTTGTATACCAGATATGCTAAAGGAGGGAGATAAAAAAGCGTCTGATGCTTTGTTTGCAGGTGATTTATTTTCAAATGTAGAGGAGGATTTCAATCCTTATGATCAATATAAAGATGTGAACCCTCTAAATTTTTCTCAAAAACTGAAATATGAAAAAGAAGCTCTTGGTTTTTATATTTCTGGCCATCCTGTAGAAGCAATTCAAGATGATATTAAAGATTTAAGGTCTCATAAGATATCAGATCTTGATGCAAATACTTCATCTGCAACGATTGTAGGCCTTGTTAATTCAACAAGACAGATAAAAGACTCGAAGAATAAACCAATTACTTTTTTAAATTTTGATGATGAAAGCGGATCTATGGATGGAATAATTCTTTCTGAGTTATATGAAGAGAAATACGGAATCATCAAGGAAGGTACAATATTAAGATTTCATGGATCAGTTGAGGTAGATGATTACAGATCCAGAGAGACCAATTCAACAATGTATAGAATGAGAGTAAAGAATATAAATGCAGTTGAAAGTGATTTAGTTGATAGCAAAAAAGATCTTTTAATAATTTGTGATACTGTCAATGGCGACTCTCTCCAAGAAATTAAATTAAAGCTTAATAAGATTGATTCAGATTTTTGGGGCGGCGAAAGTAAAGTAAAGTTAAAAATACTCAAAGACAGCACAGAAGCACTTATTTCTTTAAATGATAACTTTATGATTGATCTAAATTCAGAAAATTTAGATAATTTAAGAAGTATCTTTGGAGATAATAAGATTAAATTAAGCTAATTATGATCAAACGTCACTTTTTAGAATTTGAAAAGCCACTGGAAGAAATCGCTGACAAGATTGACGCGTTAGAGATTGTTTCAAAAGATAATCCCGAATTAAGATCTCAAATAGATAAGCTTCAATCAGAATTTGAAGAAAGAACTAAAAAGATATACACAAATCTTAACCGATGGAACAAAGTATTAATTTCAAGACATCCACAAAGACCACATACTTCAGACTATATCGAGAATATTTTTTCTGATTTTGATGAGCTTCATGGAGATAGACAGTTTGCAGATGATCCGTCAATAATTGGCGGTCTTGCAAAAATAGATGATATGCCAGTAATGATTATCGGTCATGAAAAAGGGAAGGGTACCGATGAAAAGCTCAAAAGGAATTTTGGGATGCCTCAACCAGAAGGATATCGTAAAGCTAAAAGATTAATGAGAATGGCTGAGCAGTTTGAGTTACCTGTCATAACTTTTGTAGATACATCTGGAGCTTATCCTGGAATAGAGGGAGAGGAAAGAGGTCAAAGTGAAGCTATCGCTTCAAATCTAGCACTGATGTCTCAACTCAAGACTAGAATCATAGTTGTTGTAACTGGCGAGGGTGGATCAGGAGGAGCATTAGCTTTAGGTGTAGGTGATCATGTGAGTATGCTAGAGCATGCAATTTATTCTGTAGCCTCTCCAGAGGCCTGTGCTTCAATTGTGTGGAGATCTTCTGAGAAAGCAGAAGAGGCAGCAGAAGCAATGAAATTAACTGCTAAAGATTTGATTAAGCTCAATATTATTGATGAAATCATTGAAGAGCCAACTGGCGGCGCACATAGAGATTATAAAACTATCACCCAACAAGTTAAGAATTCATTGCTATCAAACATTGAAAATCTAAATAAGATACCTCTTGAAAGACTTTTAGAAAGACGCTATCTAAGGCTTACGGAAGTAGGAAAATAGTTTGTCACTTTCTACAAATCTTTTAGATGCATTGTCTCCAGAAAGTAAAATCTTTGTAGCTTTCAGTGGAGGACTGGATTCAACAGCGCTTTTATTTTTATGTAATGAAGCCTTCAAACAAAAAAAAATAAGGAATTTAAAAGCAATTCATATAAATCATAATCTCTCTAATAATAGCGATAACTGGCAGCAGCATTGTGAAAGTTTTTGCAGAAGTAATAATATTGAATTTGAATCTTTCACAGTGGAGGTCTCAAAAAATAGATCTAGTATTGAGTCACAGGCAAGACAGGCAAGATATAAAATTTTTGAAAGCCTTCTAGATGAAAATGATCAGATCTTATTAGCTCATCATAGAAATGATATTTTTGAAACTATTCTTCTAAGGCTATTCAGAGGAACAGGAGTTGACGGTTTAAGTGGTTTAAATGAAAAAAGATCATTGGGCAAAGGAGAAATAATAAGACCATTCTTAAACTTATCTAAATCTGATTTAAAAATTTACATTGATGAAAATGATCTACCATTTGTTGAAGATGATACAAATTCAAACAATGATTTTGATAGGAATTTCTTGAGAAATGAAATAGTTCCACACCTTGAAAAAAGATGGAGTAAGCTTTCTGAAAAGGTTGCATTTACTTCTTTAACAGCAGATAAGAAAAAGCTTTCACTAGATTACATGCTTGAAAAGAACTTTAAAAAAGAAATTTCTACAGGCATCATCGAAAGAACAAACTTTGTTGAAATTCCCTCTTTCTTATTGGAAGAGCTGATAAGATTAATGTTAAGAAAGAAAAATATTGCGTTACCAAGTCAAAAAGTTCTGTCTGAAATTATGAATGTCTTTTTTCATAAAAAACCTTCAAATGAATCATATGTTGAGTGGTCAAGGAAAGATGGCGAACAAGTCGGCGGGAAAGTTTTCTCAGAGCACAATGATGTTATTTTTAAAAAAAAATAACCTATAATTTAATTATGAATACTAAAACACTTGAAATAGATATCAAATCACCTATAGCAACAGTTACTTTAAATAGACCGAATGTTTTAAATGCATTTAATGAGCAATTAGTTTTGGACCTCCAAGAAGCATTTAAAAGTCTAACTGAAAACGAATCAGTGAGAGTCATTATACTTACTGGTTCAGGTAAAGGATTCTCAGCAGGAGCTGATCTTACTGAAAGAGAGGCAAGCTGGGATCCAGATTGTCCATCAAAAGATGCTTTACTTCGAGGCTATATGCCGATTTTTAGTGACATTGTTGAAATGCCAAAAATTGTAATAGCTGCAATAAATGGCCCAGCAGCTGGCATTGGTGCAGCATTAGCAATGGCTTGTGATTTGAGAGTCATGACAAAATCATCTTATATTCTTTCAGTTTTTAGCAATATAGCGCTTGTTCCTGATGGCGGATTAAATTGGCTATTAACAAGATTCTTAGGATATGCAAAGGCTCTTGAATTTGCTATTGAAGCAAAAAAAATAGATTCACAAATGTGTTTAGATTTTGGTATTGCTAATAAAGTTGTTGAAGATAATAAGCTTCTTGAGGAGGCATATTCATGGGCAAATTCATTAGCAAAAAGGTCACCTCAAGCACTTTCAAACACTAAAAGATTAATGAGAGATTCTTTGAGTAAGTCTTATTTTGAAACTTTTAAGCAGGAAGCAGAAATTCAAAATGAGATTTTTGGATCTCCTGAACACAGAGAAGCTGTCCAAGCGTTTTTTGAAAAAAGG
Source organism: uncultured Gammaproteobacteria bacterium (assembly GCA_964014565.1). Taxonomy (GTDB): domain Bacteria; phylum Pseudomonadota; class Gammaproteobacteria; order Magnimaribacterales; family D2472; genus CACNXK01. The sequence goes on from CAXGZN010000001.1 coordinate 28,351, forward strand.
CAACCTAAATTTGATTAGATTAGTTTTGCTACTCCAACAATGATTGCTTCAAATGAAGCCTTGGTAGTATTTCGATTTATACCAACACCCCAGCTTGTTTTTTCACCTTTTTGAAGTTCAATATAAGCAGCAGCTTGAGCGTCAGAGCCAGACGAAATTGCACTCTGATGATAATCAGATACTTTTATATCAATTGATAGTTTTTGATTCAGTGCATTTACAAATGCGTCAATTGGACCATTACCTGAACCAGATATTTCATGGTTTTTACCATCAATTTCAATCTCAGCTTTAATATGATCACTCACATCAGCTGTATCTGAAGTTTTTAAGGAATAGTTTTTAAAACTATGCCCTGATTTTGGCATGACAAAGTTTGTATGAAAGATTTCCCAAATCTCTGATGTTGAAATTTCTTTACCAGTCTCATCAGCAATTTTTTGTATTTTCTGACTCATGCTTATTTGAAGCCTTCTAGGGAGAGACACGCCATGATCTTTTTCCAATAGAAAAGCAACGCCTCCTTTACCAGATTGTGAATTAATTCTTACAACGGCTTCATAGGTTCTCCCCAGGTCTGCAGGATCAATTGGCAAATAAGGCACTTCCCATTGTGGTTCATTAGAGCTTCTTAATGCATTTAAACCTTTTTTTATGGCATCTTGGTGCGAACCCGAGAAAGCAGTAAAGACCAAATCTCCGGCATAGGGATGTCTAGGATGGACGGGCAGTTGATTACAGTATTCAACCTCTCTCATAACATTATTAATTTGTGAAAAATCTAAATTAGGATTTATACCTTGGCTATACATATTAAGGGCTAAGGTTACGATATCTACATTTCCTGTTCTTTCACCATTCCCAAATAATGTTCCCTCAACTCTATCTGCACCTGCCATTAAGCCAAACTCAGAAGCAGCTATTGCTGTACCCCTATCATTATGCGGGTGAAGTGAAAGACATATGTTTTCCCTATTCTTAAAGTTCTCACTCATCCACTCTATTTGATCTCCATATATATTTGCCGTTGACATCTCAACTGTTGCTGGAAGATTAATGATAATTTTATTATTTGAAGACTCTTTTAATATATCAACAACGTCATCGCAAACCTCTACTGCATAATCTAGCTCAGTTCCAGTGAAACTTTCAGGAGAGTATTCAAATGACCAATTAGTATTTTTATATTCACTTGATAACTCTTTAATTAATTCTGCAGCATCCGTTGCAATTTTTTTAACTCCTCCTTTATCTTTATCAAAAACAACTTTTCTTTGAAGAGTTGAAGTCGAATTATAAAAATGAAGAATTGCATTAGGAGCTCCATCAAGAGCTTCGAAAGTTCTCTTTATAATTTCGGGCCTAGCTTGCGTAAGAACTTGAATAGTAACATCAGAGGGGATAACTTTTTCATTAATTAAATATCTTGTGAAATCAAAATCAGTTTGTGATGCAGCTGGAAATCCAATCTCAATCTGCTTAAAACCAATTTTGCACAATAGATTAAACATTCTTTTTTTTCTTTCATCTCCCATTGGCTCAATAAGAGCCTGATTTCCATCACGCAGGTCTACAGAACACCAAATAGGAGCACTTTCTATAACTTTTGAAGGCCATGACCTGTTTTCCTTGCTTACAGGCTTATATGGCATATATTTTTTATTTGTTTTATCCATTTAATTCTTCAAAATGTTAACATCAAAAAATGTTTGATACTAAGTCATCCTTTATTTTATCTAAATTAGGCATCCAGAGGTTTCAATCTCAAATAAATAACTCAAATTCAGAAGTAATATCTGGCGTACTCTGGGGCGATATTCTAACACTCTTGGACAAATCATTTAATGAATTAGAAGAGAATGAATTAAAGTTATTAATCAAAATAATAAAATCTATTGTCAAAGATGATAGCGAATATCCCTTTTCTAAAGAAATAAATAATCTTAGTGAAATTAATGAGAAGCCAAAACTTATAATATCCTTTACAGATTTGAAGCCCAATCTGATAAAAGAATTATCTCCACTGATTAAATCTAAACCTCTTTCTGTGCTTGAAAACAGTCTAAAGGACAAAAAAACACTATGGTCAAAGATTAAGGAACATAAAAATGGATCTTCAGCTGGCTAGCTTTGGTGATTTAGAACAAATCTCAACGATTGAAAAAGAAACGAATGAATATCCTTGGACTTCAAATAATTTTAGGTCTTCATTGGATGCAGGAAATAGTTCTATAGTTCTAAAGAATAATAAAAATATTCTCGGATATGCTTTTTTTTCAGTTATTGGAACCGACTCACATTTATTAAACATCACCGTTTCGAAGAATTATCAAGGAAGAGGCTATGGAAAAAAAATTCTTAAGAAGGTTCTTTTCCAATCAAAAGTCTTAGGAGCTTCTATTGTTTTTCTTGAAGTGCGAGTAAGTAATCACAAAGCAATAGATTTTTACGAAAAATTTGGATTCAAGAGAGATGCTATTAGGTATAACTATTATGATGGTAACCCTAAGGAAGATGCATTATTGATGTCCAAGCAAGGACTATAAAATCTTCTCAATTTCCTTTCTAATATACTTTGGTTCAACTCTTGGACTAAATCTCTCAACAATTTTTCCATTGTTGTTGATAAGAAATTTTGTAAAGTTCCACTTTATTGATTGAGTCCTAAAAATACCAGGTTTATCACTTTTAAGTAGCTTGAATAAAGGATGTGCTTCGGGGCCATTAACTTTAATTTTAGAAAAGATTGGAAAAGATACTGAGTAGTTAAGATCACAGAATTCACCAATTTCTTGATCAGTTCCTGGCTCTTGTCCGCCAAACTGATTGCATGGGAAACCAAGGATAACAAAATTCCTATCTTTATAGTCATCATATAGTTTTTGGAGACCTTCATATTGAGGCGTAAGACCGCATTTACTTGCTACATTAACAATTAAAAGTGTTTTACCAGCAAATTCAGACAAACTAATATCGCCATTAGCTGAGTCCTTCACATTAATATTGTATATATCAACCATGGATCTTTAGATGACCTAATTTAAAAGTTAATTTGTAGAAATATCTCCCTTAGCGCTATTATACAGCATTAATTTTTGTATTATGAATAACAAGTCTAGATTCATTTGGCATAATTTTGACTCAATCTCAAAGGAAGAGCTTTACGATGTTTTAAGCCTTAGGCAAAGAGTTTTTATAATTGAGCAAGATTGTTTCTATGAAGATTTAGATTATTCCGATCAAGAAGCAAACCATCTTCTTCTTTACAGAGATAATAAGCTAATTGGCTATTCAAGGGTTTTTCAACCGGGTATTAAATATGATGCTGCCTCAATTGGAAGAATCGTTATTGATTTAGGATTTAGAGGAAAAGGTTATGGAAGGGATATTACTCAAGAATCTATACAATTTTTAAAAAATAATTTTCCTGGATCAGATATTAGTATATCTGCCCAATATAGACTGGTGGATTTCTATGAAGATCTTGGCTTTGAAAGAGAGGGCAGCGTCTACTTAGAAGATGATATTGACCATATTAAGATGACCCTAAAGGCAAATAAATAAAAATTAAAAGCTTCTATAAAACAATACTAATAATATGAGATAATTGTCAAAAAATATTATGTTCAAAATTAAATATCTCTATATGTTTTCTATTACTTTGCTGCTGATAGGCTGTAGCGGAAGTGATGATGAGAGTGTCTCTACTCTGGAGGCCACAGTTACTTCTTCTAATGATGCTCCTTTATATGATGAAACATACACAATTAGCTGGGAATCAAATGCAAGCCAATGCTATGCAACTTCCACAACAGGATCATGGCTTGGTGAGCTAGCGCCCTCTGGAAGCCAGGATTTTGTTGCTAAGAGGGGAGGCACAGCAAACTATGGGGTGCAGTGCAGAAAAAGTATAAGTTTTGTAAATGCTTCAACGGATGTGGTCGTTAGTAAGGACTTTATTGATTATTTTGATTTTGATGATGTGCAAACTTATGATCTTGGTTCTTTGAATATTAGTCTTGATAATAATTTAGATGTTCTTGATACGACTATAAGCGACTTTAATGGAGATTTTCTTCTCGATATTGTTTTGTTATTAGAGGATTCTGGTACACAGGATTTAGGCGATTCAACTTATTTTATTCTAGCTTTCTATGGTCGAGATCTATCAACAATTAATGATGAAAATCCTTTTGTAGTTCAGGAAATTAATCAAGGAAATTGTGTTGGAGATAAATTAATTAGAGCCGATTATAACGTGGATGGAGCTCTTGATATTATGACAGTTTCGAAATCCGCAGATGAGTCACTAAACAAAAGAGGGATTTGTATCTTTCTCACATCTGAAGATGGATTAGTCCTCCAAGATGAGGATTATATTATCAATGAAACAGCTCTGGATTTATCTAATATAGAAATTGGATCTACTGTCGCTTACGATCTAACTTCCAATCTGAGACCTGATATTTTACTTTTAGGAAATGGTGGAACCACAGATTTACCATTTTACATATCACCGTCAGAAGAGGGACCTTCAGTTGTGCTATCAAATCCTCTTAATACTCTTAATCCATATACAAGAAGTCAAGGTTGCGCAGAAGGAATTACTTATTTATGTGACTGGGTTTCAAGAGAATATCATTTTGAGGATTCAGTTATAGTTAATGCAGATACCGATGGAATTTTAGATATAATTCACTCAATAAATACCTCTGAAGGCCCAACCTACACTCTCTATAACACAAGATTTGAAGATGTTTATTTTGATTGGTCTTTACCAGTAGAGGATTATATTTCAACATCTATTTCATCTGGTGACGGGGTTGCTTTAAGGATGGCACCAACTGATGGAAACTTAGACGGACGAACTGATTTATTAGTATTTGAAAAAAGTTTATCTAGCGACACTTTTAAAATAAGCATTCATGAAAAAGTTTTTTCAGAAGAGGATTCCATTGATGAAATCTCTAGAACAAATAATGGCGATTTTGCCGAAGAATACTCATTTCAAAACAGTTTAAAGTTTTCAAGCGAGCTATTGGTATTTGATCTAGACAGAAATGGGTTTGCAGATATATTTATTCCTTATACAGAGCTACCATATTCGCAAGCAAATGTTGAAAGCGATAAACACTTTTTAGCTTTTGAGAAGAGCTACATTGTTAATGAAGATGAAACTACTTCTCAAGACTGGATCGTTCAAGACTTTTCAGATTTAGTAGGTTTAGATTCTAAAAGCGTATTCAACTCATGGATTGATTTTGATGGAGACAATGACATAGATGTAATATTGATGATCCCTGAAGTATCAAATGATGGCTTATCAATAAACTACAATTTTAAAATATTTCTAAATAACTCTCTTTTCTAATTTTAAATATGTTTGTTCGTCTGGCTAAGGTAAAAGATTGCCAAGAGATATATGATTTGATTAAAGATGGTGATTCGGGCATGACCACTCTGCCCAAATCAAAAGATGAAGTGCGTGAGAGAATCAGCTGGTCTAAAAAATCTTTAAATAAGAAAATAAAAAGACCCGACAAAGATTCATATCTTTTTGTTCTAAAAGAAAATAAAAAAATAGTTGGCATTTCTGCGATCTACACCTCTGTTTCAAAAAATGGAACTTCAGTCTTTTTTAAACAAAAAAAGAAGAATATTTCATCAAAAGTTTTTAAATTTAAGAAAAGTCTAGACGTTATTCAGCTTCACACAGTTAAAAATCCATATACTGAGTTAGGTACTCTTTATTTACATCCTGATTTTAGAGGAAAGGGAAGAGGGTCTTTGTTGTCATTGGCGCGCTTTAAGTTTATGGCTCTCTGGCCAGAGAGATTTGATCAGAAAGTTGTTGCTGAAATAAGAGGTAAAGTAGATAAAGATGATAACTCAATTTTCTGGAAATACTTTAGTAAGCACTTTTTTGATGAAGAAATGTTCAACAACAATGAAATAAGTTATATAAATAATTCTTTTATTGCTGAGTCTATACCTAAACACCCATTTCTTGTAAGTCCGTTAAATAGATCAGCTCAAAGGATAATTGGAATTCCAAATGATAATGCGCTACCTGCTTTTAAAATGATGGAATTCCAGAACTTTAAACCCAATGGCTTGGTAGATATTATTGATGCTGGGCCTTGCCTTGACTGTAACTTAAATGAAATTAAAACAATTAAAAATAATCAGTCTGTGAAAATAAAATCATTTGGTCTTCCAGAAAAGCAATTCAGTGGCCTTGTTTCAAATACTGATCTAAAAGGTTTTAGAGTAGTCAGATCAGATTTTTCTTTTGATGGTGAAAAAGTTTCAATTCATAGAAACCTTATTAAGACTCTTAAATTAGGAACTAATAGCAAGGTTGCAATAAATGTCTGAAATAAACTTCGATGGTTTGATTGGTCCTACACATAACTATTCTGGTTTATCTGAAGGTAATAATGCATCAAAAAAAAATTATTCCTCACCTTCCAATCCCAAAAAGGCAGCGCTGCAAGGAATTAAAAAAGCAGAAACTTTAATTGCTTGTGGATTGAAACAGGGATTTTTCCTTCCTCATGAAAGGCCTTTTATACCAGGACTCAAAAAGCTTGGCTTTAATGGGTCTGATGAAGAGATACTTTCTTCAGCATTTAATCATTCCCAGGTTTTATTGAATAATTTTTCATCTGCCTCATCAATGTGGGCAGCTAATGCAGCAACTATATCTCCAAGCCCCGACACTCAAAATGGTAAGGTTCACTTAACGCCGGCAAATCTAAACACTATGTTTCATAGAAGCATTGAAACAGAATTTACATATCAGCAATGCAAAATAATTTTTCCAAAGAAATATTTTGAAATTCATAATCCAGCCGTCACTATTTCAGGTTATGGCGATGAGGGAGCAGCAAATCATTTAAGAATAAGTAAATCTCATAATGAGAAAGGCTTTGAAATATTTGTATATGGCGATAGTGGTTTTAAAAATGATAAAACGTCAGTGAAAAGACAAGCACTTGAAGTTTCCAGATCAATTGCCTTTAATCATAAGCTAGATATGGAAAATACTTTTTTTCTTCAGCAAAATCATCAAGCTGTTGAGGAGGGAAGCTTTCATAATGACATCGTTAGCCTCTCAAATGAAAATGTCTTAATTGCGCATGAAAAGGCTTTCCAAAATAAAGATGATTTAAATAAAATGCTTAATATACTTGAATCTAAAATTGATAATTTCCAATATATTGAGATTTCTAGTTCTGAAATTCCCTTAAAGGATATCATCGACTCATATCTCCTTAATTCTCAACTCATTACGAACGGCGATAACGAGATGCAATTAATTCTTCCTGAAGAAGTAAAAGGATTTGAGAATTGTATGTCTTGGCTAGATAAACTAAAACAAATCTCAGATGTAAAGCTTTTTGATTTTGTTGATATTAGACAAAGTATGATGAATGGAGGAGGGCCTGCGTGTTTAAGATTAAAAGTGATTTTAAATGATGAAGAGCTTAAAAGTCTTAACCAAAATTTCTTAATGAATAATGAGAGACTAGAATCTATTAAATTATTAATTGAAAGAGAGTACAGAGATGTGCTTTATCCTGATGATCTTAAGGACCCAAATCTACTAGATGAGAGCAGAAGAGTCCTAGATGAGCTTACACAAATCTTTGATACCGGCTCAATATATGAATTTCAGAAACTTTAATTCCTACCTATCAATTAATGGCGCTTTAAAAATAATTGAATGAATTTCTTCAGTTATAAACGGTGCAAAAGGATGAATAAAAACAAGTATTTCTTTAAGAAGTGGGTGCAGGTTGTCAGTTTTCCCAGTTTTTTTGCATTCTTCAATATATACATCACAAAACTTATTCCAGAAAAACTCATAAACATGATTAATAGCTAAATCTAACCTGTAGTGATTTACATTATCCTCGACATCGGCTTTTAGCTGTTCAAATTCTTTTAATATCCATTTATCAGACTCAGATTCAGCTTCAAAATTATTCCCATTGTTTTCATAACCATTAATAAATCTTGCAGCATTCCACATTTTGGTACAAAAATTTCTAAACCCTTTTAATCTTCCAATTTCAAAACTTATATCCTTAGCATTAGTTGCAATAGAATAAAATGTCATCCGCAAAGCATCTGTTCCATATGACTCAATACCATTTGGGAACTGTTTTTTGGTTTTTCTAGCAATCTTTTCTGCTAAACCTTCTTGCATAAGATTTGATGTTCTTTTTTCGAGAAGATCCTCCAGAGAGATACCATATATTAAGTCAATAGGATCAATAATATTGCCTTTGGACTTTGACATTTTTTGTCCATTTTCATCTCTTATAAGGCCAGTAACATAGACATCTTTAAATGGAATCTTTCCAGTAAATTCGATACTCATCATGATCATTCTTGCAACCCAGAAGAAAATAATGTCAAAACCAGTAACTAATAGGCTTGTTGGGAAAAAAGTTTTTAGATTTTTTGATTCATTTGGCCATCCCATTGATGCAAAAGGCCAAAGGCTCGAGGAAAACCATGTATCTAAAACATCATCATCTTGCCTTAGCGATCTATTATCAAGTGAATAATGAGTCCGCACATCATTTTCAGAATACCCTACATAAACATTTCCATCATCGTCATACCAAGCAGGAATTCTATGACCCCACCAGATTTGTCTGCTAATACACCAATCTTCAATATTATTCATCCAGTTAAAATAAGTCTTAATCCAGTTTTCGGGATGAAATTTAATTTCCCCATTTTCTACAGCTTTATTTGCCTTTTCAGCCATGCCCTTTGTTTTTACATACCACTGATAACTTAGCTTGGGCTCTATAACAATATTTGAGCGCTCTCCTCGAGGAACACTAATTTCATGCGGTTCCTCTTTTACAAATAAATCTAGCTTTTTAATTTCTTCAAGAACAAGCTTTCTAACTTTGAATCTGTCTAAATTTTTGAAGGGAGAAGGGACATTATCATTACTATGCGCCTCATCAGTAAAAATATTAAGTGGTTCAAAATCTTCAATATCATCAGATATATGAACTTCATTATCTATACAATGAAGGCAGTATTTTTTGCCAATATCATAGTCGTTAAAGTCATGCCCAGGAGTAATCTTAAGGCAACCTGTTCCAAACTCTTTATCCACATAGTCATCACCAATTATTGGGATTTTTCTCTTTACAAATGGGAGCTCAACTTTTTTTCCGATAATATCTTTGTATCTTTCATCTTTAGGATTAACTGCTATTGCCATATCTCCAAACATAGTTTCCGGACGTGTTGTTGCAACTGTTACAAAATCATCTGAACCTATAATTGGATACTTTATGTACCAAATAAGACCCTTTTTTTCTTGTCTTATAACCTCCAGATCTGAAACCGCAGTTTTTAAAGATGGATCCCAGTTTACTAACCTATAACCACGATAGATTTTCTCTTTCCTATAAAGCTCAACAAAAGCTTTAAGAACAGCTTCATTAAAACCTTCATCTAAAGTAAATCTGTAATTACTCCAATCAACTGAATTACCTAACCTTTTAATTTGTCCAGTAATTTTATTTTCTGAAAATTCTTTCCACTCCCAAACTTTTTTAACAAAATCTTCTCTACCCAAATCATTTTTATCAATATTTTCTCTCGATAGGTTGTTTTCAACGACCATTTGAGTTGCAATTCCCGCATGATCGGTACCCATCTGCCAATGAGTATTTACATCATTTAAGTGGTTGTATCTGGCATAGAAATCCATTATCGAATACTGGAAGCTATGCCCCATATGAAGAGTTCCAGTTACATTCGGAGGTGGAATAACCTGCGAAAAAGTTTGTGAAGAGTTGTTTTTACCTAAATTATTTTTTGCCCAAAACTCTGACCACTTTTCTTCAATAATAAGTGGCTCATATCTTTTATCCATTTAGGTAAAAGTTCTTTAGCTTAGAATCAAATCACAAAGAAGAGGAACTGGCCTTCCTGTTCCACCTTTTTCATTGCCTTTAACCCATGCAGTTCCGGCAATATCTAAATGAGCCCAGCTATAGTCTTCTGTAAACTTTGATAAAAAGCATGCTGCTGTAACAGTACCAGCACCAGCACCACCTATGTTTGCTAAATCAGCAAAATTTGTTTTGGTGCAAGATTTATATTCATCCCAGAGAGGTAATTGCCACGCTCTATCGCCAGAATTTTCTCCAGCTTGTAGAATCTTATCTGCAAGTTTTTGGTCATTTGCCATTAAACCAGATGCATAGTTACCAAGAGCAACTACACATGCTCCAGTTAATGTGGCTATATCTATTACATGAGCAGGCTTATATTTCTTAACATACGTAAGAGCATCGCAAAGAACTAATCTTCCTTCTGCATCAGTATTAAGGATTTCAATAGTTTGTCCTGACATTGATGTTACAACATCTCCAGGTTTAGTTGCATGAGCAGAGGGCATATTCTCAGCACAAGCGAGAAGACCCACAACATTAACTTTTGCATTGAGTCTCGCTAGAGCAATCATTACGCCAAACACCGAGGCTGCTCCGCACATATCCCATTTCATTTCATCCATTGCAGGGGATGGCTTCAACGATATACCGCCAGTATCAAAGGTTATTCCTTTACCTACTAGGACAATTGGTTTTTCACCAGCTTTTCCACCTTTATGCTCAATTGTCATCATTCTTGAAGGCTCATCACTTCCTCTTCCAACACTTAAGAAAGAACCCATTTTAAGCTTAGCCAAGTCTTTTTCATTAAAAGTTGAAATCTTTAATTTTGGAAATGGTTTTTTTAAGGCTTTAACTTTTCTTTCAATTATTCTTGGAGTACATAAATTTGCAGGCATATCGCCTAAATGCTTAGCTGCATTCATTGCTTCACCAACCGCAAAGCCAACCTTAGCCGAGGTTTTAAGCTTCTTTAAAGCTGAGGATGTTACAGAACTCGCTATGATGGAAGCCTTTTTTAAACTAGGTTTTACAACTGTTTTATTTTTAGAGCTACCAAAAATATATGCAGATGCTTCTATTTGTCTGCAACAAACTTCGGTCAGCCAGCTTTCATCTTTCCCATCAGGACATTTGCAAGCAAACATAACAGAGATGTCCTGTTTTCCTAGAGAATTAGCTATTTTTGAAATAGATTTAAATAGATCTAACCACAGGTAGGTATCAGATTTCTCAGGAGTCTTCATAAGCAGAACTTCTTTTGATGTAACACCATCTGGACTTTGAAGATTTAGAGACTTAGCTTTTGACTTCAAGAAGGAATTTATAGATTTAAATAAACTACCCTTTGTTACTTTATCCATATGAATTAGCAATTTATTCTTTTTAGCAGACTTATCAACAAGGACTACCAAAAGAGAGGATTTATCTTTCACAAACTCTTTGCCGCTTAGATTTTTAACTGAAATGCTATTTAATACTCTGTAACTCATGAAATTCTCCTATTTCAACATTGTTAATATATTTATTGTAATGCATCATACTTATTAAAGGCATGTTTAAAAAGAATATTCTTTATAAAAGCATTAACCTTGAAGTTTTTAAAAACTTTTTAGGATGCTTAACCATTTTATTTATCCTTGTAGCTAGCTCAAGGTTATTAGGATATTTTGATAAATCAATTGCAGGAAATCTAGAGTCGGATTTAATCTTATCGATTCTAATTTTAAGGTCACCTGAATTTATCAATCTGCTTATACCGCTTAGTTTCTTTCTTTCAGTATTAATTGCTCTAGGAAGGCTTTATATGGATCATGAAATTTATGCTTATCAGTCTGCAGGATATTCAAAAATGGCTTTTGTTAAGTCTTTACTCTTTCAAACACTTTCTTTAACAGTAATTTCATTCTTTTTAAGTTTTTATGTAACTCCAGACTTTGAAAAAAGAGCAGATGAAATACTTAATTATTCCTCCATTGAAAAAAAGTTAAGATTGCTAAATGAAGATGAGCTAAGTCATATCTCAGATTCTTCATACCTTTACTTTTCTTCACGAAATGGAAATTATTTTAATCAGAGCATTTTCATTGAAGATGATGCAAATGGAATATCAATAATTTCAGCTGAAAGACTTAAATTAATTGAAAAGAATAGAGCAACAGATTTTGAGTTCTTAAATGGAAAGATTTTTATTGATGCTGCTTCGTCAAATTCTTTAGTAAGCTCTTTCAAAAAGTTGACTACCGATTTTAATGAAAAAGACTCAGAAGAAGAATCTTTTGAAAAAGTATTTAATATTGATGAGCTTTCAGATAAGGCCCAGTTTGAGTGGGCTCTTGCAGTTCCAATAATGATAATAAATTTAATGATTTTAGGAGTCTGTCTTACAAATTCTGCTCCAAGACAGGGCAGAATGATTTCCTTACTACCAGGACTACTAATTTTCTTTTTATACCTCAGTACATTGATAATTTTTAGAGATGGCATATCGGAGGATAAGTCTTTTGCATATTTTGGTATGTGGCCAGTTCACTTTTTGGTTTTACTCACGTCAATTTTTCTTTTTGTACGTGGTGACACAGTCTCTAATACCTTTTTCACAAGAACTAATATTGCCAAGGCAGTAATGGCATCAATTTTGCTAATTATTTTATTATGGTTAATTTAGTAGGCATCTTTTCAAGACACATAATAGTAAGGACTTTTGTAATTACTTTACTAGTTTTTTTAGGCATTACTTTTCTCGATTTAATTTTCTCAATCATTGGCGATGCTGAGGACTTAAATGAGGAATTCACTTTAAATGATTTAATCTTTACAACTTTATATAGATTATTTCATGATTCAATGGATTACGTTCAGGGATCCTGTTTATTGGGAGCCTTAATATCACTTGGTCTTTTCAAAAGAGATGGAAATCTCACAATAATTCGTTCAAATGGATTATCTCCTATAAAAATCTCACTAATTTTTGCTCTTGGACCAATTATCTTTTCACTTTTAATGATTTCGCTAGACAATAAGCTTTTTATACAAGCAGCTAATCATGCTGAAACCATTAATAGTCAAATCAGTAGGGATAAGCTAGATATTAAGTTTTCATGGAAAAAAGATGGAAATAAGATCCTGAGATACTCTCAAAAGAGGGAATCCGAAATATTAAATCCAACATTGATTCTTCTTGATGAAAATGACTCAGTCAAAGAAATAATTTCTTCTGAAAAAGCAGAGGTTTCAGATGGATTGATCAAAATTGATAACTCTGAATTTAAATTCTTTCTTCCAAAAAATAAGAATTTGGATAGATCAACTGTAAAAAATATTCCAATCGGGAGCTTGAAAACTTATTTGAGAGGATCTGATGAAACTAAACTTGAAGACAAAGAAAAGAATTTTATTATCGTAGAAATCCTTAAAAGGTTACTTTTACCAATATCAGCCCTTCTTTTAATATTAACTGGATCGATATTATTTTTTAGGGATCAAAGAAATAATTCTTTTGGATCATATATTGTTGGAGGATTTCTCGGAGCTTTTATTTTTAATTTAACTCAAGAGTTTTTTTTCACCATGAGTCTAGCGATTCAATCAAATATAGTTACAATTTCGCTAATGCCATATCTATTACTTCTAATAATTTTTTATTTAACTTATAAAAGAATTTAATCTGAAATAATTGATGTTTTGGATAATAAATCACTAAGCGATCTATTATTTTCATTTATTCTTCTTAAAAAAAGCGGAATGCCAGCTAATGAGATTGTAAAGATATTTGATAAAAATCTTATGATAGTCTGGATTATTGTAATCTTATTACCATCTTGTGAAACTATTCTTAATTTCCATGATGACATCCCTAAAGTTTTGCCTCCATATATCCAAAACATAGCAAAATAGAGCCATGTACTTAAAATCACAAGACTCATTCCAATAACAGGATTAAGAGAGGATACTTCCCCAGTAAAAACAAACTTTATACCTAGAGCAAGTGAACCAACTAAAAACCAAACACCCAACATAAGAAGTGAGTCATAGATAGTTGCAGCAACTATCCTTAATAGGGAAACTTTTTTATTTGTTGGTTCCATTTTTGGTATAGTACTAAATTATTATCAAAAATAAATTATTATGCATACTTCATCAGATATATTAGGTCATCCAAAAGGTTTATTTGTTTGCTTTGCAACAGAAATGTGGGAAAGATTTTCTTACTACGGTATGAGAGCTCTTTTAATTTTGTATCTTACAAAGCACTGGGAGTTCTCAGATGCTGCAAGTTACCTTATTTATGGAGCATATACCTCATTAGTTTACATAATGCCGGTTTTTGGGGGGATGCTAGCTGACCAAATCTTAGGATCAAAAAAAGCTGTTACCTATGGTGCAATACTTTTAGTTTTTGGTCATTTAGGAATGACTGTGGAAAGCAATGAACAGATTTTCTATTTATCTCTGGCCTTAATTGTATCTGGTGTAGGTTTTTTAAAACCAAATATTTCAACAATGGTTGGAGCTTTATATGAGGAGGGTGATCCAAGAAGAGATTCTGGTTTTACTATCTTTTATATGGGGATCAATATTGGTGCATTTACTGCGACACTCCTATGCGGATATCTTGGAGAAGAAATAGGTTGGGCCTGGGGCTTTGGAGCTGCTGGAATAGGAATGTTGTTGGGATTGATTATATTTCTCTGGGGGCAAAAATATCTTGAGGGATTGGCAGAACCACCTTCTGAAAAATATAAAGAAAAGAAAGCAGGTATTACCTTTGAGAACTGGGCTTATATTTCTGGGATCATAATGGTTTTAACAACATGGTTTCTTGTTCAGAACTCACAACTTGTTGGACAACTTCTTGGAGGGTTTGGATTCATATTTATTGGAGCTTGGTTGATGTATGCTTTATTCAAATGTGATCCTGAAGAAAGAGACCGTTTAATAGTAGTTGGGATATTAATATTATTTTCATTAATTTTCTGGGCTCTTTTTGAGCAGGCAGGATCTTCACTCAATATACTTACTGATAGAGGTGTAGACAGAGTAATTCTCGGTTGGGAAGTCCCTGCTTCAATGTTCCAATCCCTGAACGCAGGCTTTATTTTTACAATAGCACCTCTTTTTGCTCTTCTTTGGATATCTCTTGCAAAAAGGAATATGGAGCCTTCCACTCCAATTAAGTTTTCAATTGGGATTGTTTTTGTTGGGCTTGGTTTCTTGGCGCTTGTTTATGGAATGAAATCATCTGAGGGCCTACAGACAGGTGTAGTATGGATAATATTGATTTATCTACTTCATACTCTAGGTGAGCTATGTCTTTCTCCGGTAGGCTTATCATCAGTAACTAAATTATCACCTCAAAGAATTGTTGGATTTATGATGGGTATGTGGTTTTTTGCATCGGCAGCTGGAAATTATGTAGCAGGATTAATTGCTAGAGCAACATCATCAGAAAGTTCTGGTGTTTCTGGAGAAGTTTATAATCTAGCTCAAAAGCAGTCATTTATAGATGTTTATACTGATGTTGGTTTAATGGCGATTGGATGCGGTATTGTTTTAGCTTTAATTACTCCATTGCTTAAGAAATTAATGCATGGTTCCAGCTAACAATAAAAGAGATCCTGTTAAGAAAAATATGGATAAATTCCATAAGCCAAAGACTCATAAAGATAAATCAAAATACAGTAGAAAGGAAAAGTTTAAACCGATTGATGAACTTTAATTAGTATCTTTTTATATATTTCTTTTAGAGTACTTAGGTCTTCAATATCAACATGTTCATCAATTTGATGGATGGTTTTATTAAGAGGCCCAAGCTCAACTATCTCTGATCCCATTGGTGCAACCCATCTTCCATCAGATGTACCACCTCCATTATCAATTTTAGTATCAATATTATTTATTTCCTTAATTGATGACTTCACAATATCTATGAATTCAGTTTTTGAAGTTAAAAATGGAAGGGCGCTAAGTGTCCAACTAACATCGTATTTAAGACCTGATCTTTTTAATAATGCCTCAAACATTTCTTTTAGTCCGTCCGGAGATGACTCTGGTGAAAATCTAAAATTGAAAGTCATTTCCAAGACTCCGGGCACTACATTTTCAGCTCCTGTTCCAGATTTAATATTTGAGACCTGAAAACTCGTCGGTTCAAAATTTTCATTACCGCGATCCCATTCCATATTCTTTAGTTCCTCTAATGTTTGACCTATCCCCAAGATCGGATTTAATGCTTGCTTTGGATATGCAACATGACCCTGGATACCATATACTTTTAGATTACCTGAAAGTGATCCTCTTCTTCCTATCCTTATAACATCACCAACTTTCTTTGATGAACTTGGTTCACCTATTAAACAGAAATCTATAAATTTATCTTTATCAATCATCTCATTGATCACCCTGTCAACTTTCCCATTTTCTAACTTACCCTCTTCATTACTATTCAATAGAACCATAATGTTAAAAGAGGGATCTTTGTTCTCAGAAAGAAACTCTTTAAGAGCAGAAATAAAACAAGCTACACCGCCTTTCATATCAGCAGCTCCTCTTCCATAAATCTTATTATCTATAATCTCACCAGAAAAAGGTGGAACACTCCACTCACTTTCAGGACCAGGAGGAACAACATCCGTATGACCTAAAAAACAAAAAGTTTTATTTTTTGAATCTCCATTGGTAATGATTAAGTTACTTATATTTTTATAGTTTGTTTCTTCAAAAGAAAAATCTAAACCATCAAATTGTTGCTTAATAACATCAAAGCAACCGTTGTCATTTGGACTAACGGATTCAATTTTTATTAATTTTTTAAGAAGTTCTAAATTACTCACTAAAATCTCTCTTCATCCCTTTTAGTAAGGACATCACATCCATTAGATGTAATTGCAATTGTATGTTCCCATTGTGCTGAATTTCTTCCATCCTTTGTTTCTACCGTCCAACCATCTGAAAGTATTTTAGTATATTTTGTACCTTGATTAATCATTGGCTCAATAGTAAAACACATTCCTTCAACAAGCTCGATTCCTGTGCCTGGTCTTCCAAAATGTAACACTTGAGGATCTTCATGATAGACCTTACCAATTCCATGACCACAATAGTCCTCAACAACGCTATAGTGATTCTTTTCAGCATGGGACTGAATAACATGGCCTATGTCACCTAAGGTGATACCAGGTTTTGCAATTTCAATAGCTTTGTACAAACATTCTTGAGTGACTGAGACTAATTTCTCATTGTGAGCTTGGGTCTTACCAACTAAAAACATTTTTGAGGTATCTCCATACCAACCATCCTTAAGGACTGTAACATCAATATTTACAATATCGTTGTCTTTGAGGATTTTGTGTTGATTAGGTATGCCATGACAAATAACTTGATTAACGCTTATACATGATGTTTTTTCATAGCCGTTGTAACCAATATTAGCGGGAATGGCTTTTTGCTCATTAACAATAAAGTCATGACAAATATCATCTAGCTCCCCTGTTGATATTCCAGGTTTAACATGTTCAGTAATCATATTGAGGACATTTGCAGCAAGTTGACCAGCACTTCGCAGTTTTTCTATATCATTTTTATTTTTTATTGAAATATTCATTATTTTTGATGCATATCTATAGACTAATTTTAATTAACCTTGTAAAGTACAATTTTAATGCCAGCATGTAATTTTAGCTCATTAAAATCCTCAAAAAAAATATTTTTTTATCCTATTTTTTCTTGTCAATTCTACCCAACAAGGAGTAAATCATAGTGTCTTTTCCATGCATTTTAGCGCTTGAGGATGGAAGCACATTTGTTGGTCAAGGTATTGGAGCTAAAAAAGTAGCAATTGGCGAAATTGTTTTCAATACTTCCATGAGTGGCTATCAAGAAATAATAACTGATCCATCTTATTGCAAACAGATTATTACATTTACCCATCCTCATATAGGCAATACAGGTATTAATTCTGAAGATAATGAATCAGATAATATATATGCTGAAGGAGTCGTTATAAGAAATTATATCTCTCAGCCAAGCAACTTTAGATCTGAAGAAAATCTTGATGATTTCTTGGCAAGAAATAATTCTATTGGAATTTTTGGAATAGATACTAGACAGCTAACAATTACTTTAAGGGAAAAAGGTTCATTGAAAGCATGCATTAGTCCGATAGATGAAAATAATGATCAATCAGCAATATCTCTAGCAAAAAGCTTTGATGGTCTTGAGGGAATGGATTTAGCCAAAGAAGTAACAACTAAAAGTTTATATTCTTGGAATGAAGGAGTCTGGCCTGATTATAGAGAGTCAAAAAGCAAGCTACATATAGTTGCATATGACTATGGAATTAAAAAGAATATTTTAAGACTTCTCTCTGAGCATGTTGGTAAAGTTACAGTTGTAAACGCAAGATGCTCTTTTGATGAGGTTCTAAAGATGAATCCAGATGGCATTTTTTTATCAAATGGACCTGGTGATCCAGAGCCATGCGATTATGCTATTGAAAATATTAAAAGGGCACTTAGTGAAAATATTCCCATATTTGGGATCTGCCTAGGTCATCAGCTATTAGCGCTTGCGGGCGGAGCAAAGACTGAAAAAATGAAATTTGGTCATCATGGGGCAAATCATCCTGTTCAATCTTTAAACTCTAAGGAAGTATTCATAACGAGTCAAAATCATGGCTTTGCTGTAAATGAGGATTCATTGCCAAATAATATTGAGATTTCTCATGTATCACTTTTTGATCAATCTATTCAGGGTATTTCTTTCAAAGATAAGCCTGCATTTAGTTTTCAAGGACACCCTGAAGCAAGTCCAGGCCCCCAAGATATAGTTAGTTTATTTAAGCAATTTAAAGAAATGATAGATAAAAATGCCAAAAAGAAATGACATAAAATCCGTAATGATAATTGGTGCAGGGCCTATTATTATTGGTCAGGCATGTGAATTTGATTATTCTGGAGCCCAGGCATGTAAAGCATTAAAAGAAGAGGGCTATAGAGTAATCTTAGTCAACTCAAATCCAGCTACAATCATGACTGATCCATTGCTTGCTGATGCTACTTATATTGAACCAATTCACTGGGAGTCAGTTGCCAAGATAATAGAGAAGGAAAGACCTGATGCACTTCTTCCAACCATGGGAGGACAGACAGGTTTAAATACTGCTCTTTCATTGGCAAGGGAAGGAATCTTAAAAAAATATAATGTTGAATTAATAGGTGCCTCAAGAGAGGCAATTGACAAAGCTGAAGATAGACAGCTTTTTGATCAAACTATGAAGAAAATAGATTTGGAAACACCTCAATCAGGCATTGCACATTCTATGGAGGATGCATTAGAGGTTCAGAAAGAGATTGGATTTCCATGCATTATAAGACCTTCGTTCACTCTTGGTGGGTCTGGAGGTGGAGTTGCATACAATATTGAAGAATTTAAAACAATCTGTGAGAAGGGATTAGATTTATCTCCAACAAATGAACTTTTAATAGATGAGTCTCTTCTAGGTTGGAAAGAATATGAAATGGAGGTTGTTAGAGATAAAAATGATAACTGCATTATTATCTGCTCTATTGAGAACTTTGATCCAATGGGTGTTCATACTGGAGACTCAATAACGATAGCACCTGCACAAACTTTAACAGATAAGGAATTTCAAATAATGCGTAATGCCTCTTTTAAAATTTTAAGAGAAATAGGTGTCGAAACTGGTGGTTCAAATGTTCAATTTGCTATAAATCCAGTTGATGGTCGAATGGTTGTCATAGAAATGAACCCCAGAGTAAGTAGATCGTCCGCCTTAGCTTCAAAAGCAACAGGTTTCCCTATTGCAAAAGTTGCAGCCCTTTTGTCTATTGGATACACCCTTGATGAGCTTAAAAACGATATAACCTCAGGATTAACTCCTGCATCATTTGAACCTTCAATTGATTACATCGTTACAAAAATACCAAAGTTTGCGTTCGAAAAGTTTCCACAAGCTGAACCAAGACTTTCTACACAGATGAAATCCGTTGGTGAAGTTATGTCAATTGGCTCAAATTTTCAGGAGTCTCTTCAAAAAGCCATTTGCAGTATGGAGGATGACAAATGTGGGCTAGAAAAAATTCTTGATGATAGCGAGTTAATTAATGAGAAGCTCGGATTTGAGTTAACTTTTCCAGGACCTGAAAGGCTTTTTTATATAGCAGATGCATTCAGATGTGGATGGTCTCTTGAAAAGATTTATGATCTAACATCAATAGATCCTTGGTTTTTGAGACAAATTGAAGATTTAGTTTCTGAAGAAAATGCAATTGAAGGCTCTAAGCTTGAAAACTTATCAAAGGAGAATTTCATAAAGCTAAAGACTAAAGGATTTAGTGATCAAAGAATCGCAGATTTACTTGACGAAAGCTATGAAGAAGTGAGAGCTAAGAGGAAGTTGCATAATATATTGCCTTCTTATAAGCGGGTTGATACATGTGCTGCAGAGTTTAAAACTTCAACATGTTATATGTACTCAACTTATGAAGGTATTTGTGAGAGTGAGCCAACTTCGAAAAAGAAAATATTAGTGCTCGGAAGTGGCCCCAACAGGATAGGTCAAGGCATTGAATTTGACTATTGTTGTGTGCATGCATCTCTAGCGATGCAGGAGGAAGGTTTTGAATCAATTATGGTTAATTGTAATCCTGAAACTGTCTCAACAGATTATGATGTTTCAAATAGACTTTACTTTGAGCCTATAACCTCTGAAAAGATTTTAGATATTATTGATTTAGAAAAACCTGATGGAGTCATTATTCAATTTGGTGGTCAAACTCCTCTAAAACTTTCAAATGATCTTGAGAACTATGGTGTAAATATCCTTGGAACAGAGCCTGATGCAATTGACAGGTCAGAAGATAGAAAAAGGTTCCAAGAAATTATTAATAAGCTTGATCTTCTTCAACCAAAGAATGCAACTGTGTCTAGTTTAAAAGAAGCACTTAACAAATCAGATGAAATTGGCTTCCCGATTGTTGTAAGACCTTCATATGTTTTAGGTGGAAGGGCTATGGAGCTTGTAAATAATAAAGATGAGCTAGGCATATATATTTCCGATGCAGTGCAAGCCTCTAATGAACGACCAATACTTTTAGATCATTATCTTGATAATGCAATTGAGGTTGATGTAGATGTTGTTTCAGACGGCAAGGAGATAGTAATTGGCGGAATACTTCAACATATTGAACAAGCTGGAATTCATTCAGGTGATTCAGCTTGCTCTCTACCACCTTATTCTCTGAGTGACGAAATAATTAAAAAGCTAAAACTTCAATCTAAAAAGTTAGCAGAAGAGCTGAATGTTATCGGTTTAATGAATGTTCAATTCGCAATTAAAGATAATGAAGTTTTCATTCTTGAAGTAAATCCTAGAGCATCAAGAACAGTTCCCTTTATTTCAAAATGTATTGGTAATTCTTTAGTTAAAGTTGCCGCAAAAACAATGATTGGAAAGAGTTTAAAAGAACTAGGATTCTCAAATAGGCTACCTGAAAATATGTTTTTTGTTAAAGAGGCTGTTCTCCCTTTTGATAAGTTTCCCAATGTTGATCCAATCCTAGGACCTGAAATGAAATCTACTGGTGAGGTTATGGGCATTGGAAGAAACTTTGGTGAAGCATATGGAAAGGCACAAAAAGCTGCTAACAAAGTTCTCAGAAGAAAAGGAAAGATATTTATAAGCGTGAAAGAAGATGACAAGAAATACCTAGATTCGATAGTAAAGAAAATAATTAGTTTTGGTTTTGAAATTATCGCAACCAAAGGAACTGCAAAATACATAAAAAAATTAGGTTTTGATGTTGAGGAGATTAATAAGGTTGCTGAGGGAAGACCACATATAGTTGATGAACTTGTTAATGATCAAGTTTGCCTCGTCATTAATACTACTGAAGGAAGACAGTCTATAAAAGATTCTGCATCTATAAGACAGACAGCTTTGAGAAAAAAAATATTATGCACAACAACCATGTTTGGAGCAGATGCTTTGGTTAAGGCATTAGAAAATAAAGAAGAGGAATGGGAGTTCAGCTCTTTACAAGAAATTAACTAATCACTACAAGTTGATATAATTAGTTTATGTCTAAAGTACCACTTACAAAAGAGGGAGAAATAATCCTTAAAGAAAGATTAACAAAGTTAAAATTTGTTGATAGGCCTAAGATTTCAGAGGCCATTGCTGAGGCTAGAGCTCATGGGGATTTAAAAGAAAACGCTGAATATCATGCAGCAAAAGAGCAACAGGGATTAACTGAGGCTAAAATTAATGAGCTTGAGCATGCATTGTCAAATGCTCAGGTAATTGATGTCAAAGAACTTCCTAAGACTGGAAAAGTTGTTTTTGGAGCAACTATTAAGCTTTATAACTTAGACACTGATGAGTCAATCTCTTATCGAATTGTGGGAAATCTTGAATCCGACCCTGCAAACAGCATGATCTCAATTGATACACCAATTGGAAGGGGCTTAATAGGAAAGTCTATTGGTGATGAGGTCATTATTGAAACACCATCTGGAAAGCTCAATTTTGAGATAGAGGAAGTAGAGCATATTTAATTAATGCATACTGATAATTGGGCTCAAAAAGCAAAATCTTTAGGATATAGATCAAGAGCTGTATTTAAGTTAATTCAAATAACTGAAAAAATAAAACAAATTAAAAACCCAAATCTAATTCTTGATATCGGAGCTGCTCCAGGTGGATGGTCTCATTATTTAGCAAATAAATATCCAAGCGCAGAAATATTTGCAATAGATATCCTAGAAATGGAACAAATTAAAGGAGTGAAGTTCCTACAAGAGGATTTAAGGAATATTGAAAAAATAGATCAATTAAGAGATTTAAAAAATAAATTTAATCTTGTGATTTCTGATTTAGCCCCAAATTTAAGTGGTATAAGCAGTATTGATGAAGAAAATATACTTGAGCTTAATTTGCTTACTCTAGAGGCAGCAAATAAATTTTTAAATAGTAACGGCGTATTTATTGTTAAAACCTTTCAAAACTCAAATCTAAAGAAATTTAGGAAAGAAATGGAAAAAAATTTAAAAATAGTCCAAACTGCTAAACCCGCTGCTTCTAAGAAGCAGTCAAAAGAGATATATTTATATGGTATTAAGTAATTATGAATGATTTTTTAAAAAATATTTTTGTGTGGCTGGTCTTAGGCTCTATTATTTTCTTAGTATTTAATAATGTTGAACCTACAGCTCCAAGAGAGACAATATCCTACAGTCAATTCAAGCAGGAAGTTCTTTCAGATAGAGTATCTGAGGTAACCTATAAAGGAGACCAAATGACAATTTTTGGTCAGAGATTAGATGGTTCCAAATTCAAAACTAACCATCCTATTTATAAGTCTGACCCTGTCTTAGATACAGCACTCCAGGAAAATGGTGTTATCACCTCATATGAAGAGGTTCAACAGCCGTCGATATGGTCACAATTATTGGTTGGAGCATTCCCGATAATACTATTACTTGCGATATTTTTCTTTTTCATGAGGCAGATGCAAGGAAGCATGTCCGGAAGGGGCGGACCAATGTCTTTTGGAAAAAGTAAAGCTAAATTAATGGAAGGTGGAAAGGTTAAGACTACCTTTAAAGATGTGGCTGGATGCGAGGAAGCAAAACAAGATGTTCAAGAGCTTGTTGATTATTTAAAAGACCCAACAAGATTCCAAAAAGTTGGCGGAAAGATACCTAGAGGTGTTTTGATGGTGGGTCCTCCAGGTACTGGTAAAACTCTTCTTGCCAGAGCTACCGCAGGTGAAGCTAGAGTTCCTTTCTTTAGCATTTCTGGTTCTGATTTTGTTGAAATGTTTGTTGGTGTTGGTGCCTCAAGAGTGAGGGATATGTTTGATCAAGCAAAAAAGAATTCCCCATGCATTGTGTTTATTGATGAAATTGATGCTGTTGGAAGACATAGAGGAGCAGGTCTTGGTGGAGGGCATGATGAGAGAGAACAGACTTTAAATCAGCTTCTTGTTGAAATGGATGGTTTTGAAGCCAATGACGGAATAATTATAGTTGCAGCAACAAATAGACCAGATGTTCTTGATCCAGCACTATTGAGGCCAGGAAGATTTGATAGACAAGTTGTTGTAGATATGCCAGATATCAGAGGAAGAGAACAAATCTTAAAAGTTCATGTTAGAAAAGTTCCTCTTGATAAAAATGTTGATCTTAGAGCAATTGCCAGAGGTACTCCGGGATTCTCAGGTGCTGATTTAGCTAACCTTATTAATGAAGCAGCCTTATTTGCAGCAAGATACGGTGATAAAAAAGTTGAGCAGTCTCATTTAGATCTTGCTAAAGACAAAATCATGATGGGCCCTGAAAGGAAATCAATGATTTTAACTGAAGAACAAAAACGTTTAACTGCATATCACGAAGCAGGGCACGCAATCGTTGGAAGAATTGTCCCAGAACACGATCCAGTTTATAAAGTAACTATTATTCCGCGTGGCAGAGCTTTAGGAGTTACTATGTTCCTTCCTGAAGATGATAAATATATGCAAAGTAAAGAGTATCTTTTAAGCAGAATATGCACGCTTTACGGTGGCAGAATAGCTGAACAGCTTATAAATGGTGAGAGAAATATAACTACAGGAGCTTCAAATGATATAGAAGTTGCTACAGGAATTGCCACTAACATGGTCACAAAGTGGGGACTTTCTGACAAGGTTGGGCCTCTTAAGTTTGGAGAAGATGATTCAAGTCCATTTTTGGGCAGATCCGCATCTCAATCATCAAAGACTTATAGTGATGAGACCTCGAAACTTATTGATAGTGAAATAAAAGACATAATTAATTCTTGCTATGAGAGGGCTGAAACTATTTTGAAAGACAATATGGATAAACTTCATACAATGGCTGAGGCACTTTTGAAATATGAGACAATCGACCAGCATCAAATTGATGACATCATGAGTGGTGCAGAGCCAAGGGAGCCAAGTGACTGGAATAATGACGACGAACCTCCTAAAAAGAGCACAAAAGAATCTTCAATAAAAGGACCAGCAGAAGAGTTATAATAGATTTATGAATCTTAAATTTGGCACCGATGGAATTAGGGGGCCTGTCGAAACTAAAGTGACTCCTGAAGCATGTCTTCGCATCGGTCATGCAGCTGGTATTGTTTTTAAAGAACTTGGCTGGGATACAGTCTTAATTGGAAAAGATACCAGAGTTTCAGGCTATATGCTTGAAGCTGCACTTCAAGCTGGCTTTTTGTCTGTAGGGATGAATGTAAGGCTTCTAGGCCCATTACCGACACCCGGCGTTGCGTATTTAACTAAAACTTCTAGAAATCAGTGTGGCGTTGTAATAAGCGCGTCTCACAATGATTATCAAGATAATGGAATTAAGATTTTTGATAATAGTGGTGTAAAAATAGATAGAAAGATTGAGATGATGATCGAAAATATTTTAAGTGAGAAAATTACTTCATTGCCATCTGTAGAAATTGGAAAAGCTAAAAGATTTGATGAATCTGGACCAAGATATGTTGAATTTTGTAAATCAACAGTTCCTGACGAGATTAGTTTTACTGACTTAAGAATTGTTCTTGATTGTGCAAATGGAGCATCTTATAAGGTCTCTCCAGATGTTTTCCGTGAGTTAGGAGCTGAGACGATAGTTGTTGGTGATCAGCCCGATGGATTCAATATTAATCAAGGTTGTGGTTCAACAAATCCTGAGCTTGTTCAAAAACTTGTTAAAGAACATAGAGCTGATTTTGGAGTGTCACTTGATGGTGATGCTGATAGAGTAACCATCGTAGATAGAGAATCAAATATTTTAGATGGTGATGACATTCTCTACATATTAGGTTTTGCCAATCCCAACAGACTAGGCCCATGGTCAGGTATAGTTGGGACTCAAATGTCTAATGTTGGATTAGAAGATGGCCTTAATAAGCTTGGATATTCCTTTAAAAGGGCTGACGTTGGTGATAAATATGTTTCAGATTTATTATCAAAGGAGGGTTGGCTTCTTGGGGGAGAACCTTCCGGTCATATTATCTGCAGAGACCTTGTTAGCACAGGTGATGGAACCATAGCAGCGCTTAAAACAATTAGCTCACTCGTTATGCTTGAGAAAGATCCAAGTGATGTTCTCTCCAATTACAATAAAATTCCTCAAATAAATGAATCTATAAGTGTTATAAACAAAGATATTGTGAGTGATGCCGAAGTAAAAACAGCCATTAATGATATCAAGTCAGATTTAACAATTAATAGAATTCTTGTAAGGCCATCAGGAACTGAAAATAAGATTAGAATAATGATTGAATCTGAGAATAAAAAAACAGCCAAAAAATATACAAATGATCTCATTAAGCTATTTGAATCTAAAACCCCATAATATACCTTTAATAAAATGTCACACCCCCTAGTTATTGCAAATTGGAAAATGAATATACCCTCTGGAGGCATTTCAGGTTGGATCCAAAGTGATATGGTATCCAATAATGATGAAGTAGATTTTGATAACAAATCTTCCTACTTTAAGTTTATGGGAATTGCCCCTCCAATTTCTCACTTAACTGAACTCAAAAACCTTTTTAAGTTTGGGTTTCTTGGCGCACAAGATATCTCTAAATTTAATGATGGCGCTAAAACGGGAGATATAAGTGCTGATATGGTGATTGACAGAGGCTGCACATTTTCAATTTTAGGTCATTCAGAAAGAAGAGAGTTTTATAGTGAAACAAATAGCATTGTTTCAGAAAAGCTAAGAATATGTCTCGAGAAGAATATTGTGCCAGTTGTCTGTATTGGTGAATCTCTTGAAGACTATAACGCAGGTAAAACTCTTGAAGTGCTGGATATGCAATTAAAAGAAATATTTACATCAATATCTACTAAAAAGACTGTTGTAATAGCTTATGAGCCAGTTTGGGCTATTGGTTCGGGAAAGACACCTACTGAAGATGAGGTGAATAATATTCACCAACATATTAAAGATATAGTACAATCCATCGCTGAAATTGAAGCTATTAGTGTTATTTATGGCGGCAGTGTAAATTGTGAAAATGCTAAAAGTTTTTTTCAACAAACAAATATTGATGGTGCTTTAATAGGCGGAGCTTCATTAAATGGAAAAGATTTTTTAGATATTTATAATGATTTTTTGGAGACTTTTTAAAAGATGATTTTATTTGTACAAATTCTTTGTATTATTCTGGCAGTTTTGCTTGTAATTCTTGTAATACTTCAACAGGGTAAAGGCTCTGACCTTGGGTCAGCATTTGGTGGTGGATCTTCTAACTCAATGTTTGGTGCCCTTGGACCCTCCAACCTTCTTGGAAGGTTGACATGGATTGTTGGCTCACTTTTCTTAATTCTTGCAATGACTCAAGCTGTTCTCCTTAAAAACTTAAACACGCAAGATAACTTAAACTTCCCTGAACAGGAAATTGTCCTAGAAGAAATAGACGAATTAGACTCACTTCCAACAGAATAAAGTTGGTGCCGAAGGCGGGACTTGAACCCGCACGAGCATTAGCTCACTACCCCCTCAAGATAGCGTGTCTACCAATTCCACCACTTCGGCTTTAAAAAAAACATATCATAACTCAAAATATTTAAATAAAAAAAATTTGATATGCCTTGACCAACTGGCTATCATTTCTATAAACTTCACTTTCGCTGCGTTGCGGGGTGGAGCAGTCTGGTAGCTCGTCGGGCTCATAACCCGAAGGTCGTTGGTTCAAATCCAGCCCCCGCTACCAGTCAAAAATTAGGATTTTTGATGGGGCATATGCCCTGTTTTTGTATATGGAATATGGAAAAAGAAAGAATAAAAGAGATTATTGAACCCATTGTAAATGATCATGGGTGTGATTTTTGGGGCTTAGAGATCTCCCAAGGTAAGAATATTCCCACACTAAGGGTTTTTATTGATGCCATAAATGGCGCCACTATAGATGATTGTGAAAATATTTCTAGAGATTTAAATCTTGAACTTTCGGTTGATTCAGATTTTATAGATGATTATGTTCTTGAAGTTTCAACTCCAGGTCTTGATAGAAAATTCTTTTATAGCTACCAATTGAATGATTTTGTAGGAAAAACATTGAAGATAAAGCTGAAAGACAAGATTAATGATAAAAAAACATTTAAAGCAATTTTGAAGTCAGTCGAAAATGATTCTCTTGAACTAAATATTGGAAAAGAAGAATTAATTATCGACTTTGGGATAATAGATATGTGCAAATTAATGCCAAATTACAAAGAAATTTTGAGGGAAAAAAATGGAAGGTAAAGAAATTTTAGCTGTTGTAGATTCTGTCTCCTCAGAGAAGGGTCTTGAGAAAGATGTTATTTTTGTTGCTATGGAGTTAGCAATTGCATCTGCCTCACAAAGACACTTTCATGAGGATGCTCAACTTATTGTTGAAGTAGATAGAGGATCTGGAGAATTCATTACAAAAAGACAGTGGGAAGTACTTGATGAGAATGATGAAGAATTCCACAGGGAATCTTACATATCACCTTCTGAATCATCTATGGAGATTGGAGAACTTTATTTTGAGAAGGTTGATAATGTTGAGTTTGGAAGGATTGAAACGCAAGCAGCTAGACAGGTCATGCTTCAAAAAGTTAGAGAGGCTGAAAAAGAGCTTATCGTCTCGAAATTTCGATCAAGTGACAATAATTTAGTATCTGGATTTGTTAAGAGGGTGACAAGAGACAACATTATTGTCGATCTAGGTCAAGATGCTGAAGCTATTCTTCCAAGAGACCAGATTCTACCTGGAGAAATTTTTAAAATTAATGACAGAGTTAGAGCTGTATTACAAATAAAAGAAATTGAAGGCAGAGGACTTCAATTAATGTTAAGTAGAATTTGCTCAGAAATGGTTACAGAGCTCTTCAGGATAGAAGTACCTGAAGTAAATGAAGATGTAATAGAAATAAGAGGAGTAGCCAGAGACCCAGGATCTAGATCAAAAATAGCTGTAAAAACTAATGATGGAAGAATTGATCCTGTAGGTGCCTGTGTTGGAATGAGAGGATCTAGAGTTCAAGCAGTTTCTGGAGAGCTCGGAAATGAAAGAATAGATATTGTAATTTATGATGATAATCCTGCTCAATTAGTAATTAATTCTTTAGCGCCAGCTAAGATTGAGTCAATAGTTCTTGATGAAACATCAAAGTCTATGGAGATTGCTGTCAATCAAGAAAATCTTGCACTAGCAATCGGAGCAAGAGGTCAAAATATAAGATTAGCATCAAAACTTTCTGGCTGGGACTTAAATATTATTAGCAGCGAAGAAGCAGAAGCTAAAGAGAAAGTTGACGAGACTGAATTTCTTGGAAAGCTTGTTGCTAGTCTTGAAATAACTGAAGAATCAGCGGAATCAATTATTGAATTAGGATTAAGAAATTTTGATGATATTGCATATGCTTCTAAGAAAAAACTTTCAAATGTTTTTGAAAATGAAGAGGAAATACAAAGAGTAAAGAGTGCTGCTGAGGATGCAGCTCTTCTAGAAGCAATGAGTGAAGTTGAGCAGGATGAACAAGATCAAGAGTCATTAACTGATCTTGAGCTAAGCGATGAACAAGTTAATTCTCTAAGTAAATCAGGTATCAAAAATAAAGATGATCTAGCTGAACTTGCTACAGATGAGTTAATGGAAATAATTGATATTTCTGAGGATACAGCCTCAGAAATGATTATGAAAGCAAGGGAGCATTGGTTCAAATAAAAAATGTCACAAACAACAGTTAAAGATTTTGCAAAGACTTTAAAAATCTCTGAGGAAGCATTACTTAAAAGAATGTCATCTGCTGGGTTGTCTCATAGCAGTGCAACAGACGAAGTAACGACAGCTCACAAACAAATTCTTCTAAGATCTCTAAAGCAGAAACAAAAACAAACTTCATCATCAATATCATCATCATCAGGGGTTGGTATAAAGGTTAAATCTAAAGGCGGGAAAGTTGTTGCTGATTCTGGTGAAACTAAGAGCTACTCGGATAATATTGAGGCCAAAAGACAGGCTGCTTCTGAAGCATTGAAAGCTGAGCAGGTAAAAAGGCAAGAACAGCTAAAAGAAGCTGCCTCTAAAAGAGAAGCAAGATTCAAAGCAGAACAGAAAAATAAAGAAAATATAAAAGCCGCCGAAAAACCTAAGAATGTTAAAGAAGAGCTTTCAAAAGCAGCTGAGAAGTATGCAGAAAGCGATGGAATGAATATTGATGATCCTAAGCATAAGTTTGAAAAGCCTCAAGAATTTATTAAAAAAGATATTGAGATACCAGAATCTATTCAAGTTGGAGAATTAGCAAAATTGATGGCAATTAAGGGCGGCGAGCTTGTAAAAACTCTAATGGGTTTAGGAGTCTCTGCAACTATTAATGATATTTTAGATCAAGAAACAGCGATATTGGCTGTAGAAGAAATTGGTCACAACAGTATTGCAAAAGACTCAGATGATGTTGAAGAAGAATTATTAAATCAAATTACCTATAACGGTAAAGAAAAAACAAGATCTCCAGTTGTAACAGTAATGGGTCATGTAGATCATGGGAAAACAACACTTTTAGATTTTATTAGGAAAGCTAAAGTAGTTGATTCAGAAGCTGGAGGCATTACACAGCATATTGGTGCTTATGAGGTAAAGTCAAAAGATAGCAGTATAACTTTTATAGACACACCAGGACATGCAGCTTTTTCTTCTATGAGAGCCAGAGGTGCAAATACAACTGATATTGTTGTTTTAGTAGTCGCTGCAAATGACAGCATCATGCCCCAAACTGAAGAAGCTATAAATCATGCAAAAGCTGCTGAAGTTTCGATAATAGTTGCCATTAATAAGATGGATCTTCAGGGCGCTGATGCTGAAAAGGTAAAAGGAGATTTAGGATCAAAAGACTTAGTACCAGAAGACTGGGGTGGTAATGTTCAGATGATCCCTGTTTCAGCTCTTAATGGAGATGGTGTTGATAAGCTTCTTGAAGCAATTTCTCTTGAGGCAGAAATTCTTGAGCTTAAAGCTTTTCATGAGGGAGATGCCCAAGGTGTCGTAATTGAGTCTGAATTGGATAAATTTAGAGGAGCTGTCTCAACATTTTTAGTTCAGAATGGTTGTTTGAAAGTTGGTGACGTTGTGATCAGTGATATGTCTATGGGGAAAGTAAAGGCAATAACGAATTCATCTGGAGAAAAGATTAAGCAAGCAGGACCATCATCAGCTGTTGAGGTGCTTGGTCTTGATACTGCTCCAAATGCGGGAAGTTCCTTCCAAGTTGTTAAAAATGAAAAAGCTGCAAGAGAAGTTATAGATTTTAGAGATAGCAAGCAAAAAGAAAAGAAACAAATTAAACAAAAAGACGACAACATGGGAGACATATTTGAATCAATGGGCCAGGCTTCGATGAAATTTCTGAACCTAATAATTAAAACTGATGTTGCAGGAACTGCTGAAGCTATAAATGCCTCTCTTGCTAAAATAGGAAATGATGAGGTTTCAATTAAGATTGTTGCCTCTGGAGTTGGCGGTATTACAGAATCTGATGCAAATTTAGCAATTACCACCAATTCAAGTATTGTTGGTTTCAATGTTCGTGCTGACAATGCAGCAAAAAAGATAATTGAAAAAGAAGGAATCGACTTAACGTATTACAGCATTATTTATGAACTAATTGATGATGCGAAAGCAAAACTAAGTGGATTACTTGATCCAATTATCAGAGAAGAGATAGTTGGAACGGCTGATGTTCTTGAAGTATTTAATTCACCAAAATTTGGGCAAGTTGCAGGTTGCGTTGTTGTAGAGGGAACTGTTCTTAGGAATAAGCCAGTAAGAGTTCTAAGAGATGATATTGTAATCTTCCAAGGTGAGCTGGATTCTTTGAGAAGATTTAAAGATGATGTGAATGAAGTAAAGAATGGAACCGAATGTGGAATGGGTATCAAAAATTATAAAGATATTCGAGAGGGGGATAAGATTGAGGTATTTGATAGGAAAGAAGAATCTCAATCAATTTAAGATAATATGTCCTTAAGACCTGAAAGAATTGCAGATTATCTTAAAAAAGAAATTTCAAACATAATTCTTCAAAAAGTTAGAGATCCAAGACTTAAATCTATAGTCATAAATCATATTTCCGTAACACAAGACATTTCAGTTGCTAAAGTTTTTTATTCTGTCTATCAAGGTGAAACTGAGCTAAATGAAAAAATTCTTGCAAAATTTTCAGGCATGATTAGAAGCGAGATTTCAAAATCTATGAAAATTAGACGAGTGCCTAAGATTCTTTTTATTTTTGATAAAACGCCCGAGGAAGTAGATAACATAGAAAATCTCTTAAAGAACATTAAATGAATTCAGGTATTTTTTTAATTAATAAAGACAAAGGTCTCTCATCTAATAAAGCTATCCAAAAAATAAAAAGAAGACTAGATATAAAAAAAATTGGTCATTTTGGCACGCTTGATCCTTTGGCAGAAGGCTTGTTAGTTTGCGGAATCAATAGGGGCACTAAGTTATCAGAGAGATTCCTAAATTTTGATAAGTCATACCTCGCAAAAATTATGTTGGGAATTCAAACCACAACTGATGACTCTGAGGGAAGTATTATCGATGAGAAAAAGATTCAAGCAAGTGAAGAGGAAATTATCGAAATGACTAAAACCTTTGTAGGGGAGTCAAAACAAAAAGCTCCATTTTTTTCTGCTTTAAAATATAAAGGTAAACCTCTTTATAAGCATGCACGAGAAGGAAGGCTGATTGAAAAAGAGCCCAGAGATATAAAAATTTATAAGATATTAAATATCGTTGTAGAAAATGCTTTTGTCTCCTTTGAAATATCTTGCTCTAAGGGAACCTATATAAGATCTATTGCAAGAGACTTGGGTGACAAGCTTGGATGTGGCGGCCATTTAGTAGAGCTGGTGCGGCTTTCTCAAGGTAAATTTGAACTTAAAGATGCAAAAAAAGTAGATGATGTCCAAATGAGTGACTTGATAAATATGGAGGATTTGCCCTTTTAAATATAAAAAAAATTAGTTGTTAATATCTTTAAATACCTTTAAGCTACGCACTCAAACTTTAGACATGCGAGGTTTGACGGGTGTAAATAAATAAAAATGCATGTCCTAGGAGAACAATTATGGCGCTTTTAAAAGACGAAAAAGCTAATTTAGTAAAAAAATTCCAGAAGGATGAAAACGATACTGGATCTTCAGAGGTTCAGATCGCTTTACTTACAGAAAATATTAATAAACTTCAAAGTCATTTCAAGACACATAAAAAAGATCATCACTCAAGAACAGGTCTAATTAGGATGGTTAATCTCAGAAGAAAACTTTTAGCATATTTAAAAAGAACTAACCCTGAAAGTTATAAAAAAATTATTACTGACCTTAATTTAAGAGGATAAAACGTGGAAAAACATTTAGAACCAAAATCATTATCATTTGAATATGGGGGTAAAGAAATTACCCTCGAAACAGGAAGAATAGCAAGACAAGCAACTGCCGCTGTTCTTGTTACTGTGGACCAAACTCAAGTACTTACAACAGTTGTTGCAAGAAAAGAAGCTGATCCTGGAAAAGATTTCTTCCCACTTGCAGTTTTTTATCAAGAGAAATTTTATGCAGCAGGAAAAATTCCTGGTGGGTATTTTAAGAGAGAAGCTCGACCAACTGAGAAAGAAACATTAACCTCCAGACTTATTGATAGACCAATTAGGCCTTTATTTCCTGATGAGTTCAAAAATGATGTTCAGATTATGTCTACTGTGATATCTTCCGATGAAGAATTTTCTGCCGACATTGCAGCTATGATTGGAGCATCTGCAGCATTGTCTTTGTCTGGTGTGCCTTTTCAAGGACCTATTGGTGCTGCTAGAGTTGGTTTTATTGATGGGAGCTATGCTCTTAATCCATCAAAAAAAATAATGGATCAGTCTTTCTTGGATATGGTAGTTGCCGGTACATCTGAAGCAGTTCTCATGGTTGAATCTGAGGCGAGTGAACTTAATGAAGATCTTATGCTCGGTGCTGTATTGTTTGGGCATAAGTCTATGCAGATAGTAATTGATAAAATAAGTGAGTTTAAAGAATTAGTAGGTGTTGAAGATTGGGTAGTTGAAAAGGATGAGGAAACACCTAAATATTTTGCTGAACTTGAATCAGATTTTTCATCAAAGATTGAACAAGCATTCACAATTGCAAAGAAATCCGAAAGATCCGAAGCAATTAATTCAATTCGTCTTGAAATTTTAGAAAAATATGAAGATCTTGATGAACTAGCCATTGGTAAAGTAATGAGTGCTTTCAAGAAACTTGAAAGTCAAATAGTTAGGAAAAATATCCTTTCAGGTAAACCAAGAATAGATGGGCGAGATTTAAATACCGTAAGGCAATTAACAGTTGAGACAGATGTTCTAAATAGAGCTC
This sequence comes from uncultured Gammaproteobacteria bacterium, assembly GCA_964014565.1. Classification (GTDB taxonomy): domain Bacteria; phylum Pseudomonadota; class Gammaproteobacteria; order Magnimaribacterales; family D2472; genus CACNXK01. The sequence continues at coordinate 62,730 of CAXGZN010000001.1, forward strand.
ATGGCTCAGCTTTATTTACCAGAGGTGAAACTCAGGCTTTAGTAGCTGCAACGCTTGCATCTCCTCGAGATGCTCAAAGACTTGAATCTCTTGATGGTGAAGAACATGATCATTTTATGCTTCATTATAATTTTCCTGCTTATTGTGTAGGTGAGATTGGTATGCCAATGGGCCCCAAAAGAAGGGAGATTGGACACGGTAATTTAGCAAAAAGAGCTATAAAAGGTGTTCTTCCAGACTTTGACGATTTTGGTTACACGGTGAGAATAGTTTCTGAAATTACTGAATCCAATGGTTCAAGCTCAATGGCCACTGTATGTGGGACTTCTCTTTCCTTAATGGATGCCGGAGTGCCTCTAACAGCTCCCGTTGCTGGAATAGCAATGGGTTTGATTAAAGATGGTGACGAGTTTGCAGTTCTAACAGATATCTTAGGAGATGAAGATCATTTAGGTGATATGGATTTTAAAGTTGCTGGATCTGAAAAAGGAATAACAGCATTGCAGATGGATATAAAAATTGATGGCATTAATGAAAAAATAATGGATGAAGCGCTTACCAGCGCAAAAGATGCAAGAATGCATATACTTGAAAAGATGAATGAAGTTCTTTCCAAGCCAAAGGAATTAGCCTCAGATGCTCCATCAATGCAAAAATTTATGGTCAACAAAGATAAGATAAAAGAAATTATTGGAAAGGGTGGTGCGGTCATTAAGTCTATCCAAGAAGAGTCTGGAGCAGTTGTGGATATAAATGACACTGGAGAAATATCAGTTTTTGGAGATAATCAGGCTAAGATGCAGGCTGCACTTGATATTATCGATAAGATTATTGAAGAGCCTGAAGTAGATAAAGTTTATGAAGGAACTGTTGTGAAGATAGTGGACTTCGGAGCATTCGTAAATATTTTACCTGGGAAGGATGGATTGCTCCATATTTCAGAGATTTCGGAAGAGAGAACTGAGGATGTTTCAGCAGTTTTAGAAGAGGGACAGAAAGTTACAGTTAAGCTTATCGGTTTTGATAGGGGAAAAATGAAACTTTCAATTAAAGCCCTTAGTAAATAAAGTTATAAAAGTCAAATTACGTTAAATATACTATTGAGGTAATTTGAAAACCATCATCAATTTTGGTTTCATATGCGTGTTAACCATTACCTTTATAGGGGGGAATTATGGAAACTGGAATGAAAATGATAATGGATATAGTAACAGGTCTTACTAAGATCTTTGTTGCTTTTATCGGATTTGGTGTTGTAGCTGGTATCGTTTTTGGCGGCAATGCTTTCTTAGTTGGCGATGTTCTTGAAAATCTTTTAGGTGTTGTTTCAATGCTTGGAGATGCTGGAATCGTTGGACTACTTGTAGCTGCTATTCTGATAGGGTTACTTAAGTAATCATTTATTCTTTCAAAGGGAGGTTTATACCTCCCTTTGATCTAAAATCCTAAAAATGAAGTTAGATTTATACTATTCATTAAACAAAATTAAAAGTTACCTTAAACAGGTTACAGACGTTCTTCTAGTTGTAGTTGCAGTTGCATTGTTGCTGGGAGTTCTTTTTGGTCCTGATGCTCCATTTGTTGGAGCAGTATATTCAAACCTTGTTATCATATTAGATACTATTGGGGATAGTGGAGTTGTTGCTCTTGTATCCTTGATAATAATTTTTTTAATAAACAAGAAGTAGAAATTGGTGGCTATGGGTGGAATTGAACCACCGACCCCAGCGTTATGAGTGCTGT
>CAXGZN010000002.1:0-45865 GCA_964014565.1 uncultured Gammaproteobacteria bacterium
TCTGGGTGGACTCGAACCACCGACCTCACCCTTATCAGGGGTGCGCTCTAACCAAGCTGAGCTACAGACCCAATTAAATTGGAAGGAGCATTTTACCCTCCAAATGCAATCACAACAATACGTTTAGCTCTTTATAGATTTATATAAACTAAAGTAGATGTACATCCAAGGAAGAATGCAAATATATTCAACAACCCCTGCCCCAATGGTTCCAGCAACTGGGTTGCCATCGAATATTACACCTGACATTAATGAGCCAGCCACAAGTGTAAGTACAAAAAATACAAAAGTTAAAAAGAAAAGGGTTGTTCCGTGTTCATCGGTTGCTTCCCATGAAGATCTGAGAGAATCCATAACGCCCTTATCTTCAAACATAATATATGCTGGAAAAAGGTAAACACGCCCCATAAAATAAAAGGCAGGAAGTATTAAAAGGATTGCTCCCAAGCCAATCAATAAGGATGAAAGAATAGTTGCTCCAAGCAATGGAAAGAATTTCTTAAACCCAGCAGATAATGCATTTATTGGATTAGAGGCCTCTTGCGACATAATTGATTGATAAGCAACCATCAATCCACCAGTAAGAGATACACTGAGCACAATAGCAATAAGTGAAACTATCATAATGCTCGCTACATTTCCGGACATATACTCGTTTATATCCATTGGATCCATTCCATCAATAGGTATTAATAAATATGCGACTAGCATTTCACTTACCATTACTGGTAAAACTAGTAAAAATAGGTATTGAAAGTTTTTAAGCGCAAATTCCCATGCTGCAATGAATTGATTCATGTTTTTACCTCTAATTTATTGATAAGATATTGTATACATGAAACTATCCCGTATCTACTTTATAACCCTTATTTTTGTAGCAGGTTGCTCAAATATGAATAATGATGAAAATTACCCAGAATCTAGGAAAGATGGCACTGTTGAGGAGATCTTCGGAGTAACAGTTGAGGACCAATATAGGTGGCTTGAGGACTTTACATCGCCTGAATCTGCCGCTTGGGAGCAAAATCAGAACAAATTTACTGAAAAATACCTCAAAAAAGGCCCTTTTACTCGAAATATTGGCAAAGATTTAGAAAAAGTATGGGATGGAGAGTCAATTAGTACTCCATATGTACAAAATGATCGAATTTTTTACTATTTTAATGAGGGTGATTGGCAACATAGCAAATTAATGATGAAAGACTGCCTTGAAGAATGTGAGGCAGAAGTATTAATTGATCCAAATTCATTTTCAGATGACGGAACATTCTCTTTGGGAGGAACCAGCATTAGTCCAGATGGAAAATGGATCGCATATTCAATTTCGGATGGAGGATCAGATTGGCGCATTTGGAAAATTATGAACATAAAAACTCGAGAGCTTTTAGAGGAAACAATTAATTGGTCAAAGTTTTCTGGAGCCGTTTGGGAAAAAAATAATTCGGGTTTTTATTATCAAAAATATTCTGAACCAACAGATGAGTTGCTAGCAGATATAAATGAACAACCAAAATTAATGTTTCATAAATTAGGTACATCACAAGATGAAGATGAACTAATTTATGAAAATCCTGAACAACCAAGATGGGGTTGGTCGATTTCGATTTCCGAAAATAATGCTCATAAAATTCTTTCGATCAGTGATGGGACAGAAGAAAAAAATAGAATCTATATTAAATCTAATGATTCTGAAAATTTCATTCCAGTCATCGATGAGCTGATTGGTGAGTATGGATATATAACAAGCAAAGATGATGTTCTATTTTTCTACTCAACAGAAAATGCTCCTAATGGAAAAGTTTCAGCGTTGACAATTAAAAACGGATCTTACGTTTGGAATGACGTAATTAGTGAATCTGATTTTGCAATTCGTTCCGTCAATATAGTCAATGAAAAAATAGTTATTAATTATCTGGTAGATACCATTTCAAAAATCAAATTCTTTGATATGAATGGAAATCAACTGAATGATTTCAATTTTGAGCTTGCTGGAACCATAGGTGGATTTGGTGGCGGCATAGATGACAAAGAAACTTACTTTAATTTTTCTAACTATGTTACACCGACAAAAATCTATAAGATAAATATGGAAGATTTTTCTTATGATATTTTTTGGGAAGAACGTCTAGCAGATCATAATGTAGATGATTATGAGACAAAATTATGGTTTTATGAATCAAAAGATGGAACAAGAATACCACTGCATATCAGTAGTTTAAGTAATATAAATGTCGATGAAAATACACCAGTGTTGCTTTATGGATATGGAGGTTTTGATATCTCAATTCTTCCTGGTTTTAGTAAAAGATTTCTATCTTGGATGAATCAAGGTGGCGTAGTTGCAGTTGCAAGTTTGCGAGGTGGATCTGAGTATGGAGCAAAATGGCATGAAGATGGGATGCTCTTCAATAAGCAAAATGTCTTTGATGATTTTGCCTATGCTGCAAAATTTTTACATGCAACTGGAATTGGTTCTCCAGAGACAACTGCAATTGAGGGAAGGTCTAATGGTGGACTTTTAGTTGGAGCAACTATGCTTCAAAATCCTGAATTATTCAAAGTGGCTTTACCAGGAGTTGGGGTTATGGACATGCTCAGATTTCACAAGTTTACAATTGGGTGGGCATGGACAAGTGACTATGGATCACCAGATGAAAAAGATGCTTTTTTAAATTTGTATGAGTATTCGCCCTATCACAATATTCAAGATGGAGTATGTTATCCAACTACTTTAGTTTTTACTTCAAATAGAGATGATCGTGTTGTGCCATCTCACTCATATAAATTTGCAGCTCGTCTCCAAGAAGCTCAAGGTTGTGAAAATAAAATTCTAATTAGAATTGAAGATCGAGCTGGACATGGTGCAGGGACTCCTCGATCAAAACAGATTGAAGCAATATCTGAAATATATGGATTTGCTCTAAATGAAATTTCTAAGAAATAATTAGGTTTTAATTTTTAAAAATCTTCTCTTACCAACTTGGACAAGTAACTCTTGTTTTTTTTCAATGCTGAGTTTTGGGTCATCAATTTTTTCATCATTAATTTTTACTGCCCCTTGTTTAACTAAACGCATCGCTTCCGATGTGCTCTGAACTAGCCCAGATTCTTTAAGCAGGTTTCCAATCGCAATATCATCATCCAAAGAAATTGAGAACGTTTCTATATCTTTTGGCTTTGCCCCTTTTTGGAATCTATCAAGAAAAGTATTTTTTGCATTTTCAGCATCTTCTTTAGAATGAAATCGCTCAATTATCTCTTCAGCGAGCAAAATCTTAGTATCACGAGGGTTCATACCCGATTTCACCTCTTTTTTTAGCTCATTTACCTCATTTATTGGCCTAAAACTCAATAATTCGAACCATCTCCACATCAAATCATCAGAAATTGACATAATTTTGCCGAACATTTCATCAGGATCCTCATTGATACCAACATAATTATCTAAAGATTTAGACATTTTATTAATTCCATCCAAGCCTTCTAAGATAGGAAGGGTTATACAAACTTGAGGCTCTTGATCAAATGCCCTTTGCAGCTCTCTTCCCACAAGAAGATTAAATTTTTGGTCAGTTCCTCCCATTTCCACATCAGCATTTAAAGCGATTGAGTCATAGGCCTGAATTAAAGGATATAAAAACTCATGAATGGCAATTTGTTGATTTGCTTTGTAGCGTTTCGAAAAATCATCTCTTTCAAGCATACGACCTAAATTATATTTTGATGCAAGCCCAATAATTCCATCGGCACCTAAATCTTCACACCACTCAGAGTTAAATCTAATATCTGTTAAATCTTTATTTAAGATCTTAAATACTTGATCCGAGTAAGTTTTAGCATTCTTTTCAAGCTCCTCTTTATCAAGCGCTGGACGCGTTTTGTTTTTGCCAGAGGGGTCTCCTATTCTTCCAGTGAAATCTCCGATTAAAAAAACTACCTTATGACCGAGATCTTGGAAGTGCCTCATCTTGTTTAAGATCACAGTATGACCAAGGTGAAGATCGGGTGCAGTTGGATCAAATCCAACTTTAACAGTTAGTTGTTTTTTAGATTTAAGTTTTGAAACAAGGTCGTCTTCAGTTAAGACTTCATCGATACCTCGCTTTATTAATTCAAGAGATTCTTTCATAAAAATTTTTCTCCATCATAGTATAAAATAACTTTATGAAAGATTTCACAAAATTCCATTCAGATAAGGAAATTGCTAAATATTTAATAAGCGAATTTGATAACTCTAAAGAGAAAGAAATCTTTTCAGCAACAAAAAAAATAATCACTGAATGTAGGAAAAATAAGTCAGGCAGAACGCTACTAGATAAATTCCTTAGCGAGTATGGTTTAACAAATGACGAGGGCGTTGCCTTAATGTGTCTTGCTGAATCTGTTCTAAGAATCCCAGATAACAACACAAAAGATGAACTAATATCTGAAAAGATTACAAATTCAAATTGGGTAGATCATATTAATCAGGCAGATAGCTTATTCGTTAATGCAGCTACTTGGGGCTTACTAATTGCAGGTAAAGTTATTCAGCCTCCAAGAGCATTATTTGACAATCCACTAGAGTGGATAGGCAAACTCACACAAAAAACTGGAGAGACTTCTGTGCGGCAAGCAATCATGACTGCAATGCAGATCTTGAGCAAAGAATTTGTAATGGGAAATGATTTTGATTCTGTTATCAAAAGTTCAGATCTGAAAAAGTCCATCCACAGCTTTGATATGCTTGGTGAAGCTGCAAGAACTAAATCACAAGCAGAAGGTTTCTATAATTCTTATGTTGAGGCGATTGAAAGGGTTGCTAAACTTAATAGAGAGTTTGGAATCAATCATGGAGTATCAATAAAGCTTTCAGCGCTTCATCCGAGATACGAAACTCTCAAATATGAATTAACAAAAAAAGAGATCCTCAACTCAATCCTAAGCCTAGTTAACCTCGCATATCAAAATGATGTAGAGATAACAATTGATGCTGAAGAACAACACAGGCTCTCTATAAGTCAAGATTTGATTGAAGAAGTTGCTATGAGTAAAAGAATAAAGGATTGGAATGGATTGGGTTTTGCTATTCAAGCTTATGGGAAGAGAGCATCAAATGTTGTCAATTGGGCGAATGAGTTGTGCTCTAAAAGAGAAAAAATGCATGTCAGGCTGACGAAAGGCGCTTATTGGGATGGAGAAATAAAATTCTCTCAAGCCGGAGGTCATGAGGGGTTCCCAGTCCTTGTTAATAAAAGTCTTACTGACCTTAACTATTTATTTATTGCCTCAAAACTTCTTGGCTCAGATAATCTGAAGCCTAAGTTTGCTACTCATAATGCTCATTCTGTAGCCTCGATTTACTTTATGGCCGAAGAGAAAGAATATGAATTCCAAAGACTTTTTGGAATGGGAGAGCTACTTTATAAGTCTGCAGATAAGGTTCTAGGAGGAATACCTTCCGCTGGAATATATGCACCCATTGGTCCATATAAAGATCTGCTCCCATATTTAGTAAGAAGACTGCTTGAAAATGGTGCTAACAGCTCATTTGTGAATAACTTACTTAATCCAGAAGTGAGTCCAGATGATTTAGCAGAAGATCCAGTTAAATCTGTAAAAAAAGCTATTGATAAACTTCAACATGAAAAAATCGTAAACCCATCAGATATCTTTTCTCCAAGAGTTAATTCATCTGGATATGACTTAAGCGAACCTAAGAATCTGCTTGACTTAAAATCTGACCTTTTGAAATTTGATAATTTAAAAGTTGAGGCAAAAAACTTTTGTAGCGAAATTAATGAATCTAAAAATGAGAAACGATACTCAATAGCCAATGGAAATGAGATTGGGGATTGTTCTTTTGCAGATATAACAAATGAATTAAATTTCCAACAATGCACTGAATGGAAAAATACTCCTGTGAGCGAGAGAGCAGATATCTTTTATAGAATTGCTGATAATTTAGAGAAAGATTCTACAAAATTCTTGTATTACTTAATTCATGAAGCCGGGAAAACATATAAAGATTCCTATGATGAAATTAGGGAGGCAGTCGATTTTCTTAGATATTATGCAGATAATGCTAAAAGTCTTTTAAGCGAACCCAACAACCTCAATGGTCCAACAGGTGAATCTAATCAGCTTTTCTACCAATCAAAAGGTACTTTTGTATGCATCAGCCCATGGAATTTCCCGCTTGCCATTTTTGCAGGCCAAATAGCCGCGGCTCTTGTAACAGGGAATTCAGTTATATCAAAGCCGTCTGAGCATACTCCAATAATTGCGACGATGATGATTGAGCTTTTTTATAAAAATGGTGTGCCAAAATCTGCTTTAAAATTAATTCAGGGAGATGGCTCAATAGGTTCAAAACTAATTTCATTTGATCACATTTCTGGAGTTGCCTTTACGGGGTCCTCAGCAACTGCAAAGAAAATTAATCTCCAGTTGGCTAAAAAAGATGGCCCCATCTCTTCTTTAATTGCTGAAACTGGTGGCCTTAATGCAATGTTTATAGATTCCAGCTCTCTTCATGAGCAGGTTGTCGATGACATAATGCGATCTTCCTTTAATAGTGCTGGGCAAAGATGTTCTGCTTTGAGATTAGCAATTATTCATGAGAGTATTTTTGATGATCTGGTAGAGATGATTAAAGATGCAATGGCTGAACTTACCGTTGGTAATCCCGAAGACTTCCACTGTGATGTGGGTCCAATTATCGATGAAAGATCAAGAAATATGCTTCTTGAATATATTTCAGAATGTTCAAACAATGGATATCAAGTTTTTAGTCATAATCAAGCTCCTGATGGTAATTTTGTTTCGCCAACCTTAATTGAATTAGATTCGATTGATGATATAAATGAAGAAAAGTTTGGGCCGATACTTCATGTCATCAAATACAAAACCGATGAGCTTGATCAAATTCTAAATGCTCTTAAGAATAAACAATATGGTTTAACCATGGGTGTCCATTCTAGAATTGAATCAAAGGCAGATGACATCATAAACAAGTCTATTGCTGGAAATACTTATATTAATAGAGATATCGTGGGTGCTGTTGTCGGCTCTCAACCATTCGGAGGAACGGGTTTATCAGGGACTGGATTTAAGGCTGGTGGCCCAAACTACTTACTCCAATTTGTTGATGAGAGATCGATAACTAAAAATACAGTTGCTTTTGGTGGCAATGCCGAAATACTCAATTTAGAAGACTGATGATTGAATACAAAAGAATATCATTTAAGTATGTTGTGTTGGCATTTCTAATTGCAGCCTTTTTAATTATTCTTCTAAGCGTCGATCGCAAGAATAATGAAGCTCCACCAATTGAAGATGTATTTATTGAAGAGCTTTTTAAACCTGAACTCGAAAGAGTGGAAACATCTGCGATCCACGAAGTGAAAGATGGAGAAAATTTATCAATTATTTTTGAAGACTATAGAGTGCCTTTAAATACTGTTTATAAAATTCTTAAGCTTGATAGAAGTAATGAGCTAAGAAATATTAGACCTGGTGATGAAATTAAGTTTTCTTTCCTTAATGATGAGATAAATAGAATTGAAATCAAAAAAGATATCTTGAATAGCATAAGGGTTGATATAGGAGAAGATATTTCAATTGAAAAGATTGTAAAAGAAGTTGAAAAACTTAAATCAATTAGCACGGGAGAGATTCAAAGCTCTTTTTATGAGTCTGGTCTAAAAGCAAATATGCCGGACAGTATTATTATGGACTTCGCTTTTATTTTTGGCTGGGATATTGATTTCATATTTGATGTTCGAAATGGAGATACTTTTTCAGTTATTTATGAAACTGACTATTCGGAAGGAGAAAAGATTTCTAGCGGCGACATAATTTTCGCTGAATTCATTAATAATGGTCAGAGATATACTGCCCAGAGATATTTTGATGATGAGCTTGGAAAGCAATATTTTGATGAAAATGGTAAGAATGTAAAAAAAGCTTTTTTAAGAGCGCCATTAGATTTTGCTTATATTAGTTCTCACTTCAATCCAAACAGGATGCATCCAATACTCCATAAAATTAAGGCACATAACGGAGTAGATTATGCAGCTAGAAGAAATACTCCAATTAAGGCCTCAGGCGAGGGTGTTATTTCCTTTGCCGGATGGAAAAGTGGTTATGGAAGGACTTTAGAGATCCGTCATGGCGGAAATATATCAACTCTTTATGCCCACTTGGAAAAGTTTGAATCAAAAATAAAAGTCGGCACCAAAGTCTCTCAGGGTCAAATCATTGCTTTTGTGGGTGATTCTGGATTAGCAACTGCACCGCATCTACATTATGAATTTAGAATTGGTGATAAAAGGACTGATCCAGTTAAAGTAGAACTACCATCAGCTAAGCCAATTGATCAGTCCAAGCTAGAGGGTTTCAAAGCTATTGTTCAAGAAAGTAAAGAGGCATTAAAAGTTTTTGACTTAGAAAGTAATGAAGTAGCTTATGAGTAAATATTTTATTGGTTTAATGACCGGAACAAGCGCTGATTCAATTGATGGGTGTGTGGTGGATTTCAGTAATGGATTTGAACTTATAAACTCAGAATCAAATAATCTTGAAAAAAACTATAAGTCAAAATATGAGGAAGCTATTAAAAAAGGCTTTAAGAAAAAAGAAGATGACGAAATTGTGCTTGAGCTTGAGGAGAGCTTAAATAAGAGCTCTGTGAAGCTAGTTAAAAACTTGTTAGATGAAATTGATACATCTTTAATATCTGGAATAGGTTTTCCTGGACAAACTATGTTTCATGACACTGAGCGAAGCTATCAAATCGGATGCGCTCAATTTCTTGCTGATGAAGTTGGAATTAAAGTAATTCATGATTTTAGAAACTATGACATGCAAAAAGGAGGTTTGGGTGCGCCGCTCGTTCCAGAATTCCATAAATATCTTTTTGCTGAATCAAACAAAAGAAAAGTTATTTTCAATATTGGAGGTATATCTAATGGTACTTACTTGGATGGAGAAGACATTAAAGTAGCTTCAGATGTTGGACCTGGTAACTGTTTAATAGATTTAGTCGCAATGCGTGACTTTGGGATGCCGTATGATGAAGATGGAAACATTGCAGCTACAGGACAAATAGATCAAAAGCTTTTAAACAGCTTGCTTGATAAAATCCGCACTAAAAGCTATCCCAGAGCCGATGACAAATCTTTTTACTATAATCTTGATGAACTTAAATCAGATAAGCCTGAAAATCTATTGGCAACTCTAAGCGAGCTAACCGCCTTATGCATATCTGATTTTTGCCATTCTTGTGATATGCCTGGGGAGATATTGCTGCACGGCGGTGGTACCAAAAATAATTTCCTCATGGAAAGACTAGAGAATAATATTGGGTCATCTTTAAAATTTACAGACCGTTTAATACCTTCAAAATTTGTAGAATCTGCAGCTTTTGCTTATCTAGCTTATTTAAAAAGAGGTATCTTGGTTGAGCCTAGACGGTAAAAGATTCTCCACATCCGCATGTGGTCTTGGCGTTAGGGTTTTTAATAATAAATTTAGCGCCTGAGAGATCTTCAACATAGTCCAGCTCAGAGCCATACAAATATGGATATGAAAGAGAATCTAATAAAACTCTGAAATGGCCAAAATCAATTACATCATCATCAAAAGCTTCTTCTGAATCAAACTTAAAACCATATTGGAAGCCGGAGCAACCTCCTCCCGTGACATAAACGCGGAAAGCATTTGATTCATATTCAGGAAGCAGATTCTGAATCCTTTTCTGCGCACTTTCTGTGACGTTGATAGATGTATTTTGTTCCATAGCGTTATCTTAATAAATTAATAGTATTGGTTTCAATAAAAACAATATCACTTAATGAAATATATCTTTTGCAAAATCATCCACTTTTGACCAATCTGTAAATTCAAATGATTCATTAATATCTGTTGGTCCATTTGTAATCCACATAATAAATCTAATCATATGTTTATCAAAAAACTTATACTTTGGATAATCAATTTTGCCCGCAAAAACGCCCAATTTTTTGGGCTGCCAAGCTGATTGCTTCATAAATTTAATTAAATATGGATTTGTTTCTGGATCACATTTTTCTGGTTTTCTTGCTACTGCATTAACACTAAAAAAAGCATTCTCTTTTGAATCTAAAATACTTTTATATTTCTTAGAAAAACTAAAAAGATTTTTATTATGCTTTCCGTAGCGGATGCTTGCACCAACTAAGACTTTATCAGCACTCTTTATCTCAAGCTCTGAACAATCCTCGAGGCTGCTAATTGTGACTGATCCATTAATAGATAAGACTTCTGCAATTCGATTACATATCGAAACAGTATGGCCATCAGTAGTTGAAAAAAGAATTAATATTTTATCCATTTCTATTCTGTTATATTTTATATCGTGATTGATGCTAAAGATAAATTAAAGGGTATTTATGCAATAACTCCTCCAAAGTTCGATGAAACAAAACTATCGAATGATATCAATATATGTCTTGATTGTGGGATAAAGATATTCCAAATCCGCTATAAAGAGGAAATAACGAGAGAGCTAAAAGATTTTTTCTCAGCTCTCATCAAACAAATTAAAAAGAAAGAAGGGATTACTATCATAAATGATTATCCACACCTTGCTCATGACTTAGGAGCAGATGGCGTCCATTTAGGTAAAGCCGATTTATCAGTTCAGGCTGTTAGGAATAAATACAAAAATCTTATTATTGGCAAAACCTGTAAATCATCTATTGAAGAAGCAAAGAAAGCTATAAATGAAGGTGCTAATTATGTCTCATTTGGTGCCTTCTCTCATTCTTCAACAAAGAAGGAAGCGATTCCAATTGAAAAAAGTGACTTAGACCTAATAAATAAGTTTAATGTTCCTAATAAAGCAATTATTGGTGGAATAAGTAGTAAAAACTTTCACAAGGTTGCGGAGCTAAATTTTGATATGATTGCTTTAAGTAATGCTATTTTTAACTCACAAGATACTGCTAAATCAGCAAGCTTTTTTGTAAACAACTTTAATTTTGAGTAAAACGAATAAATCTAAGTCTCTTTTTAATAAAGCAAAATCGGTAATGCCTGGGGGTGTAAATTCACCTGTTAGAGCATTTGGGAATGTTAATAGTACTCCTATTTTTATTAAGAGCGCCTCTGGGGCATATCTACATGATGTTGACGGAAATGATTATGTAGACTTTATTGGATCCTGGGGTCCAATGATTTTAGGCCACAGTAATCCAAAAATAATAAAAGCAATCAAGGATCAGGCTGATTTAGGAACAAGTTATGGGGCTCCAACAGAAGCAGAAACATCTATAGGCGAGTTAATTAGAACGGTAATGCCCTCTATCGAAAAAATTAGAATGGTAAATTCTGGAACAGAAGCAACAATGAGCTGCATAAGGTTAGCTAGAGGATATACAGGTCGTAACAAAATTATTAAATTTACTGGCTGTTATCATGGTCATGTAGATTCTCTTCTTATAAAAGCAGGTTCAGGGGTATCGACTTTTGGGCTACCTGACTCTCCGGGTATACCTAAAGAACTGGCAAGACATACCATAAGTGTTCCCTACAATGACATAAATGCTTTTTTAGAAGTCTTTGAGTCAATTAAAAGTGAGCTTGCGGCAGTCATAATTGAACCAATTGCTGGAAATATGGGTTTTATTCCTGGAGATAAAGATTTTTTAGATACTCTGAGAATCAAAACACATGAAAGCGGTTCGGTATTAATCTTTGATGAGGTAATGACAGGCTTTCGAGTATCTTTAGGAGGAGCTCAAGAATTATATGGAATCACGCCAGACCTAACTGCTTTAGGAAAAGTTATAGGTGGAGGCCTTCCTGTAGGAGCATTTGGTGGCAAGGCCGAAATAATGAACTTTCTTGCACCAGAAGGACCCGTTTATCAGGCAGGTACTCTTTCAGGCAATCCTCTAGCAGTTGCTGCTGGAAAATGTCTTATTAATGAGCTTATAAAAACAAATCCTTATGATGAGCTTGAGGCAAATGCCAACTATCTATTAACAAATATTAAAAATGAGATGTTTAAAAAAGAAATACCCTTCTCTTTTAATCAAATTGGTGGAATGTTTGGATTCTTCTTCACAGATGAATTTCCAGATAACTTTGATGATGTAAGCGCGTCGAGCGATAAATATTTTGAAAGTTTTTTTAAAGACTGTCTAAATCAAGGTATATACTTTGCTCCATCAAAATATGAAGCAGGATTTATCTCAACTAAGCATACTAAAAAGATTCTTGATGAGGTAATAAATAAGGTAAAGGTGATATATGGCACATGATATAGCGGCAATAGGCAATGCATTGGTTGATACTCAGTTTAAGGTTGAGCAAGATTTTCTTAACGAAATTGGTATGAAGCCAGATGAGATGGTTATTCAATCCAGAGAAGAGCAAAATGCTATTTTGGATAAGCTTTTGCTATTAGATCTTGAGTCAGTTGTTGACTGTGGTGGCTCTGCTACCAATTCATTAGTTGCTGCATCTTATTTCGGCTCTTCCTGTCATCATGTTTGTAAATTGAATGATGATGAAGATGGTAATAAATACCTAAAAAGTCTATCAGAGGCTGGAATTGATCACATTGGTATTAGCTCGAATGATCAAAATACTCCAACAGGAAAATGTCTTGTTCTTGTTACCCCTGATGCAGCAAGAACTATGTGCAGCACCCTTGGAATTAGTGAGCATTTAAGTGAGAAAGATATAAATTTTGAGTATCTTCAAAAATCTAAAATCTTCTACATAGAAGGCTATATGGTAACCAGCGATTCTAACTTTAACTCTGTTATAAAATCTCTTGATTCTTTAGTAGGTTTTGGAACTAAAAAAGCATTATCTCTATCAAATGATGGCATTGTTCATGGTTTTCGAGAGAAGTTTGAAAAAATACTTTCATATGGAATCGACTTCGTTTTTGGTAATCATGACGAGGCACTGGCGCTTACCGAAACCGAAAATATAGATGACGCAATAGAAGTTTTAAAAGAAAAAGATTTCACCACCATAATTACTGATGGGCCTAATGGTAGTTTTATTATTACTGATGGGGATGTTATTAAAAGTAATGGGTTTGAGGTTGAGGCAATTGATACAAACGGAGCTGGCGACATGTTCGCAGGTGCATTTATGCATGCAATGCTCAGCGGCAAAGAGCTTCATGAATGCGGTGCATTTGCTAACTTAGCAGCTTCAAAAATAGTACAAACATTTGGACCACGTCTTAAAAAAGAGGAATACCAAGATCTCTTAGAAAATTTATAAACTTGATAATTAAGAATCTCTTTAAAAAGACCAAAAGCAATAGATCTCCTGTTAGCTCTAAGGATTGGAAAAGCATAAGTCCTTTTGCTGTAGAGATTATTAATAAGCTTCAAGATCATAACTATGAAGCTTACCTTGTTGGAGGTTGTGTCAGAGATTTGTTAGCCAATATCAAACCAAAAGATTTTGATATCGCGACTAATGCTGAGCCAAAAGAGATTAGGAAAATTTTTAAAGCTTCAAGAATTATTGGGAAAAGATTTCAGTTAGTTCATATATATAAAGGAAAGCAGATAATAGAAGTCGCAACCTTCAGAGCTGGTCTCGATAAAAATAGTACAACTATAGAAAATGATCTCATCAAGGATGATGCTGGGAAAATAATCAGAGACAACATCTGGGGTAATATTGAGGATGATTGCAATAGAAGAGATTTCACAATAAATGCTATTTATTTTTGTCCAATAAGTAATACTTTTAAAGACTTCCATGATGGCGCTCAACACGTCAAAGAAAAGAAAATAATTTCTATAGGAGATCCTTTATATAGATTTGAAGAAGATCCGGTGAGAAGCCTAAGGGCTATAAGGTTCGCAACTAAACTTAATTTCAAACTAGATAGCAAAGTAAAAGAAGCTATTTATGAAAAAGGAAACCTTTTAGGCAATATCTCTAATGCAAGATTGTTTGATGAGTTCTGTAAAATCTTTTTGAATGGGCATGGATATGAAAATTATAAAAAACTTCAATCTTTTGGTATTGCAAAATATCTGCTTAACTTAGAAAAAAAGTATTCTGGAAACAAAGTCTATGGTGAGTCGTTCAAAAACACTGATAAAAGGTATAGAGATGGTAAATCTATTACTCCAGGATTCCTTCTTGCAGCAGTCTTATGGCCAAGGTTAATTGAAAGATGCTCTTTTGATAACGGTATTAATGTTAGAAAATTTTTCAGATCCATGGACTCTATTATCGCTGAACAGCAAAGAATTACTGCCATTCCAAGAAAATTCTCTAGCTACATAAAAGACATCTGGTATTTGCAATTAAAATTAAATGATAGATTAAAAAATAATCCTAATAAGATAATTAAGCATCCAAGATTTAGAGCTGGATATGATTTCCTCTTAATCAGAGAGAAAGCCTCAAAAGATAAATCAGATCTCGGGAAATGGTGGACAAGCTTTCAGCATGCAGATGCTAAATCAAAGGAAAATATGATAGGAAAAGTAAGAAAAACTGCAGAAAGTGATGGAAATTTCAACCCAAGAAAGGGTGAAGGAAAAGAATTTGGATTTTCTGAAGAATTAAGATAATCTAATTTTTATATATTTTATGAAATTAGCATACAAAGAAGACCCTTTACCTAAATATATTGCTGTTGAAGGGCCAATTGGGGTTGGAAAAACTACCCTGGCAAATAAGCTTGCAAAATCTTTTAACTATGACATTTTGCTTGAAATGCCAGCTGAAAATCCCTTTTTAGAAGCATCTTATAAAAATCCAACTCAGTCTGCGCTCGCCGCTCAATTATTCTTCTTATTTCAAAGAGTTCAGCAGATGGAAGATTTGAAGCAAAGAAGCTTGTTTGAACCAGTTAGGGTTGCTGATTTTATATTGGAGAAAGATAGACTGTTTGCTGAAGTGGTCTTATCAGCAGAGGAAATGAAGCTTTATGACAAAGTTTACGAACACTTAACTCTTGACTCACCTACACCAGATCTGGTCATTTATCTTCAAGCACCGGTTGAAGTATTGATGGGAAGAATTGATAAAAGAGGTAATGAATACGAGCAATATCTTACTAACGAATACTTAACAAAAATCAATGAAGCTTATTCCCGATTCTTTTTAGACTATGAAAAGGCACCAGTTCTTATAGTTAATGCTGCTGACATAAACTTCGAAGAAAATGAAGAAGATTATGAGATGTTGGTTACAAAAATTATGTCCAATCCGAAAGGAAAGACTTTTATAAATCCCCAACCATCTATTCTTTAAAATGACACAAGAAATCTATAATCCTAATCCCGGATTTTCAAATCCGCATATAAAAGATTTCGATGAATATTTAAGTCTATATAAAGAGTCAATTGAAAATCCTGAAAAATTCTTTGGCGATCTGGCAAAAGAAAATATTTCATGGATTGAGGATTTTAAAGAGGTACATAACTCTGAGTTCCAAGAAACAAAATGGTTTGTTGGAGGAAAAACAAACATAACGCTCAACTGTATTGATAGACATCTTGAAAAAAATGGCGATAAGGTTGCTTTGATTTGGGAAGGTGATGAACCAGGGAACTCTAAAGAGATAACTTTCAAAGAATTACACTCTGAGGTTTGCAGGTTTGCAAATATTCTTAAAACACTTCAAATTAAAAAAGGCTCCAGAGTTTGTATTTATATGCCGATGATTCCTGAAGCTGCATTTGCAATGTTTGCATGTGCAAGAATTGGTGCGATCCACTCAGTCGTTTTCGGTGGATTTTCTCCAGAATCTTTAAAAGATAGGATTTTAGATGCTGATTGTAGAATTGTAATTACTGCTGATGAGGGTGTTCGAGGCGGTAAAAAAGTTCCTTTAAAAAATAATGTTGATGAAGCCCTAATAAATTGTCCAGATGTTAAGAATGTCATCGTTGTTAACCGAACCGGCGGAGAAATTAATTGGTTTGAGGATAGAGATCTTTGGTTTCATGAACTAAAAGATAAAGTTGATGATATTTGCGAGCCTGAGCCAATGGATTCTGAAGATCCGCTCTTTATTCTCTACACATCTGGATCAACGGGAAAGCCAAAAGGTGTTTTACATACAACGGCTGGGTATCTTTTGGGAGCACATGTCTCTTTTAAATATTTATTTGGATTCAATGAAGATGATAAATATTGGTGCACGGCAGATGTTGGTTGGATTACTGGACATACTTATATTCTTTATGGCCCCCTATCAAATGGAGCTACTTCACTTATGTTTGAAGGTGTGCCGACATATCCAACTGCATCCAGATGTTGGGAAATATGCGATGAGCATGAAATAAATATTTTTTATACTGCCCCAACTGCCATAAGAGCTTTGATGTCACTTGGAGATGAGTTTGTTAGTAATACCTCCAGAAAATCAATTAAGGTTTTAGGTACCGTTGGTGAGCCAATAAATCCTGAGGCATGGGATTGGTATTACTCGGTAGTAGGTAATAAATCATGTGAAGTTATTGATACATGGTGGCAAACAGAAACTGGTTCAGTTCTTATCTCTCCGATTGCAGGCATTACGCCAACAAAACCAGGCTCTGCAACATTACCATTTTTTGGTGTGAGGCCTGAGCTGTACGATGAAAATGGTATTAAGAAGTCAGGAGAATCATCAGGTAATCTGGTAATTGAGTCTTCATGGCCAAGTCAAATTAGAAGTGTTTATAACGATCACCAGAGAATGATTGATACCTATTTTTCAACCTATGACAATATTTACTTTACAGGTGACGGTGCAAAAAGGGATGAAGATGGTTACTTTTGGATTACTGGAAGAGTTGATGATGTTCTCAATGTTTCTGGGCATAGGCTTGGAACAGCTGAAGTTGAAAGTGCGCTTGTTTTGCATCCAGTTGTAGCTGAAGCCGCTGTGGTTGGCTTTGAGCATCCAATAAAAGGACAAGGTATATATGCTTTTGTTACTTTAATGGTAGGTGAAGTCTTTTCAGACGAATTATCAGCGGAATTAAGAAGCTTTGTTGGCAAAGAAATTGGCCCTATTGCAAAACCTGACTTAATTCAAAATGCTCCCGGTCTACCAAAAACTAGATCAGGTAAGATAATGAGAAGAATATTACGTAAAGTTGCTGAGGGTGATTTCGAAAACTTGGGTGATACAACAACTCTTGCTGAGCCTGCGGTAGTTTCTGATCTTATTAATAATAAAAAAAGTTTATGAATAAATTAGCCATCATTTTTTCTTTATCGATAATATTTCTTGTTTCTTGCTCTTCAACTCCCAACAATGATCCTCTTGCAGATATAGTTGGTGAAAACAAAATCGGTTATGTGCAAACATCATGCATGCAGAATCCAGATAATGGGCCAAGGATGGTTTCAAGACAAGACAAGCATGAGTACCTCAACAGAGATGATTTCTTTGATTGTGTCGATAGAACAAGTGCTTCTATTGAAGCTCAAAATGAAGAAGAAAGATTAAATAAAGAAAATCAACTCAAATTAGTGCCGAAAAAAGAAGAAGAAATTAAGCTTGAGGAAGATGATGATGAGTTAAAGATTAAGTGTGAGCCTGATATTGGAGGAGATACAGGAAGATATTACAAATGCTCTTAGTCTTCTAAAGATTTATATTTTCCTTTTTCCAGAACAACTCTTTCGTCCTCAATAAGTTTTATCAGATGTGCTTCAAGGCTCCATTTTGCAATAGGAAGGAGTTTTGGATTGACATCGTTATAAACTGAAATTAACAGACGATTAATTCCAGTAGCCCCAAGCTTAGAAAGCTTCTTGAAGACTTTTTCTTCTCTATCTAGCCTGTGTTGGATAGTCCACTCAATAATTTCATAAGGATTATCAATGTAATTGCCATGACCAGGTGCTATTGAATCAAAAGAAAAATCATTTAGCTTTTTAAGAGAAGAAATGTATTCATTCATATTGCCATCTTTTGGGGCAATAACAACAGTAGATCCATCCATAATGTGATCACCACTCAATAAGCATTTAATTTCATCAATTAGAAAACAATAATGATTGGACGCGTGACCGGGTGTATGGATTGGCTTAATCGTATATTCTTCAGTCTTAATATGCTCATCTTCTGACAATATAAAATCAGGTCTGAAAGACTCATCTTGAATTGAGAAATCATTCTCAACCAATTTTCCATAGCAAGGAATAGATAGTCGCTCAGCAAGAGGTTTAGCTCCTGGCGAGTGATCCATATGGGTATGAGTTACAAGAATCCTTTTAATATTATTGTCTGCTATCTCAACGAGCTTATCTAAATGCTTTGGTATGTTTGGGCCAGGATCTACTAAGGTTATATCCTTTTCGCCAATAAGATAAGAGTTTGTACCTGCACCAGTAAAAATTCCCCCATTTGGCGAAGTTATTTTCTTTAATAAATTATCTCTTTCCATCGCTAAAAATCTTCATACCCCTCATCACCTGGCAATCGACCTTCCCACTTGCCATCAACTTTCTTAAATTTAGGTAAAATTGATTTGATCTCTGAGGATCCCTTTTTTTTATAAAAAGATATTAATTCATTTGTAGAATTAAAATCAAAGGTTTGCTCTAAATTCTTTGAAGTAGGCAAAATCATCTTTATCTCACCATTCCATGCCTTTTTAATTGCCTCTTTTGGAGTAATCCATAAGCTATTTGTAAGTTCATTCCCATCATGTAAGGTTGGTTGATCTTTTGGCATTTCCGCAGCAAAGAATCTCGTATCAAATCTCTTTGTTTCAATATCTGGAGTTATCCAATGAGAGAAAGGAACGATATTGGTTGTTTCAAAAAAAAGATTTTCTCTTTCACAAATCTCTAAAAAAGAAATCTTGTTAGAAATTAATCTTTCTCTATAGTCAACAAATCTATCCTTATCCTTGTTGTTTAAATCGATTTTTGATCCATCTTTTTTTCTTGCCAAAAGTACTCCAACCTCTTCAAAGCATTCTCTAATGCAAGCAACCCAAAAAGAGGCACCTCCATCATCTATATCAAGTAATTTTGAACAATCTGCATCATCTAAATCGGAGTGGAGACTAAGCCTATCCATAAAATTATCTTCAGAATCCACTTTGCCTCCAGGAAATACATACAAATCTCCAAATGCTGTATTACTTGAACGCTCTACAAGTAAAACCTCCATGTCATTATTATTTTGTCTTAACAGTAGAACTGTTGCTGCTGGAATTAAACTCATTATTTAAGAAAATTTTTTGTTTCTAGATTAGAATAGCCTCAATGAACATTACTGACAATCTTAAAAAAGATATATCCAATGCCCCTGAGTGGTTTCTAGATGCAATTGTTTCAGAATCAGAAGCAAAAGTGCTGGAAACAAAACTTGGCAATGTAAGTTATAAATGTTGGGGTAAGGCTACAAATGATAAAACTATTGTATTAATACATGGAACTGGTGCTTCCAAGAATTGGTGGGATCCAATAGCCCCATTTATTTCGGATGAATATAGAGTTATTGCACCAGACTTACCAGGAATGGGAGATTCTGATCATAGAGATGAATATAGCTATGAAGTTTTTGGTGAAAGTATTTTATCGATTTTAGAACAAGAAAATATTACAAATAATGTTTTTCTTGTTGGGCACTCTCTTGGAGGTCATATAGCTGGTTTCGTGGCTACTGAGAGGCCTTCAAAAATTTCTGGAATTATTATGATCGATACACCAGTTAGACCTCCTGACTATGAGTATGATAAGCATGTTGGCTCTGGCCCACTTAGGTTGATCAAACACTATCCAGATAAGGAAACAATACTTGGTAGATTTAGACTCATGCCTAAACAAGAATGTGAGAATGATTGGTATTTAAGGTATGTTGCTGAGTATTCCGTTAAACAGACTGAAGAAGGCTGGAGATGGAAATTTGATGACAGTCTTTTCTATAAATTAGGAAGGCCAAAAGGATATGAATATATTTTTAAATGCCCTTCTCTCTTTATAGCTGGAGGAAAAAGCTTGCTCATGGGTTCAAAAATTTTGGAGTATATGCAATCAACTTTTAAAGAAAATATGGAATTCATTTCAATTGACAATGCAGCCCATCACGTTCCAATAGATGCTCCAAAAGAAGTTATTAAAATAATAAAAGAAACTATAGGTAAATGGCTCTAAATTATTTCTTTTCAGTAATTTTTTTAGCATTAGGTCTATCGGCCCTATTTTTTGGAAGAGCTATGTTTTCCTTCTTTTTAAAAATAGCTAATGATGATGAGCTTTCTAAAAGAGTTGGTCTTGCAATAGGTATCCCAGGCTTAGTATTACTAATTTTTATTCTTAATATCGAAAATTGGTATTTCAGAGTGTGGAGTATAGTTTCCTTTTTATTTGGATTAGGTTTCTTCTTGAGAGGATTATTTTTCATATTTTTTAGGAAGTTTTTAGTGAGAGCTCTCGAAAAGATGATAGATATGGGAAAAGTAGTAAGTGTTTTTGCTTTTTTTATTATGCTTTGTCTTTCAATGCTTTCGGTAAGTAGAGATTACGTTGGGCCAATAGAAGATATTTCAGATTGCTCAAATGGATCAAAATTAGAAGTTTATTGTGTGCTCTCAAATCCTGAAGATATTATAAAAACGCCAGACGAGAAATACTTTATTGTTAGCGAGTTTGGTGGAATAAAACCATATGAGGAAGCTAAAGAAGGAAGCCTTGCTCTCTTTAATTTGAGTACAAAAATGAGGGAAGACTTGGATATCAAATTAGGTTCAAATGTTTGGGGTGACCCGAAGTGTCAAAGAGAAGACTTGCGTTTGGGTCCTCATGGTATTGATCTTAATAAAAGATATGATGGCAGTTACCAGCTTGCTGTAGTTAATCACTATCCACAGGAGTCGGTAGAGTTCTTTGAGTTAGTTTTTGAAGAAAACTGGTCTTTGGTTTGGAGAGGTTGTGTTTCTGTCCCGAAAAAATATTACATAAATGATATAACGATTGAAAGTAGTGGCTCATTCTTCACTACCCACATGTATCCAAGAGATATTTCTATGAATGAGTGGCTTAGTGCAGCTATTTTTAAATACCCTACCGGTGTGGTTTTATTTTGGAACAAATTTAAGTTTGAAGAACTTTCTTTTACAAATGCTGGTCAACCTAATGGAATAGCTAAAAAGGATAATATTCTTTATGTTGCAAATAATTTAAGTGACACTGTAAAAGCATATGATCTGATCAAAAAAGAGGAAGTTTTTAGTTATAGTATCAACAGCCCTGATAATTTGGTTATTGATGATAATTCAATTTGGGTAACAAGCTTGGATCATGAAACTCTCGACGTTACAGCTAAATGTCCAGGATATACTTTAAAAGGTATCGAAGAAGATCATATGGTCTGCTCACTGCCATTTAAGGTTATTGAACTTAGCGCCAAAGACCTTACCCCTGTAAATATTTTTACCTTTAACAAAAATAAGGCGGCATTTCCTACAGTTGCTCTGCCTGATGGAGACTCTGTTTGGGTCGGCTCATTCTCGCTTGATAGATTAGTTAGTTTCAAAAATTAATTATGCGAGATTTTTGCCTGGACAATTTAGATGTCTCCCTAGATCAAGGTATTTTAGATACTCATAAAGGAAGCTTTGGTCATCTTTTGATAGCCAGTGGTGATACTGGTTATGGTGGTGCAGGCATAATTGCATCTGAATCTGCCATCATGTCAGGTTGTGGTCTTGTAACTTTAATTACAAAAAAAGAGCATATTCAATCTTCTTTATCAAGAAATCCTGAGGTCATAGCTATAGGTGTTGATGGTCGACAAGATGCAGAAACCTTTTTAAAAGGTCAAAAAAATCTCCTAATTGGTCCAGGCTTAAGGGAGTCAGTATGGTCTCAACAGCTTTGTGAGCTTTTTCTCACTAGTGCTGAAGGAAATGAAGATATTAATATTGTTATTGATGCTGGCGGGCTCTATTACATGAAAGAGTTTGGCTGTCCTTCAAATGCAATTATTACTCCACATCCTGGAGAGGCTGCTATGTTGCTCGATTGTTCAGTTGAGGAGTTACAGAAAAATAGATTAGAAGCTGCTAAAGAACTTTATAAAAGATATAACTGTTTGGTTATTTTAAAAGGTTATCAAACTATAGTGTTTGATGGAGAAGCATATCAATGTACTGATGGAGGTCCTGCCCTTTCAACTGCGGGAACAGGAGATGTTCTTGCTGGCCTAATTGGATCTTTTTTGGCACAAGGCATAAGTAAGATAGATGCAGCTAAGTTCTCCGTTGCTATTCATGGTGCAGCAGGAGATAAATTTTCTAAAAGCAAAGGAGTAAGAGGATTGACTGCAACTAAACTAATTAAAATTATTAATGAGGAAATGTTGTGAAAATCTTTTTGAAAGATCCAGACGCAACTGCTGATTTTGGGATCAAGATTTCAAAACTTATTTCAGACTCAAATAATAATGTTATTGAAATTCATTTAGTTGGAGAACTTGGGGCTGGTAAAACATTTCTTACTAAATCAATTTTAAACTCCCTAGGCTGGCATGGAATCGTAAAAAGTCCAACTTATACCTTATGTGATGAATATGAGACTGAGGACATTTTGTTTTTGCACGTTGATTTATATAGGCTCGCTGATGTCTCTGAGATACAAATCTTAGATCTTGATAGGCCATCGGAAAAAGTTAAAGTTATCATCATTGAATGGCCAGAAATAATTGGTGACTCAAGAACTTTTGATTTGAAAGTTAGCTTGAGCTATAAAGGTGATGGAAGAGAAGCTTTGTTAGAAAATAAATTATTAAGCAGATGAAAAGAAATGTAATTGCAATCTTAATTTTCTCATTACATCAGGCAGTCTTTTCTAATCAATTAGACTTTGTGGGAGTTGATGAAAAAAATAAATCTTACAATCTAGAATTTTCAATGGAAAAAACTGCTCTTATTGTTGCTCAATCTTCTAACTCTCCTTTCAGCATCTCTCTAGAGTTCAAGGAAACTTCAATGAAAGAAGATTTTGATCTAAAGCAAAACTACCCAATTAAAAATATTAAGTCCTCTTCATCAGAAAATAATTCAATAATTGAAATATTTTTCTATGAGCCTGTCTCATGGCAAAAGCCGCAACAAATCAAAACAGAAAATGGTATTAAAGTCTTGTTATCCCTAGATCAAAATAAAAAGATTAAGAAGATGACTAGAGAGGCAATTGTTATGATTGATGCAGGTCATGGTGGAAGAGATCCTGGAGCAATTGCAAAATCTCATAATGTTATAGAAAAAGACATAACTCTGTTAATTGCAAATGAATTATTTAGAACACTTGAAAATACTGATGGATATAAGCCAGTTCTGGTAAGAGAAGATGATTCATTTATTTATTTAGATCAAAGGTATCAAAAAGCGAGGCAAAATAGTGGAGATATTTTTGTTTCAATCCATGCAGATGCTTTTAGTCTTCCTTCTGTTAAAGGTGCTGCTATATACATTTGGTCTGAAGAAGCTTCCAGTAATTCAGCAAAAAGCCTTTCCACTAAGAAAGTGAGCTCTGTTCGAGTTGATGAATCTGATTTTGATGAAGATTTAGCAAGATCGAAATATCCTGAAATATATAAAAAGAAGAAGGAAAAAAGTCTTCAACTTGGCAAAAAAATATTAGATCAGCTCAAGCGTGATCCCTATACACATCTTCATAAAAAAAGGGTTGAATATGCGGACTTCAGAGTTCTTAAATCTTTGGATGTACCCTCAGTTCTAATTGAATCTGGCTTCATATCTAATTCGGAAGATGCAGAAAGACTTAAGGGAAAACCTGGTAGAAGAATGATTGCTAGATCACTTTTTCTGGGTATAAATAATTATTTTAAAGAAAATCTTGAAGACGATTTTTTTATTTATGACGCTGAGGGTTACTTAACCTACACAGTTCAAAGAGGCGATGTTCTGTCAGAGATTGCCATTCGTTTTGGAGTGCCTGTTATGGACATAATTAATACTAATTTGATTAGAGATGAGGCTATCTTTCCTGGGCAACGAATTAAGATCAAGATTTAAATTATTGATAATCGATTGGATTAAAATCCACTGACCACCTTACCTTGAGTCTTTTTTGTTTTTCTATATATCCTTCAACTAGATTTTTAGTATTTTTATGAAGTGTTGGTAATGTTTTCGATTTTAGTAAGAGAGAGTGTCTAAAATTTCCTCGAACTTTTGAGATTATATCTGGAAGAGGTCCAATACATTCACAATTTGTTTCTTTATCTAAATACTTACGAGCCTTATTTAAGAAATTAATATTACTGGTTTTGTTGGGTGATGAAGCTCGTAAAATTGCAACAGATGAAAATGGTGGAAGATTTGATGCTTCATATTCTTTTAGCAAATGTTTAGAAAACTCTAAGTAGTCTCCACTACTTAAAATATTAAGATATTCATTATCTAAAAGATTAGATTGGACTATTATTTTAGACTTTCCTGATCTGCCAACTCTTCCAGTGACTTGAATTAAGAGTTGTGAGAGTTTCTCAACTGCATTCAATTCATGGCTTACAAGACCTAAATCTGCATCTATCACAATTCCTAGCTCTACATCAGAAAAATCATGACCTTTAGCAATCATTTGAGTGCCAATTAAAAAAGCTTTTTTTGTATCAGTAATTTCTGATAACAATCTTTCTAGAGAACCTTTTTTTCTTGTTGAGTCCAGATCAAGCCTTACCATGGGGACATTTGGAAACTCCCCACTCAAAAAGGATTCTATTTTTTGAGTCCCAACGCCCTCTGAAGTAAGTTTTGCGCTCTCACATTCTGGACAGCTGTGCGGTACCCCAAAAGATGTATCGCATCTATGGCATCTTAGCCTGGAACTATCTCGGTGATGCACAAGACGTGAATTACATGAATTACATATAGCGGTCCAATTACAGTCTATGCACTTGAATACAGGTGAATACCCTCTTCTATTTATAAATATCAATACTTTCTTATCTCTTGATACTGTCTTTTCGATTAAAGAAAGCAAATTAGTATCTATGCCTGATTTTCTATCTAAGAAGTGAGAATTTAATATTGAAAACTTAGGAGGGTTTTTATTATTGACTCTTTTTGGAATAGAGATAAATTTATATTTTCCTTTGTCGACTAAATGCAGCATCTTCAATGAGGGGGTAGCTGATGCAAGAATGATCGGGATTTTTCTTTGCTGCGCCATTTTGATTGCAACATCCTTAGCAGAAAACTTTAAGCCTTCCTGCTGCTTAAAAGATGCATCATGTTCCTCATCAATAATTATCAAAGAAAGTCTCTGGAGTGGGACAAAAAGAGAGGATCGTGTTCCTATTAAAACTCTTAATTCTCCAGACTTGGACTTTTTCCATACATCAAACCTCTCTTTTGAGGTTTTCTTTGAATGATATGTACCAATATTTTCTCCAAACCTTTTTTTAAATCTTTTCTCTAATTGAGGCGTCAAACTTATCTCAGGAATTAGTAATAAGCATGATCCTCCTTTCTTTAAAGCCTCTTCAACAAGTCTCATATAAACCTCAGTTTTTCCAGAGCTTGTTACTCCGTGGAATAGGCATGGATCAAAGCCATCCAATTTACTTAAAAATTTAAATGCTCTTTGTTGGTAAGAAGTGAGAGAAAATCTTTTGTCATTATCATTTACTTCATACTCTTTGAGTTTTGTTTCAGGGTTCTCGTAATAAAAATCTTTTCTTAGTTTTGGTGGTAAAAAGTTCGAAAAAACTTCGCCGCGTGAATGAATATAAAAATCTGAGATCCAGTTGAGAGTTTTTAATGCCAAACTATCAAAAGTTGGCGTTTCATCTAATAATTCTTCAATTTCTATTGTTTTGAAAACTGGTTTTGTTGTTTGTTTGCAGACTACACCAACAACCTTCCTCTTATTGAATAAAACTTTTACTCTCGATCCAGATTTAATCTTCTCGTTACTAAAATATGTAAAATCTTTTCTTATAGGAACCGGGATTGAAACTGAATAGTAAAATTTTTCCATAATTTATTGTAAAGATTTCCTTATTTGGTATAGTTCTCAGCCTAAATTAAGATTTTATTATGAAAACAGGTATTCATCCTAATTATCAAGAGATTAAGGCTACATGTAGTTGTGGCAACACTTTTACTATTAAAAGCACTCTCTCAGAAGATCTTTCTTTAGATATATGTTCTGCTTGTCATCCATTTTATACAGGTAAGCAAAAAATTATCGACACAGGTGGAAGAGTGCAGAAATTTGAAAAAAGGTTTGGTAAGAAATCATGAGCAAAGTTTGTCAAGTAACTGGTAAGTCACCTCAAGCTGGGAATCATGTTTCTCATGCAAAAAACAGAGTAAAGAGAAAGTTTTTTCCGAACCTTCATAGTCATAAATTTTGGGTGGAATCTGAAAATCGTTTTGTTACTCTCAAAGTGTCTGCAAAAGGCATGAGAGTTATTGATAAAAAAGGTATCGAAGAAGTCTTAAAAGATATTAGATCTCGCGGTATTAAAGTCTAAATTAATTATATCCTGCTGTTTGCGCAATAAAGACTGCATCACTTTGCATTGATCCAAGCTTATCAACCTGAATAAGATCCTCCTTAAAATCACCCCAAGCCTCTATTACGGGATGAAGAGGAATTCCATCAACAGTTGGATATTCTTTATTTGCTTTAGCATACATCTCCTGAGCTGTATCTGATGACAGCCACTCAAGCAATTTAATTGAAGAACCCTTGTTGTTAGACCATTTAACAAGGCCTGCTCCTGAGATATTCACATGCACACCTCTATCTTCTTGATTAGCCCAAAAAATTCCAAGATTCTCTACTGAATTGCTTTCAATGAGCCTTGCTAGATAATAGGTATTCACAATGGTTAGGCTACAATTCCCAGCCTCAACTGCCTTTAGAACATTGGTGTCGCTAGAGAAAACTGGTTCAGCTAGATTGTTAACCCAGCCTTTTACTACTCTTTCAGTCCTTTTAGATCCATTTGCTTCAATCATGCTTGCAATTAATGATCTGTTATAAACTTTTTTTGAAGTTCTTAAGCAGAGTTTACCCTTAAACCTCCTTGTAGCTAGCGCTTCGTATGAGCTTAAATCTTGTGGGTCTATATCTGTCTTTGAGTAAACTATTGTTCTTGCTCTTTTAGAGAAGCCAAACCATTGATTATCGATATCTCTCAAATGTTGAGGTATTCTTGAAGAAAGCACTTCTGATTCAACGGGATCGAATATTCCTTTCTCTGCAGCTTGCCACAAGACTCCTGCATCCACGGTCATAAATATATCTGCATCTGTATCTACTCCTTCTACTGCAATCCTTTCCATTAACTGCTGTGCATCTCCTGATAAAACAGTTACCTGGATTCCTGTTTCTTCAGTAAAAACATCTAAGAGATTTTCTATTAGCTGTGGCTGACGAGAGGTGTAAATAACAACCTCATCATCTACTTGCTCAAAAGAGCATGACGATAAGAGTATGGTTAAAGCTAGAATATAATTTTTCATGCACCCATTCTAAATGATAATGATTATCATTTAAACAAGAATGCTATATTACTTTATTGGGCCAGAAGCTGCTTTAACAAAGAAAGATTTTAGAAATTTAGACTGATTAAAAGCATTTAATCCAAAATTTCTTAAAAACCTTATATATGGATTTCTTTCATTAAATAATGCTACAAATCCATCCATGGTTTTAAGCATAATTTCATTCTGTAGTCTTCTTTCGTTCGAGTAGGCATTCAAACTTTCCTTAAACTTTATGGTATCTGAATCATTAGTTTTTATAAGCTTCTTAACTAAGGAGTTTGCATCCTCAAATCCAAGGTTTATGCCTTGGCCCGCAAGGGGATGAATGGAATGAGCAGAATCACCAACTAGTACGACCGGAAAATCTATATAACTCGATCTATTATGTGATGATAATTTAAAGCTTTGGACTTTAGACCTTATTTGAAAACTATTTCCTATTTTTCTAGAGATCTTTTCTAGATTTTCCTCAATAAAATCTTCATATCCATTCTCGATAAGATCATCTGATATTGACCAAACAACGGTAACGAGATCCTCTCCCTTTTTTCTTGTTGGCATAAAAGCACAAATACCATTGTCTGAGAAAATCTGAAAAGCGCTCATGTTCATATCTTTTTCAGCAGAAGCTAAAAAAGTTAAAGCTGTTTGAAAGTAATCCTTATCTGATTTAGGAATTTTATTTGCTAGCTTCGAGTTTTTACCGTCTGAAGAAATTATAAGATTTGTTTTAATGACCTTTCCACTCGATAAAGTTACTTCATTCAAGTCACCTTTTTTGTCAATATCAATAATTTCCTCTTTATATAGGATTTTTTCACTTGCTTTTTTTCGGACAGCCATTAAAAGAGTGGCAAAATCTGATACATAGGCGAGATGATCCATCCCTATCTCACTACTTTTGAAAACTATTTTTCCAGTACCATCAAAGTCTTTGACTTCCATTTTATTGATCATAGAGTAATCATTTTCAATGCCTATCTTGTCTAAAAGATTTTTTGAGAATGGATTTAGTGTGATGGTCCTAATAGAATCTTCAACCTCTTCATCTTTTTTTTCCAATACTATAGAGTCGATGCCTTGAAGACTTAAGGCACAAGAAATATAACACCCCAGGATCCCAGCTCCAGATATTACAATTGGTTGTTGCATTAAGATTCTTGCATCAAGGATTCAATTTCAGCAGGATCAGTTGGGACAGTATCAGTTAAATTTTTATTGCCATCTTTAGTAACCAATACATCATCTTCGATTCTTATACCTATGCCCTTCCACTTATCTTCAACGTCTGAAGTGGAGCTTATATAAATACCTGGCTCGATTGTCGTAATCATGCCTTCATCAAACTTAATGAATTCTCCTTCGTGCATATAATCACCTACGTCATGTACATCCATTCCCATCCAGTGGCCAATTTTATGCATATAAAAATCTTTAAATGATCCTTTTTCATGCTCTTCTTCAAGGTTCCCTTTGATTATCCCAAGGTCTATTAGTCCCTCAGTTATAACTTTCTCAGATATTGTTTGAGGGTCCATTACGCCATTGCCCTTTCTGACAGCATCAACTGATGCTTTTTGTGCTTCAAGCACAATATTATAAATCTGAAGCTGTTCATCACTGAACTTTCCATTTGCAGGGAATGTTCTTGTTATATCGGAGGCATACATCTCATATTCACAGCCTGCATCAACAAGGAGCAAATCACCATCATTGATTACTTGATTGTTTTCAACATAATGTAAAACACATGCGTTTTCCCCTGACGCAACTATTGGATTGTAGGCTGGAAATCTTCCACCATTTTTAGCAAACTCATACAGGTAAAAAGCTTCAACTTCAGATTCATTCATACCAGGTTTAACAAACTTCATTGCTTCCAAGTGAGCATTTGCAGAGATTTTGCATGCTTTCTCAATAATATCTATCTCGGAGCTATCTTTTATAAGTCTTTTATTGCCGATAACTTTTGAGATATCTGCAATCTCCATTTTTTTTGAGTGGCGATCTTTGCTGTTAGCTTTTTTAGTCCACTTAATTACCTTTTGATCAAAGCCATCAACCTTACCGAATGGATAATATACACAGCTCACGCCATCCAATAAGTCTGGTAAAAGCTCGTCTATCTCATCATTATTGAATGCATCATTAAAACCGAAATCTGACTTCATGCCATCAGGGCCATACCTAAAACCATCCCAAATTTCTTTTAGTTTGTCTTTTTTTGGAACAAAGCCTATAGAGTTAGTCTTTCCAGATTTGCTAATAATCATCAATGTTGAATCTGGTTCATTAAATCCACTTAAATAATAAAAATTACTATCCTGCCTAAATGGATAAGCAGTATCGTTACTTCTGTTGGCTAAAACTGATCCAGGAATAATTACAGCAATATCTCCACTGAGATTTTCTGTTAATTTTAGTCTTCTTTCCTCGTAAATCTTCATATCTTTATTTTACTCTCTTATTTGGAAGTTCCCAATTTTATAAGCTAGAATTAATCTAGCTTATGGCCAAAGATCTAAATAAGAATGTTTTGGAAGAACTCAATAAAAAAGTTGATGTTCTTCTTAAAAAGTTTAATGAGCAAAAAGGTATTATCGACGGATATGTTAAAAGAGAAAGGGATTGGAAGAAAAACAAAACCCTTAATCTAAAGAAAATAAAAGATTTAGAATTTGAGCTAAAAAAAATTGCTTCAGAGAATAATGGCTGAAATTGAAAGAGTTTACCTTAGAGTTTTTGGAAGAGATATAACTCTTGCATGTCCCTCTGATGAGAAGGATGCTCTCTTATCTGCAGCTGAGCTTCTTAATGAAGAACTAAATGGGATTTCAGATAAAGAGAATGCTTTAATTCTTGCTGGACTGAATCTTGCAAATAAATGTCTTAACCCTTCAGGTGAATCCATAAATATTGAAGGTTTAGACCTTCTTTTAGAAAAAGTTGATAAAGCTTTAAAAACATAGTTCTCGATAATTAATAAATAACTTATACTAAGCCCATACTGGTTCATTCGTTTATATATAAGTTATTTTTTGAACCTATAATTTTTAATAAGGTGATTTTCCTCTGTTAATGTTGTGCATTACCTTTTTTTAAGAGAAGCCTGATTTAGCATGATATTCACCACCTGGACAAAGGGTTCGGGGATTATATGTGACGGTGAATCGGTTCTATGCCTCCGTACTGAATGCTGTGAAAGAAGATATTCGAAGATCACTTTTAAAACGGAGGCGATCTCTTCCCGAAAAAGAACTAAAGCGAGTCTCTTGTGAAATTAATACTTATTTAATAAATGAAATTCAAAATAGAGATTTAAAAAAAATTCTTGTTTATCAATCAATAGATAATGAGCCTTCAGTTGAAAAAACTACTGAATTAGCATGGCAAAAAAATATTAAAGTTTATATTCCAAAAGTTGTATCAAAAGAAAAAATAATAATTAACAGATTAAGGAAAGATTCTAGTTATTCAAAGAATAAATTTGGTATCAACGAGAGTAATGATTTAGAGACTGTTGAGTTAGATGAAATTGACCTAGCAGTATTGCCGCTGGTAGGTATTGATATAAATGGATTTAGGCTTGGATATGGAGGTGGATACTACGATAGGTTCTTTTATCAGGATCGTGAGTTGAGCAGAAAACCATTTATAATAGGCGTGGGTTATGCATTTCAAATTTTAGAAGTCAGTTTTGCAGAAAACCATGACCTTAAATGTGACTCAGTTATAACTGAAAAGGGAGTTTTAAAATTTTAAGATTATTTTTATTAACTTTGTTTTGCATAACTTATGTTAATGCAATTGATATTGATGGCGTGCTTGATGAAGAAGAGTGGAATAGTGCTCAACAAATATCAGACTTCACAACCATAGTCCCATATAATTTTGAGGACCCTAAATATCGAACTAATGTAAAAATCTTTACCAATCAGGATGGAGTTTATGTGGGTTTCATTAATGAACAAGATAATGAAACTATAAGGTCTTTTAACCATATCCGTGATGACTGGGATGATAGAGGAGATAAGAACTCATTCACAATTGATTTTGATGGCAATTCTAAAGTTGCATATGGATTTACTGTCTCGCTTGGAGACTCTCTTTCAGATGCAACATACACAAATGGTAATAGTGAGAGCAAAGATTGGGATGGAGATTGGATAGCAAGAACATTTAAAGGTGATAATTTTTGGAGCTCTGAGTTTTTTATACCTTGGACAGTGGTGCCAATGCAAAAAGTAGATGGTCCAAAAAGGAATATAAAATTTATTGCATTTCGATGGTTGGCTAGTGATGAATATGGCTTTGGTTCAACAAAAACAAATTGGGAAAGAGAAACTTTTATATATGATCTTGAAGATCTTGTAATTGATAATTATCAGTCCAAAAAATATAGTTATTTCCCTTATCTAACGGTTGCGGAAGACTCTGTAACAAATGAGTCGGTTCAAAAAGCTGGAATAGACATTTTCTTAAATCATGGTGATGGAAGCCAAACAAACATAGCTATTAATCCAGACTTTGGTCAGGTTGAGACGGATCAAGTTGTAGTTAATTTCAGCGCAATTGAGACTTTTTTCTCTGAAAAAAGAGCATTCTTTACCGAGAATCACTCCTTATTTGAAGTCAAGGGTGGGAGAGATGATTTTTACGTCATTAATACAAGAAGAATAGGTGGAAGACCAGATTATGATTGTAGTCGTTTTGAACAATCTGATATTTGTGAAGACAACAGAAAAGAATATTCTGATTTGGATGTTGCTTTGAGACATACCATTCAAAAAGAAAAAGTTGATTTAGGATTCTTAGCTGCGAGTGAAAGTGATGAAAATTTCTCAAAAGGAAGAGATTATTTTGCATTTAGAGTGAGGTCAAATAGTCCTCAAAATAAAGTTGGTTTTTTAGCAACTAAAACTAAGAGTAATTTTTTTAATGAAAGCTCAGATGTATATTCTCTTGATATAGAGAATACAGCAATAAAGAATACACAGATATCTGGATACTTATTGAATTCTAGGAAAGAAAAATCTACAGGCCATGGACTTAGGTTTGATATTAAATATATCCCAAATGATAAATATGAAAATACTACGGGCTTTCACTATTTTGATAAAGATCTTGATCTAAATGATATGGGCTATCTTCAGAGAAATGACCAAATCAAGTTTTATAACAGATTTGAGTTTGATAGAAACTCGTATCCAAAGGAATCATTGCTTAGAAGTAGAGATAGTCATATATCTATTTTCCAAACAATGACAACAGATGGAAAGAAGTCTCCAAGAGGAGTTTGGACTAGGACCGAGTTATCTTTTAAATCAAATTTCAATGTTGATTTATCTATGTCTGCAAAAACTGAAGGTAAAGATACTAATATTACAAGAAAATATATAGGCTCGCCCTATATCCAAATTATGGATGAGATGAGTTTTAATGCCGGTTTTGGATCGCCTAAATATAAAAACTTCTCTTTTGGTGCAGGTTTCGGATTCAATAAATATTCTCCATATTCTTCTTGGAATTCTGATGGAAGAAATAACAAAAGTAAGAGGTTTAATGTTAATTATTTCCCCAATGATCAGCTCCAATTTAGTTTTGGTGTGGATGATTCAAAAGAAGAAGAATGGTTAAAGTGGATTGATACCAATAGACTAGGATCATTTACTAAAAACAGAAGAAATATTAATTTTGGCATGACCTACTTTCAGGGTACAAGACATGAGTTTAGGCTTAAAAATCAATCTGTGATGATTAAAGCCGAAGATCCAATCCCATTAATAAGCTCACTTTCAGGGGAATTGAGTGAATCTGATTATTTGATTGCCCCTTTTTATGTTTCTGAAAACTCCCTTCAGATGAGATATCGTTATGAAATATCTCCTCTTTCCTATTTCTATTTAGTTTATACAAGGGGATATAGTTTTTATGACGACTCTGACACGTTCAATTATGAAGATCTTTATCAAGATTCTTGGGAAAATCCTTCCAACGAAGTTTTTACTTTAAAAGTAAGATTTAAATTTTAAGCTTCTTAACAAAAAGTCTTATATCTTTTTCTAAAGTCTCAGGCTTTTCAAGGGCTGCAAAATGGCCTCCATCATAGTGCTCCCAGTGGATAAGGTTATATATTTCTTCTGCCCAGGCTTTAGGCGGAAGCATAATCTCATTTTTAAAAAGTGCGCAGCCGGTAGGTACTTCAACTTTTGACTTCGAAAACCCTTCCCTTCCATTCTCGTTATAAAGTCTCATTGAGGAAGTTATTGATTCTGAAAACCAATATAAAGAAACTATAGACAGGACATCTTCTAGACTTACGATCAATTTATCTTTCTCATCATCAGTCCAAGAATGAAACTTCTCAATAATCCATCCCGCTAAACCAACAGGAGAATCGTTAAGTGAGTATCCAAGAGTTTGTGGTTTGGTCCTTTGAATTTCAAAATATCCACTTCCTAACTCCAGGTATTTAGCATACCTTCCGAGCAAAAGTTTTTCCTGATCTGTGACTCCTTCCATGGGATCATCTTTTTCAGGTGGAAAAGCGATAACTAGATTTAAATGCAGGCCCAACACTTCATTAGGAAAGAGTTCAGCAGACCATTTGCTTACTGTTGAACCCCAATCACCACCTTGAACAAGATACTTTTTATATCCAAGAGCAGTCATAAGCTCATGATTAATTTCAGCTATTTTTTTTGAGTCATAGCCTTTTTGACTTGGCTTATCTGAAAAACCATACCCTGGCATAGACGGACATATAACATCAAAGCTTAGACCATCTTTTTCCTTGTTAAGTAAAGGAATAATTTTAAAAAATTCCTGAATACTCCCAGGCCATCCATGAGTTATTATGATTGGTATAGAATTTTCAGAATCTGATTTTGAATGAATAAAGTGTATCTCCAGATCATCCTTTGTCTTAAATTTATAACTTCCAAAATCATTTATTTGTTTCTCATGTGTCTTCCAGTCAAAATCATTTCTCCAGTACTGGACAGCGTCTTTTAGAAAACTTTTTTTGGTCCCAAGGGTCCAGATCTCATCATTAACTTCATCGGGCCATCTTGTAAGATCTATTCTTTTATAAAGATCATCTATTTTGGATTCATCTACAGAAACCTTGAATTCTCTGATAGTCATTTACTCAAGAAAATGTTTGTAAGCTATATTTGAAGTCTCTTCTGTGAAGGTGTATCCAGTTCTCTTTAAATATCTTTTTAGTAGCTCTTTATTCTTTGAGCTATCTTGGATGCCCACCAAAACTTTGCCAAAAGCAGAACCTAAATTCCTATAATGAAAAAGTGTTATATTCCATTTATTACCTAATTTTTCTAAGAAATCCAGCAATGCTCCTGGCCTTTCAGGAAACTCCATCCTAAAAACTCTCTCAGTTCTAGCAGCTGCACTTCTCCCACCAACCATATGTCGCAAATGGTCATTTGAAATCTCATTTTTTGTAAGATCTTTAAAAGGATAGTTATTTTTAGATAATCTGTTTTTAAGTGATATAAAGTTTTTAGATGACTTTGTTTTTATTCCAACAAGTACATGTGCATCATTTGGATCAGAGAGCCTATAATTAAACTCGGTGATCTGAGAATTTGAAAATATTTTTGATAGTTTTAAAAAACTCCCAGCTTTTTCAGGAATTTGGATACTAAGAATCTTTTCTTTGTCCTCTCCGAGTTCTGACCTTTCAACAATATAGCTTAATCTATCAAAATTTAGGTTTGCACCACTACTTATTGCTAGCAGATTCTTTTTCTTTTTTGATGAGTATTTCTTCAGTCCTGCTAGCGCTACTGCTCCGGCTGGCTCAGACATTACTCTTGTGTCTTCAAAAAGATCTTTTACAGCAGCACATACCTCATCAATAGTTACCGTTATTACTCCATCTATGCATTCTTTAATTACATCAAAATTGTTTTTACCAACTTGTTCTACAGCAACACCGTCAGCAAAAATTCCTACGCTCTTTAGTCTTACTCTCTTATTTGCTTTGAGAGCCTCATAAAGACATGCAGAATCATCAACCTCGACTCCATAGATTTTTGTTTTTTTGTTTTTTTGAGCTATCCATGCAGAAACTCCTGCCAGAAGACCTCCTCCACCAACTGGGACAAATATTGCGTCTAGGTCATCATTTGTTTCTAAAATTTCTTTTCCGACTGTTCCTTGGCCAGCTATTGTGTATGGATCATCAAACGGATGAATAAATTCTTTCTTCTCCTTTTTACAAATTTCATATGCATGCTTTACGGCTTGGTCATAATTATCACCAAATAGTTTCACTCTTGCTCCAAAATCTTTAACAGCCCTAATCTTTATTTCTGGGGTTGTTTTAGGCATAACTATAAGACATTTAATTTTTAATTTTTTGCATGCGCTTGCTACTCCTTGAGCATGATTACCAGCAGATGCAGCAATAACACCTAATTTAAGCTTATCTTTTTTGATATTCACAATTTTGTTGTAGGCGCCTCTATTTTTAAAGGAAAAAATAGGTTGTAAATCCTCTCTCTTTAGGAAAACATTATGTCCAAGTTTATTCGAAAGGTTGGTCGCATTAGTGATTGGAGAAATATTAGCTACATCATAAACACTAGAATTCTCAATCAAAGATAAATATCTTTTTGATTTAGCAAAATTCTTTGTTCTTTTATTAGATATTTTCACAGCTCATTCCTCATTGGAGTATTATAGCTTTATGAGCGATGCAAAGATAAGGGCTGCAGAAAAAGCATTTAATTATCTCAAGCCTAAACTTAATTCAAACTCTATCTTAGGAATTGGAACTGGATCAACAGTTAATTGTTTCATTGAGCTGTTGCGACCATGCCCTGCCCTTGTGAAAGGTGCAGTTTCCAGCTCTAATGCTTCAACAAATCTCTTGAGAGATATAGGTATAGATGTCTTTAATTTAAATGATGTTGATGAGATTGAGTTCTATATTGACGGAGCAGATGAAATTGCTGACGATTTATCTCTCATTAAAGGTGGAGGTGGTGCGCATACAAAAGAGAAAATCATTGCATCAGCCTCTAAAAACTTCCTATGCATTGCGGATCAATCAAAAATAGTCTCAAAATTAGGGAGCTTCCCAATTCCTGTTGAGGTCTTGTCGCAAGCTAGAAGTTTTGTTGCAAGGAAATTAATGGCTTTGGGAGGTACTCCAAAATTGAGACATGATTTTATTACTGATCAAGGTAATGAAATTCTTGATTTGAGCGGAATGACAGTTGATGACCCAATATTTTTAGAAACAAAGATTAATTCAATTCCCGGAGTTGTAGATAATGGAATTTTTGGATTGCGAAAAGCAGATCAAATATTTATCGGCTAATTAGAGAAGATTTTCTATTTTGCCAGCTAATGACTCTGGTAAAACTTTCGAGTCATACATTCCAACCAGTTTGCCCTCTTTTGAAATAAGAAATTTATTAAAATTCCAAGATGGCTCTTTGCCAGATTCTCGAGAAAGTTTTTTAAAAAGCGGGTGTGCTTGATCTCCTCTAACACGAGTAGTCGCATAAAGAGGAAATGTTACATTATAAGTTGCGTCACAAAATTCAGCAGTTTTAGACTCTTCTGTAAATTCTTGCCACATAAAATCACGAGATGGAACGCCAATTACTGTAAAACCTTTATCACCATATTCTGAATATAATTTTTGTAATCCTTCGTACTGAGGCGTATAGCCACACTTACTAGCTACATTAACTATTAAGATAACGTCGCCATCATATTTGCAAAGACTCTCAGACTCAGTTGAATCAAGTATCCTAAGGTCTTCATCAATCAAGGAGCTACAAGCAAAACTTGACGCTGAAAAAAGAACAATAAATATTGATAATAGATTTTTCATGGTGTTGGATTATAACTTAGCTTACAGGTGCAATTGCAAGTACTGAAACAAAAAATAAACTTGCTAAAAAAATTACTTCTAAATTCTCTCTCATTGTTTTCCTTACTTTTCAAAATAGACTTGGAGGGCCTAAGCCCTCCACATTTTTCAGAGGATTTGCCAGCCCAAAAATAGGGGGAGGAGTGCTGACAAGGTAATATTATGCATGTTTATAATATATTATCAATACTTTTTATAAAATAAATGGTCTTTTTTTGGGTATAATGTAAAAAAATTTGGGAGTTTGTCTTGAAAGGAAAAATTAATTACAGCGTGACCGATGGAATTGCAATTCTTGAGGTTGATAATCCACCAGTTAATCCTCTAAGTGATGGGGTAAGACATGGACTTATAGAAAGTATGGAAAAAGCAGAATCTGATGACAGTGTTGTTGGTATTGTGCTTACAGGTAAAGGTAGATCATTCATTGCTGGAGCAGACATATCTGAGTTTGGTCAACAAATAGAAGGGCCTTCAATCCATGATGCTTTTGAAAAAATTGAGAAATCATCCAAACCTGTTGTTGCTGCAATTAATGGATCTGCACTTGGTGGTGGATTAGAAACAGCATTATGTTGCCATTACAGAGTCTCATCAAAGCAAGGTTTCATAGGCTTACCTGAAGTAAATCTAGGTTTGTTGCCAGGTGCAGGAGGAACTCAACGCCTCCCCCGCCTAGTTGGACCAGCTGAAGCACTCAAAATTATGCTTTCAGGTAGGCACATACCCGCCGTAAAGGCTGTAGATATGGGTGTTATAGACTCATTATCTGAAGGAGACATAGTAGAAGATGCTGTTGCGTTTGCTAAAGATGTGGCAGAAAAGAATGAAACACATCCACTAGTAAGAAATCTTAATGAGAAGGTGCTTGCTGCAAGAGGTGATGAGAATGTAATTTCAGAAGCGAGAGCGCTTGCTGCAAAAACTAGAAAAGGGCAATTTGCACCTGGAAAAATCATTCAATGTGTAGAAGCAGCAATAAATTTAGATGATTTTGATGAAGGAATGAAAAAAGAAGCTGAATATTTTATTGAATGTCTTTTAAATCCTCAAAGAGAAGCAATGATTCATATCTTTTTTGGTGAGAGAGCTGCTTCAAAAATAAATGATGTGCCAAAAGAGACGCCAAAAATGGATATTAATAAAGCCGGAATAATTGGTTCAGGAACAATGGGTGGAGGAATAGCAATGTGCTTTGCAAATATTGGCATACCTGTTCATATTGTTGATCAAGATGAAGAAAACCTTAAAAAAGGTCTAGCAGCTATAGAAAGAAATTATAAGTTTATGGTTGATAGAGGAAGAATGTCGGTTGAACAAATGGAAAAAACTTTTGGCCTTATTTCATCAGGTCTTTCTTATGAAGAAATTTCTGATGTTGATATTGTCATTGAGGCTGTATATGAAAACTTAGATCTCAAACTAGAGATATTTAAGAAACTAGATGAAGCTGTCAAGGATGATGCAATCCTAGCATCAAACACTTCTGGACTAGATGTTGATGCTCTAGCAGATTGTACTAAAAGGCCTGAGAAAGTAGTGGGCACTCACTTTTTTAGTCCAGCAAATGTTATGCGATTGTTAGAGGTTGTGCGTGGTGAAAAAACATCTAACGAAACACTTGCTACAATCATGTCACTCGGGAAGGCCCTTAAGAAGGCTCCAGTTGTATCTCTAAATGCTCCAGGGTTTATTGGAAACAGAATGCTCTTTGGGTATACAACTCAAGCAAATAAACTCTTGTTAGAAGGAGCTCTCCCCCATCAAGTTGATTCTGCACTTGAGAATTTCGGGA
This sequence comes from uncultured Gammaproteobacteria bacterium, assembly GCA_964014565.1. Lineage (GTDB taxonomy): Bacteria > Pseudomonadota > Gammaproteobacteria > Magnimaribacterales > D2472 > CACNXK01. The sequence goes on from CAXGZN010000002.1 coordinate 39,203, forward strand.
TGAGCATGGGCCCATTTAGAATGCTTGACCTCGTTGGATTAGACTTAGGATGGAGAGCTAGAAAACTCAGTGGAACCGAATCGCCAATTACAGCAAAGATAAATGATGCATTATGTGACCTTGACAGATTTGGTCAAAAAAATGGTAAAGGTTTTTATAACTATGTTGAGGGTTCGAGAGCTCCTCATCCTGCTCCAGAAAATGAAGCAATATATGAACAAGTTTCTAAAGATAATGGCTTTGAAAGAAGAGAAATATCTGATCAAGAAATAATTGATAGATGTATATTGGCTCTAGTTAATGAGGGAGCAAAGATCCTTGAAGAAGGTGTTGCTCAACGATCTGGAGATATGGATGTTGTATATATAAATGGTTATGGATTCCCAATTTGGAGAGGAGGACCAATGCAATATGCAAATATGGAAGGTTTAGATGTAATTTCAACAAAAATAGACGAATTTGCAAAAAATGATCCTGAATTTTGGCAAAAAGCTGATTTAATAGGGAATCTAAGCGAAATTAAGGGTAGATTTGGAGATGCCCCTGCACCTGAAGACAGAAAACCTGTTTCAGGCTTCAACAAATCATCGGTTGCTGGTAATTTATAATACTATATTAACTTTTGTCCCTTTTTCTACTAGGTTAAATAGTTCAATTACGTCCTGGTTGAACATTCTTATGCAACCATGAGAAGCTTTTTCACCTATTAAACCTTCTTCTGGAGTGCCATGAATATAAATATATCGATAAAAAGAGTCCACATTGCCACCCTTATTAAAACCCTCCTCAGTACCCTCTAACCAGAGTATTCTTGAGGTTACATGATCCTCCTCTGAATCGAAATGATCATGGGAAATTTCAGCTAATTTATTAGTATTTATTCTCTCTTTGAAGATAGTATTTTTAGGCGCGTCTACTCCAATTTTTTCTTTTATTATATGATTACCTAAGGGTGTTTTATATGAATTTTCAATCTGACCTTCACCGTATGAGGATGAGGATATTGGATAGGAAATAACAAGATCTCCCCTATTATCTAGAAGAAAAAGTCGCTGTTGGCTAATATCTACAAGAATCTCAGCACATGAAAGACCAGAAAAGGCTATAAAGAATAAAAGGTATTTACGCATTCTTCATTCTAACAAAAAATATTTTAATTGAAACAATTAAAAGGTATAAATAAAGAAGTAAGTTGCCATATTTATTATAAAACGTGCGTACTTCTGTGGGTACAAGCTGAACATGGAGAATCCCTGAAGTGCCTTTGCCCATATAATCAACAATTGTTCCTTTATTATCTATTAAAGCAGATATGCCATCATTTGTAGCTCTAACAATTGAAATGTTATTTTCTATAGATCTTATTCTTGATATCTCAAGATGCTGATAAGGGCCAAAAGAATTGCCAAACCAGGTATCATTACTAACGTTTATAAGATAATTAGAACTTTTGACGTCTTTTCTAACCATTTCACCAAAAACTATGTCAAAGCAAACAAGCGGTGAAAAACTTCCATATCCTACATTCATCTGTTTCGGACTATCACCTCTAGTCATATTTGACATTGGCATATCAAAGAATGAAATTAATCCCCTTAAAAAGCTTTCGAATGGAATATATTCCCCAAATGGAACAAGTTTTCTTTTGTTATATTTTTTTTCTTGCTCTGAATTTATTATTGAATTGTATAAATTTCCATCCTGATAACTAAAAAACCCACTAATCAATGGCTTTTTAATATTTTTTATTAAATTTTGGCTTCTTGCAGATTCGGAAGTATAGGGTAATGGAGCTTCAGGCCAAACCAAAATATCAGCATTTTCTGAAGCTTGAGAAGATAGACTTATAAATTCGTCCTCAATGTCATTCAAATAATCATTATCAAATTTCTTAAAAGGATCTGTGGATGGCTGAATAATTGCAAAATTAACAACATTTCCATCAATTTTGTTGATTTTAAAAATATTTGGTGACATGAGGGTGATGAATAAGAATAAGTTAAACGCTAATAAATAAGTTTTGTTTGAATATAAAACTACATTTGTAGCTACAAAAAGATATAGCAAAAGAGATAAACCTGAAACACCGATCAAACCATATAAGATTTCATAAGGGGTATCTAAAAAAATGTATCCTGGCAACAGCCATGGGAATCCACCTAAAAAGTAATACCTGCCAAACTCAACCAAAATTAGAATGAAAGGTACGAGCAATAGTAGGTTATTTGATTTGTTAAAAATAACCCTTTTTAGCAATAGAATTGGCACAAAAAAGAATAAGATGCAGCAAATTGATAATATTAAAAATAGTGAGATTGATCCTATTAGGCTTACATTTCCATAATAGTAAATACTTACTATTATCCATGATGTTCCAATTGCCCAATACCCAAATGACCATAGAAATAGATTATCTAAATCTCTATTATCATTTGATCTGAATAGTTTATAGATTAGATAGGTGTAACTTACAACTATCGCATATTTAAATGAAAAAGGTGCAAAAGATAATACTCCTATTGAGCCAAATAAGACTGGCTCAAAATATTTTCTTAAACTAACTAATAATTGAGATGCCAATTTTTTTAATTCGACGTTTATCTGCAGCTGTGACGACTAGCTCAATTGATTCAACAATAAGTTTATCTCCAACCTTTGGAAGTATTCCCAATTTTTTGGTCATATATCCGCCCAAAGTTTCAACTGAGCTTTCATTTAAATTAATCTCAAATTTTTCTTCGAATTCATCTATTTCGATCTTTGCATCAGCAATGAACTCCTTTTCTGATACTTGAATGAGATCAAGGTCATCGATATCGTGCTCATCTTCTATTTCACCAACTAATTCCTCTAAAATGTCTTCAATAGTTACCAAGCCGCATATTTCTCCATATTCATCTATTACAACAGCTAAATGTGATTTATCTTTCTTAAATTCTTCAAGTAGGGAATCCGCGCGTTTTGTTTCTGGTACAACTTTCGCATCTCGCATTATTGAGTCTAGGTTTACCTCTTCATTAATAGATAGAAGCGGTAATAGGTCTTTTGCTAAAAGAATCCCTTCCACCTTCTTCTTTTTTTCATTTATGACTGGATATCTAGAGTGGCCAGATTCAATTACAGTCTCAAGTAGTTTCTCAGATGAATCATCAATGTAGATATTTACCATTTCAACTTTTGGGATCATTATTTCTTTGACGGAGGTTGCTCTTAATTTAATTGCATTTTCAGCAATAGAGAATGCAACCTCATCGATAATGTCTGACGATAGAGAGTTTTCTAAAACCTCTGTAACATCTTCAATATTTTTCGGTTTGATAAAAAGAATGTTTCTTACAAAAGCTCGGAGCCTTTGATAAAAAGAAGAGGGCGCATCTTCCTTATTTTTTATTATTTTATTCATATTAAATAAGGATCGCCTATTTTTAGTTTTTTTAAGATTCTTATCTCTTCTTTTTCCATATCTTTTCTTTGTGTCGTTTTAGTATGATCATGACCAAAGATATGAAGAATCCCATGAATGAGCATATGACTAATGTGATCGTTAATACTTTTTCCTTGCGATGCTGCCTCTTTTTCAAGATAAGGATAACATATTGCAATATCCCCAAATTCTTGAGTCTGTTCTTTGGACTCATCATCGTTTACAAATGCTAGCACGTTAGTATTCTTATCTTTATTTCTAAACGTCTTATTAAGCTCTTGCATTTCTGTATTGCAAACAATCTTTACATTTATTTTCTTATTTGTTTTTTCTCTCTCACAAAAGACTATGTCAGCAACTTCTTTCATAGCTTGAAGTTGAGTGTTTGATAAAAATTTATTTGGGTCGGAAATATTTAGGCTCAATTTTCTTCTAACCTTTTATCGTATGCATCTACTATTTTCTTTACTAAAGGATGTCGAACTACATCTTTTGAGTTAAATCTCGTAAAACCTATTCCATCTGTTCCATCTAGGAGGTCAACAGCATCTTTAAGCCCAGAATATATATTCTTGGGAAGATCTATTTGCGTTAGATCGCCATTAATGACTGCATAAGAACCAAAACCCATTCTTGTAAGAAACATTTTCATTTGTTCTGTGGTTGTATTCTGACTTTCATCCATAATTATAAAAGAGTTATTAAGAGTTCTACCTCGCATGTATGCAAGAGGTGCTATCTCTATAATCTCTCTATTCATTAACCTCTCAGATTTTTCAAAACCTATCATTTGATACATTGCGTCATATAGAGGTCTTAGATATGGGTCTACTTTTTGAGAAAGGTCACCAGGTAAAAATCCTAACTTCTCACCTGCCTCAACTGCTGGTCTAATTAACACAATCTTCTCAACTTTCTTATCAAGAAGAAACTCAATAGCTAATGCCATGGCAAGAAAAGTCTTTCCTGTTCCTGCAGGCCCAATTCCAAAATTAATTTCATTATGTTTAATGCTTTGAATGTATTTTGATTGATTAACTGATCTTGGTTTAATAGTTTTCTTTGGAGTCTTAATTATTATGTCTTCATAGTCTTGACTGGAGGAATCTTCCTTTACTTCTTGTATGCAAAGGTGAAGAGTTTCTTTGGTGATTTCAACACCCTTACCAGCAGCTTCATAAAGCTTCTTAAGCGCATCTGATGCTAATTTAACATCTTCATCATGCCCGGTTATCTTCAATTTATTTCCGTTCTGGAAAACTTTAACTTTAAAAGACTTCTCAATAAACTTTATGTTTCCATTTAGCTCACCAACAAATCTCACCAAGACATTTGCATCTGGTGGAGAAAGAATAAGATTTTTCGGGCTCTCTTTATCAGACATTAATTATGAAGAGTCCCTCTAAGGCAGTGTGGTAAAGCATCTATAATTTGAATATTAATTAATTGTCCAATTAAATCAACATTATTTGCAGAAAAATTTACAACTCGGTTACATATCGTCCTTGCTTGGAGCTGTCCAGGATCTCTTTTTGATTGACCCATTACAAGACAATTTTGAATTGATCCAACCTTTTTTCTGCTATAGCCAAATGACAGCTGACTAAGTCTTGTCTGTAAAATTGAGAGACGTTCTTTTTTTTCTTCTCTAGAAACATCATCTGGCATATCTGCAGCAGTAGTATTTGGTCTAGGACTGTAGATAAAACTAAAAGATTCATCAAATTGAACTTCGTTAATGACGTCCATGGTATCTTTGAAGTCTTCCTTTGTTTCGCCTGGGAAGCCAACAATAAAATCAGATGAGAAGCTCATTTCAGGTCTTACAGATTTAATACGACTAATTAGATCCATGTATTTATCAACATTGTATCTTCTTCTCATTAGTTTCAAGATCCTATCTGATCCGCTTTGGATTGGTAAATGAACATGGCTAACTAACTCAGGAACCTTGTCATAAACTTCAACTAAGTCTTCTTTAAATTCATGGGGATGGCTTGTAGTAAATCTTATCCTTTCAATATTTTCGATTTTAGCTGCTTCTTCTATTAACTTTGCAAGTGATGACTTCTCCCCGTTGTGCATACCTTTAAAATTATTAACATTTTGTCCAAGGAAATGAATCTCTCTAGCTCCTTGATCTGCAAGCTTAGATACCTCATTTAAGATGTCTTTAAAATCTCTTGAGACTTCGTGCCCTCTTGTCTTTGGCACAACACAAAATGAGCAGTACTTATTGCAACCCTCCATTATTGATACAAAAACTGATGGGCCCTCGGCTTTTGGAGATGCAAGATGATCAAACTTTTCTAGTTTTGGAAATGAGATATCAATCTGATTTTCATTACTTCTCTCTTTTTCATTATAAAGACCTGGAAGTTTATGAAGTGTTTGTGGTCCAAAAACTATATCAACTGATGGTGCGCGTTTAATAATTTTCTCCCCTTCCTGAGAGGCTACACAGCCCCCGATGGCAATTTTTAAATCAGGATTTTTTTCTTTTATCTTTCTCCATCTCCCAATCTGATGAAAAACTCTTTCTTGAGCTTTTTCTCTTATTGAACACGTGTTCAAAATTAATAGATCAGCCTGCTCTTCAGATTCAGCTAACTCAAAGTCTTCTTTCTCTTGGAGAAGATCAATCATTTTTGCAGAATCATATTCATTCATCTGACAACCATGAGTTTTAACGAAAAGCTTCTTTTTCATATACTAATTATCTATTATTTCTGACCTCAAGTGTTTTAAAATAACTTTTAAGACATACATAATTTTTATGAAGGACAAAAAAATTTATAAGATTATATTTATTCAGCTTGGAGAAATCTATGAAATTTTTGCAAAACAGATTTTTCAAAGTGATATGTATGGCTTCCTAGAAGTTGAAGAGTTTATATTTACCAATGATGATCAGCTTGTCGTTGATCCTAGCTCAGAAAAACTGAAAACAGAATTTAATAAGGTTAAAAGAAGCTATATTCCAATTGGAGCTATTCAAAGGATTGATGAAGTGATTGAGTCAGGAGAAGCTAAAATTAAGAAAACGTCCAACCAGGTCAGTCCTTTTCCTCTAAATATTCAGCCCGCAAAAAAAACTGACTAAAATTCTTACTCTTCAAAAAGAAGTTTCTTATAGTGCTTTAATTCGTTGATTGAGTCCTTAATATCGTCTAAGGCTCTATGGTTACTATTTTTCTGATATGACTGCGCCTGATTCATCCATCTAACAATTAATTCTT
>CAXGZN010000003.1:0-44132 GCA_964014565.1 uncultured Gammaproteobacteria bacterium
GGTGCCCAATCTTTTTGATATAAGTCTAAATCTTTTCCAAGTCTCTTTATTAAAGAGCTCATACTTAAATTAACTACTTCAGAAGGTCCAGCACCGAAGAAAATTAAGTCATCATTTACAGGATTCAACTTGCTTAAAAGAGCATTTATGAAATCTTTAGAAAGGAACTTAAGAATTGGAGATTGGAGCCCATTTTCGATATCAGAAGCATCATTAATTTTTATATAAGCAAGACCTTTTGCTCCTAATTTACCTACAAAATTTGTATATTCATCTATTTGAGATCTTGTAAGTTTATTTCCTCCATCTACTTTTAAAGCAACGACTCTTGATTCATCATTTTTTGCAGGATCAGAGAAAACTTTAAATTCCTCATTTTTAGCTTCATCAGAAATCTCTATCAACTCAAGAGGTATTCTTAGATCAGGTTTGTCTGAGCCATATTTATTAATAGCATCCGCATAGTCAAGTTCATCAATATTATCTATGTTGTGATTTGCAAAATCTTTTAGCAAAAGCTTAAGTAAGCTTGAGCCAAGCTCAATAATATCTTTCTCCTCAACAAAAGATGCTTCTATATCAATCTGAGTAAATTCAGGTTGTCTGTCTGCTCTTAGATCTTCATCTCTAAAACATCTTGCAACTTGATAGTATCTGTCCATTCCTCCCATCATGAGCATTTGCTTAAAAAGTTGAGGAGACTGAGGAAGAGCGTAAAAGCTTCCAGGGTGAACACGACTTGGTAAAATATAGTCCCTTGCTCCTTCAGGAGTAGCTCTTGTGAGTATTGGAGTTTCAATTTCATTAAAGCTTCTTCCTTCTAAAAAATTTCTTATGGTAGATACAATTTTAGATCTTTTAAGAATCCTATTATTCATTTCAGGTCTTCTTAAATCTAGGATTCTATTTTTTAATCGAACATCCTCATTAACATCTTGGTAATCATCTAGTGGAAATGCTGGTGTTGCAGCAGAGTTTAAAACCTCTAATTCGCTGACTTCTATTTCAATCTCCCCAGTCTTCATTTTAGAGTTAACAGTACCCTCAGGTCGCTCTCGGACACTTCCTTTTATCTTAATAACAAACTCGCTTCTACATTTATCCGCAAGGGAAAATGCCTCATCGTTGGATGGATCGATAACTGCCTGACATATACCCTCAAGATCTCTTATATCAAGAAAAATAACTCCGCCATGGTCTCGCCTTCGATGGACCCAGCCACATATCGAAACATCTTTTCCTAAATGTTCTTTAGTTACATTTCCACAGTATTCAGTTCTCATTGCTTACCTTTCCACTATCCTTGTTCTTTTTTTTAGAATTTGTTTTGTCTTTAGTATCTTTTTCTTTGTTAAGTATGTTCTTTTTATCACCTGTTTTAAAGTCAGTTTCATACCATCCACTTCCCTTGAGCCTAAATGATGGGCTGGATATTAACTTATTTAGAGCATTTTTATCACAATTTGGACATTTTTTTAGTGGATCATCCGAAAATTTCTGTATTTTTTCAAATTGGTGCCCACAATTTGAGCATTTGTATTCATAAATGGGCATATAACTAAAAAAAACTATAAAATTATAAACTATAAGTATTTTTAATATGCAAAAATAAAATAGATATGTTTTGGTCAAATTATTTCATTCCTACACTAAAAGATACTGCTTCTGAAGATGCTCAGGTTATAAGTAATAGCCTCATGCTGAAGTCTGGGATGATAAGAAAAAATGCCTCTGGGATTTATACATGGCTTCCGCTTGGTTTGAGGGTTTTAAATAAAGTTGAAAATATTGTCAGAGAAGAAATGAACAATGCAGGAGCGCATGAAGTGCTAATGCCTATGGTTCAACCAAAGGACTTATGGAATGAATCAAAGAGATGGGATAAATTTGGTCCAGAATTGCTTAGATTTAAAGATCGTCATGATAGAGATTTTTGCTTAGGCCCTACTCATGAAGAAGTAATAACCGATTTAATTAAAAATAATGTCAAAAGTTATAAAGAGCTTCCTTTAAATATATATCAAATACAAACCAAATTTAGAGATGAAATAAGACCAAGATATGGAGTAATGAGGAGTAGAGAATTCTTAATGAAAGATTCTTACAGCTTTCATCTTTCTGAAGAAAGCTTGGAAGAAACATACCAAATAATGAGAAATGCCTACTCAAAAATTTTTGAGAGAATAGGTCTAGATTTCAAAATAGTAAAAGCAGATTCAGGCGCAATTGGTGGAGATAAATCTGAAGAATTTCATGTACTTGCGGAAAATGGTGAAGATACTCTTGCAGTGTCTGATTCATCTGATTATGCAGTTAATGCTGAGCTTTTGCTTGAAAATGGTCAAGATTCAAAATCATTAGTTGGGCAAGAGTCTCCTGATGGTAATGGATTGCTTGAAATTACAAAAGGTATTGAAGTGGGACATATATTCCAATTGGGCAAGCTGTATAGCGAAAATATGAATGCGACTGTTTTAGATGACTCTGGTAAAGCTAAAAATATGCACATGGGATGTTATGGAATAGGCATCTCAAGGATAGTCGCGGCTGCAATAGAACAAAATTTTGATGATAAGGGAATTATTTGGCCAAAATCTATTTCTCCTTTTGATTTAAATATAATCACAATAGGGGCTGATAAAGACAAAAATATTGAAGCATCATCCAGAAAACTTTATAAAGAGCTCACTCATAAAGGGTTAGAAGTAATATTGGATGATCGAGATGATGGTTTTGGAAAAAAGATTAAAGATTCTGAATTAGTTGGCATTCCTGTATCGATCGTTTTTGGTAAAAATTTTACGGAACATAATAAGGTTGAAATTATCTTCAGGAATGGAGAGAAAATTGCTTCTGCTTTGAATGAAGTAGAAGAAATAATTTAAAAAGGAGAAAAATATGAGTATTTCGCTCAGCGATGCATCGCTTAAAACTTACAAGCAACTTCTTCCTGCATCTTTAGCTATTATGAAGAAAGCTGAAAAATATTTTACCGATCAAGGTGCAAACTTAAATGATCTAGCTGGAATGAGATTGATAGAGGATATGGCTCCATTAACTTTCCAAGTTTTCAGTGTTGTACATCATTCTGTAGGTGCTATAGATGCATTGAAAACAGGTGAATTCGCTCCTCCAAAAATGCCAGAGAATTTAAGTTTCAATGATCTTATTGACATGCTTGAGAATGCTGAGGAAAAATTAAATCAATTTTCTGATGACGATATAAACTCTCTTTCAGGGAAAGAAGTAATGTTTAGAATGGGGCAAATAGAATGGGCCTTTACAGCAGAGGACTTTATTCTCTCTTTCTCACTTCCTAATTTCTATTTTCATGTTACGACATTATATGATCTGTTTAGAGTTAAGGGTCTTGAAATAGGTAAACTTGATTTTGCTGGAACACTAAGAATTAAAAACTAAACTAATACTTTTAAGTGCCGCAAAATGTTACAAATGGTGTATTTGTTTCAGATGGCTTCTTAAAAGTTTCAGTATATTCATTCTCATCAAAGGGATTTTTAAATAGCTCAAGAATTTCATTGATAAGATCCATATCGCCATTTACAGCATTTTCAAGTGCATCCTCAATGATATGATTCCTTGGGATATAACATGGATTAGTTAAATCCATTTTCTTTGTAATATCATTGAGATTGGTCTTTTCTGTAATAATTTTTATCATCCAATCTTGAGTCCACTTCTTGAAATCATCTGAATTTTTAAAAACTGAATCATCAATATTCTTTGTCTTGTTGAGAATTTTTGATAAGTCTCTAAAGGAAAGAGTGAAATCAATTGAATTTGAATCTAATATTTTAAGATAATCTTTTAAAAGGTTAATATTGTTTTGATTTATCGAGTTAATACCTAGCTTTTCTCCCATTTCCGAGTAAAAGTATTTTTCGTAGGAAGGCATTATTGCTTGAAGAACTTCAGTTAATTTTTCAATTGATTTTTGCTCATTATCATCAATGAGGGGGATGAGAGCTTCAGCTAATTTAGAAAGATTCCAAACGAGGATTGCGGGTTGATTTCCGTAACAATACCTTCCTGCAACATCTATTGAGCTAAAAACTGTCTTTGGATCATAATAATCCATAAAAGCGCATGGCCCATAGTCAATCGTTTCTCCAGAAACAGTCATATTATCTGTATTCATAACGCCATGAATAAAGCCAATATTCATCCACTTAGAAACTAATCTTGTCTGACTTTCACATACTGCAGCAAAAAACTTTATATATCTGTCATTGGTATTTTTTAATTCAGGGTAATGTCTAAGAATAGAGTAATCCGCTAACTTTTTTAAGATCTGAGTGCCTTGCATAGCAGCAAACTCGAATGTACCTATTCTTATATGGCTATTAGCAACTCTTGCAAGAATGCCTCCAGGAAGCTCAGTGTCTCTCGTAACACTTTCATTAGTTTTTAAAGCAAGTAGTGCTCGAGTTGTTGGTATCCCAGCTGCATTCATGAATTCGCTTATTATGTATTCTCTTAATACAGGACTTAGAGCAGATTTTCCGTCTCCCCTTCTAGAAAAAGGTGTTTGTCCAATACCTTTTAATTGAATATCTAGATTATTAATCTCTCCAAGCAAGATCGCTCTCCCATCACCAAGATTTGGATTAAATTGTCCAAATTGATGTCCAGAGTACGCTTGCGCAATAGGTATCGAATCTCTAAGTAATGCATTACCACTGAAAACATTTAGACATTTTTCAGAGTCTAAGAACTTTTTACTAAAACCAAGCTCTTCGCCAAGTTCATAATTTTTAAGAATTATTTCAGAATTCTGGAACCCGGAAGGAAAACACTTCTTTGATAACGCAGGTAAATCCTGGGCATAAGAATTCTTAAGGCCTGATTGCATAAAAATTTGAGAATATCTAGTTAGGTTTTCTTTAACTTACTCTTTTAATTATGGTCGCATTTGCGGTTCCACCACCTTCACAAATTGCTTGGAGACCATACTTTGACTCTCTTCTCTCCATTTCATGCAGAAGTGTAGTCATTAGTTTTGCACCCGTAGCTCCTAAAGGATGGCCCAAAGCCATTGCACCCCCATTTACATTAAGCTTTTCCTTATCAGCATGTAGCTCAGCTGCCCATGCAAGAGGAACAGGAGCAAATGCTTCATTGACCTCGTAAAGATCTATATCATCTATTGATAAATTAGCAGCTTCTAATGCTTTTTTTGAAGCAGGAATTGGACCGGTCAGCATAAATACTGGATCATCACCCACAACAGAAATAGATACTATTTCTGCCCTTGGATTTGCTTGAATTTTCTTGAGGCCTGATTCATTGCAAACTAAAACCGCTGCAGCTCCATCAGTTATTTGGCTTGCATTACCAGCAGTTATAACACCGCCTTCGGTAACAGTCTTCAAGCCAGCCAATTTATCTAAACTTGCGTCAAATCTTATTCCTTCATCAGCGATTACCATATCTTCAATGCCTTCAGCATTCTTGCCTTTAACAGGAAGAATTTCACGATCAAAAAAATTAGACTCTGTTGCATTAGCTGCTTTTTGATGACTTTCTAGGGCAAATTGATCAAGATCTTGTCTTGAAAGATTCCATTTATCTGCAACAAGTTCAGCACCAGTAAATTGTGAAAAGAATATCCCTGGATATCTCTGTTTCATTCCCTCTGAATCAAAAGGGAGTCCATGACCTGCATCAAAGCCATCCTTTACTGCGGCTCCAATTGGAACCATTGACATAACCTCAACACCGCCACCTATGACGATGTCCTGTGTTCCAGACATTACTGCTTGAATAGCAAAATGAATTGCTTGTTGCGAAGATCCGCATTGTCTATCTACAGAAGTACCAGGAACAGATTCAGGAAAAGAGGAAGAAAGAACTGCATTCCTTGCAATATTTCCTGACTGGGCTCCAACTTGATCAACACAACCAAAAATCACATCATCTACTAGCTCAGGATCCATATCCAGTCTTGAGACTATCTCATCAAGTACTTTCGCCCCTAAATCTGCAGGATGCCATAAACTTAATCTTCCATCTCTTTTTCCACCAGCTGTTCTAACTGCCTCTACAATAAATGCTTTCTCTGCCATAAAAACTCCAAAAAAAATGATTGAGTAAATTCTAATACTCAATCATTTTTCAGGCAAATATATTAAATTATTTTTTCTTTGATTTTGATTTGATGTGGGCCGCTTTTATTTGTTTTACAAGAGCATTTCGTATTTTTTTATTTTCCCTTAAAAAATTGCTTGCATTAGTTTTACCCTGACCAATTTTTTCATCATTATAGCTATACCAAGAACCTGCTTTCTCAATGAGGCCTAGTTTTTGTCCAAAGTCGATAATTTCTCCTTCAACATTAATTCCCTTTCCATATAAGATTTGGAACTCCGCTTTTGTAAATGGTGGAGAAACTTTATTTTTTACTACTTTCACTCTTGTTTCATTACCGATGACTTCTTCTCCTTCTTTGACTGCGCCAATTCTTCGGATATCAAGCCTTACTGATGAATAGAATTTTAGAGCGTTACCACCAGTAGTAGTCTCAGGATTACCAAACATAACTCCAATTTTCATCCTTATTTGATTGATAAAGATTACAGTTGCATTTGATCTTTGAATATTTCCAGTTATTTTTCGAAGCGCTTGTGACATTAGTCGGGCTTGAAGTCCAACATGGTGATCACCCATTTCACCCTCAATTTCTGCCCTTGGTGTCAGAGCTGCAACCGAATCAACCACCAAAAGATCTACACTGTTAGATTTAACAAGCATATCAGCTACTTCAAGAGCCTGTTCGCCAGTATCTGGTTGAGAAAGGAGGAGTTCATCAACATTAACTCCGAGTTTTTTTGCATAAAGAGGATCCAGAGCATGTTCTGCATCAATAAAGGCTGCAGTTCCACCCGCTTTTTGGCATTCTGCAATCACTTGTAAAGTAAGAGTTGTCTTACCAGATGATTCAGGTCCAAAAATTTCAATTACTCTTCCTTGGGGCACACCACCAATTCCTAAAGCAATATCTAAACCCAAAGATCCAGTCGATATAGAAGGAATATCGACAACCTCTCTGTCGCCCATTCTCATTACAGTTCCCTTACCAAATTGTTTTTCAATCTGATTCAAAGTCTCATTAAGTTGTTTTGATTTATCTTCTGCCATAATTAACTCCTACTGTATGTATGTACAGTATATCAAATTCTTTCCTAAAATCAATAAATCGCTAATTGATAATGTTTTTTTTGCGCATTTAATATAGAATCTTTTTTTTTAATAAACAATATGACATTCGTAGTTACAGAAGCTTGCATCAAATGCAAATACACTGATTGTGTAGAAGTTTGTCCTGTTGATTGTTTTTATGAGGGGCCAAATTTTCTTGTTATTCATCCTGATGAATGCATAGACTGTGGATTATGTGAGCCTGAGTGTCCCATAGAAGCCATTTCAGCTGACGACGAGCTACCAGACGATCAAATAGAATTTATTGAAATTAATGCAAAACTTGCTGATGTTTATCCAAATATTTCGGAAGCTAAGGCACCACTCCCAGAGGCCGACGAATTTAAGGATATTAAAGATAAAAAACATTTCTTAAATTTGGATACTTCTGATGCCCAAGTTGCAAATGATATAGGTGTCGAATCAAATGAGATATTTTTATATTCAAATGGAGAGCTTGAAATTAACAATATTAAAATTGAGATAAAAGATATTTCAAATATTGATGAATCTATTTTTAGGAATACTCTAATTGATAATTTAGTAAAAGAAGAAATTGTTCATCTTAATGTTCAAGGTAAGGCGTTTCATGAGTGGGCAATGAAAATAATGGAATTCCTTCAAAGCAATGATTTTACAGATGTTAAGTTAAGAACTCTCGAAGATTAAATCATCGAAGAGCCAGCCCCAAATATAAATCCTGCAAAAATCATATAGATATACTTATCAAATTCAGATAGAAGCTTTTCAATTAATTTTGGCATAGTGATTAATGAAAAAAGCATTCCTGTCGCAAAAGGAAGAAGCACTAAGAGGTTTAGATCTGCTACAGATCCAATAATTAATGGATAAATCCCTATTGCTAATAGAAAAGCGCTTCCGGATATCCCTGGTATTAATAAAAAAGAAAAAGCAATAAACCCATATACCCCTAAATGAAAGATACCAGCAGATGCATCGAGACCAGATAAATTTCCAATAGCGACTCCAATAGCCACTGAAATAACAAACATTAAGGAAAAGAAAAATAGTTCTTTTCTATTAGATCTTTCAATATTGCTTAGGAATAAATAAGCACCATAGAAAATCATAAGAATTCCAATAAATAACTCGAATAAATTTGTGTAATTTAAAAATAAAAAATTTATCAGTTTTGAAAAACCAAAAACACTTACAGCCATTCCAAGCAACAATGGAACAAGAAGATCTAGATCTGTTAGTTTGGAAATACATTTAATAAGTTTTTTATATATGCCAAACATCATGGCAACTGTTGCCCCTGAAATTCCTGGTAGCAACTCGGCAAGACCTATACAAAAACCAGCCAAAAGGAATCTGAGTTTAATATTCATTTTGAAGTACCACCTAGCATTGGAACAAATGAAACGTTCTCGCATTCTTGTTCATCAAAACCCTTTCTAGTTTTAGTAACTATTTTTAATTTCTGAGATTTGCTCCCACCGACTGGAAGAACAAGACAACATCCAACCTTTAAAAAAGCTAAAAGGCTTTTGGGTATTTCTGGTGGTGCTGCTGCACAAAGAATACCATCATATTTAATTTCTTCATCCCAACCTTCAAAGCCATCTCTATTTTTAATTAGAACATTATGAATTCTTAGATCTGATAGATTCTCACGAGCCTTGCTAACTAATTGTTTAATTCTTTCCACAGAATGCACCTCATCAGCAAAGTAAGAAAGAACAGCAGATTGGTAACCACAACCGGACCCTATCTCAAGAATCTTTTCAAATTTATCATTTTGTTTTGCTGAATTTCGAACCAATAGTTCTGTCATCTTTGCAACAATATATGGCTGCGAAATGGTTTGTTTGTATCCAATAGGTAAAGACATATTTTCATAAGCTCTGGACCTTAATGCTTCATCAATGAAAATATGTCTGGGCACCCTTCTCATTGCATCTAAAACACTAAAGTCTTTGATGCCCATTTCAAGCAGTTTTCCAATCATCTCTTCAAGCGGTCTTTCGTATATTGCTTTGGGGTTATTCATTTATGAAGTTCTCAAGCTCAAGACTATTAAAATTAGGATCTAGTAATTCATAATCTAAAATTGATATAGATACATATCCAAGTTTCACAGCCTCGGCATCGGTAAGAAAATCTTCCTTTATTGGCGCTCCTGATGCCGCATACCTAAATGACTGAATGTCAGAATTATTTTTTAGAATATCAGGAGTTGGTGGAACATCTCTTTTAGCAATTGGAACCACTTTAATGCCCTTATAAGATTTTTCATCAATATCAGGAAAGTTTATATTTACAACTTTATTTAAAATTTCCTGTTTTTCAAAAGAAGTTATTAATTCAACTAATTCACATGACTTATTTGCTATAAAATCTAGGTGCCTAGGCTTGTGCTCACATGAAGAAATTGCAATCGGCGGAAACTTCAGCTTTCTTCCTCCAAGCGCAGCTCCAACAGTACCAGAATACAAAACATCATTCCCAATATTTGCTCCAAGGTTGATGCCTGATACAAGCACATCTATTTCATCATTTAGAAGATTTAATAAGCCAATATATGCACAATCAGCTGGAGTTCCTTTAACAATGTAAAGTTTTTCCGATTCCTTCTTGATTTCAATTTCTTTCATGTACGAGATAGATGCACTTAGGCCACTGCAATTTTTTTCTGGAGCTACAACGTAGACATTATGACTCTTTTCTAATGCAGTTCTAATGGCCTTAATTCCATCAGCATCAAAACCATCATCATTTGTAAGAAGAATATTCATATTTATCTCTTTAGTGTTACAGATGTCATTACTGCAAGAGCCTGCTCTTTACCGATTGTTCCAATTTTTTCCATAGTTGAGCCTTTCAAACCTATTTTACTTGAATCAATAGAAAAAATTTCAGATAAAGATTTTATGATCTGATTCCTAATTGGGCTAATTTTTGGGATTTCAGATATAACTGTGATATCAATATTATTTAGATGGTATCCCCTCTTTTTCATCAAACCCAAGCAGTACGTAATTATTTCTTGGCTATCTAAATCTTTACTATTTGGGTCATCCTCTGGAAAAGCACTTCCAATATCGCCTTCAGATAATGCACCTAAAATTGAGTCAGCTAAAGAATGTAAAATTACATCACCATCGGATATTGCTTCAATTCCGAATTCGAATGGGAATTTTACTCCACCAAAGACTATTGAATTTCCCTCACAAAATCTGTGTAAATCAAACCCATTGCCAATAAGAATATCCTCTTTTACTAGATCCTCTTGAAAAGTAATTTTTATATTTTTTTGCGATCCCTCAATAAAATTTACACTGTATCCAGAGTTCTCCATTGCTGAGCTTTCATCAGTAGGATAAATGTTTTTCGAAGTTAGTACTTCAAGAGCATTCTTTAATTTATTAGATTCACAGATTTGAGGTGTTTGAACTAAAATAAAATTATCTCTTTCTTCAGCCTTACAAGACTCTCCCTCTAATCTTTTAATTGAATCTTTTGGCCTTATCCCATAAAAAATACAATCATAATCAGAGTCCAAGATAGATGCATATATCTTTTCTAAAGAATCAAGGTCAATATATGGCCTGACTCCATCATGAGTCATTACATAGTCATATTTTTCAATATTTTCACTTCTAATTCCGTTGAGCACAGATTCTGACCTAGAATTTCCTCCACTTACAATAGAGAATCTTTCATCTAGTTTGATGCTTATTTTTTTTTGAAAACTTTCTGGATCTTTTACAACAACCACAATCTTTGAAGCAGGCTTAAACCTCATAAAGGTATCTAAAGTTGTTTCAATAACTGATAAATCTCCCAAACTAGCGTGCTGTTTTTCAATTTGTGACGAAAATCTATTACCAATTCCAGCACATGGAATAATTACCAAAAGATTGTTATTCATTCTCATCCTCTTCTTCAAAAACTATGAACTCTTCATCAGGCATTGTGAGGTTAAATTTTTCACGAGCAATATTTTCAATATGCATATTTGGGTTTTCTTGAGCTTGTTTAATGCTTTCAGATAACTTTTTATTTTCATCCATTAGTCTTTGATTTTCTTCTAGCAACTCTTTGTTTCTATCAACAATCATATTTCTCTCGTTAATACCGCTTTCACTGAAAAATAAAGAATACAAAAGAGCTGCAATAAGAACGAAAAATAAAATAATAATTAAAGGCGCTAATCTCATCATCAGCCATATGAAAAGCTATTTTTCTTGTCAATCCAATAAAGCCTATTATATTTTGCAACCCTTTCAGATCTGCATGGTGCTCCCGTTTTAATTTGACCGGCTCCTGTTCCAACAGCCAGATCAGAAATTGATGAGTCCTCAGTCTCTCCAGATCTATGCGAAATAATATTTTGATAATCGTTATTTAAAGCAATAGAAATAGTTTCAAGTGTTTCTGATATTGTTCCAATTTGGTTGTATTTTATTAAAACCGAATTAGCTATCTCATCACTTATTCCTTTTTTGAGGACTTCAGGATTTGTAACAAAAAGATCATCGCCAACAAGCTGACATTTTGCTCCAATTTGTTTAGTAAGCAGTTTCCATCCCTCAAGATCATTTTCATCCATCCCATCTTCAATAGATATTATTGGGAAATCATTTGCCAAACCTTCTAAATATTCGGCAAATTCTGAACTAGTAAGCTCTCTATCTTCGCCCCTAAGATGATAAGCACCATTTTCATAAAATTCACTTGCAGCACAATCTAAGGATATACAGATATCTGAGCCCAATTTAAGATCAGTTTTATCAACCGCTCTTGCTATTAACTCAAGAGCTTCTCTATTTGTTTTGAGATTTGGAGCAAACCCACCTTCATCACCTACAGCAGTTGATAAGCCTTTTTCTTTAAGAATAGATTTTAGATTCCAATATATCTCAGAGGACCACTGCATAGCTTGCGAAAAATTAACGGCTCCTTTTGGAATAATCATGAATTCTTGTATATCAATATTGTTATCGGCATGCTCACCACCGTTCAGAATATTTAGCATGGGTGTTGGAATAACTTGATCAATAGTTTTGCCCATTTTGTTAGCAAGCAAAATATTAAAATAATTATGTAAATCTAAATTCTCTGATTTAGATGATGCTTTTGCAGAAGCTATTGATACAGAAAGAATTGCATTAGCACCAAGATTAGATTTATCACTTGTGCCATCCAAGTCATTTAAGATTTTATCGATATGTTCTTGGTCAAGTGGATTTTCTCCTATAAGGGAATTCTTTATGCGATCATTAACATTATCTATGGCTTTTGTTACGCCTTTACCAAGGAATGCCTGACCTCCATCTCGAAGCTCAAGAGCTTCTTTTTCACCAGTTGAAGCACCGCTAGGTACCATTGCAACTGATCTAGTGCCATCATCTAACAGTATTTCCGTAGAAATTGTGGGAAGTCCTCTTGAATCCAGAACTTGAATGGAGGTTAGATTTTCAATTCTTGGCATTTTATTTAAGATCTAAATCTTTTTGAGACTTTACAAGTTTATCTAATTCTTTTACTTGAAGAAGAAATGATTCGAGCTGATCAAGTCTAAGGGCGCATGGACCATCACATTTAGCTTTATCTGGATTAGGATGAGCTTCAAGAAATAATCCAGCAATCTTCTGAGAAATTCCAGCTTTTGCCATGTGCAAAAGGTATTCTCTTCTGCCATCAGTAGATTTTCCCAGTCCTCCGGGAAGTTGGAGTGAGTGAGTAACATCAAACATAACTGGAACAGAATATTCTTTCATTATTTGGAAGTTAAGAGTATCAACCACAAGATTGTTATATCCAAAAATATTTCCTCTCTCACATAAAATAATTTTTTCATTTCCGGCAGACCTACATTTTTCAACAACATTTCTCATTTCAGTTGCTGAAAGAAATTGTGGCTTCTTAAATTGAATAGCTGACTTTGTTTTTGCAGCTGCTGAAACAAGATCGGTTTGTCTACATAAAAAAGCAGGAATCTGAATAACTTCACAAACTTCACTTACAGGGTTAGCTTGGCTTGGCTGATGTATATCTGTAATTACAGGAACGTCAAATGCTGATGAGACTTTTTCAAGTATTTTGAGGCCCTCGTCCATACCTGGGCCTCTAAAGGATTCAATTGAACTTCTATTAGCTTTGTCAAAGGAGGCTTTAAAAATCCAATTTATTTCTAATTTATCAGTAACTTCTTTAAATTTTTCGGCTACCAGTAGAGCTGTCTCTTCTGATTCAAGAACATTCATTCCGCCCATCAAGGTAAAATCTTGATCATTTCCTATTTGAAAATTTTTTATTGAAATATCTTTCATTTTTTAGTCTTTATTGTACTTGAAATGAAGCTATTAAAGATAGGATGTCCATCTCTTGGATTTGAAGTAAATTCTGGGTGAAACTGACAACCAAGAAACCAGGGATGATTTTTTATTTCGATCATTTCAACCAGCATATCGTCCACAGAAGTACCAACTATATTCATTCCTTTAGTATTAAATCCATCTCTAAATTCCGGGTTTACCTCATATCTATGTCTGTGCCTTTCAACAATCTCTTTCTTTTTGTACATTCTTAAAACATTAGAGCCCTTTTTTAAAATGCAGGTCTGCCCACCCAGCCTCATTGTTCCACCTAAATCGGAGTCAGCTGTTCTCCTTTCAGTTTTGCCGGTTTTATCTTTCCATTCCGTAATAAGCGCAACAACAGGATAATTTGTTTTAGAATCAAATTCAGTGCTATTAGCTCCTTTGAGGCCCAGCATATTTCTTGCAAACTCAATGAGAGCGATTTGCATTCCAAGACATATTCCAAAATAAGGTATATTTTTTAGTCTTGCATATTCGCAGGCTATGATCATTCCCTCAATACCCCTGCTACCAAATCCTCCAGGCACTAATACAGCATCTGCAAACTTAAGCTTAGTTTTTACATTTCTTTTGGTTAATTTTTCTGCCTCTACGAAAGTTATATTTACTTTTGCATTATTCTTTATGCCTGCATGATCAAGCGCTTCATTGAGAGACTTATAAGAGTCTTTTAACTCTGTATATTTTCCAACCATTGCAACTTCAACAGATTTTTTAGGATTTAATTTGGCTTTAACTACTTTTTTCCAATCATTTAGGTTTGGTTTTTTAGTTTTTAGTCCCAAGTCTTTTAAAACTATTTCATCCACCTTCTGTTTATGAAGTAACAAAGGTATTGAGTAAACGGTATCTACATCGTGCATAGATATAACATTAGACATATCAACTGAGCAAAATAGTGCTATTTTCTTTTTTTCGTCTTTAGGAAGTTCTGTTTCAGATCTACAAATAAGACAGTTGGGACCAATGCCCAACGATCTAAGCTCTTTCACTGAATGTTGAGTAGGTTTAGTTTTCAGCTCGCCTGAAACATTAATGAACGGAACAAGAGTTAAATGAACAAATGATGTTGATTTTGAAGGAAGATCTAAAGACATCTGTCTAATAGCTTCGACAAATGGCTGGCTTTCTATATCACCAATAGTTCCGCCAATTTCTACGATTGCAACATCGCTTCCGGCTGCACCTGCCTTAATTCTTCTTTTAATTTCATCGGTTATATGAGGAATAACTTGAACAGTGCCGCCAAGGTATTTACCTTTTCTTTCGTTCTTAATAACAGATTCGTAAACTTTACCTGCTGTAAAATTATTCTTTTTAGAAGCTTCAAATCTTACAAAACGTTCATAGTGACCTAAGTCAAGGTCCGTTTCTGTTCCATCATTAGTGACAAATACTTCTCCATGCTGAAATGGACTCATAGTCCCAGGATCAACATTGATGTAAGGATCTAATTTTAATAAGGAAACCTTAAGTCCACGAGCCTCAAGAAGAGCTCCAATTGAGGCAGCAGCAATACCTTTTCCCAGAGAAGAAACAACTCCGCCAGTGATAAAAATATACTTAGTTTTTGCCATCATTAAAGACTCTCATGATGGGATAACAGAATAACAGATATTAAAGATTATATAAATGCTTTATGGAGCTAACTCTGCAGTTTCTTTGAATAATGGTCTTGATAGATCAGCCCAATCAATGTCTGCATCGCTTGCATCATCTTCGTACTCAAGAATACCAAGTTTCTCGAATTTTGGCCTGATTGAATCAGTTAGTAATCCAATTCTCTTCAGATTTGGCATAACTCTCTGAAATAGAAGTTTTTGGAATGTTTGCATTATTTCAGAGCTTAGCTGAAATTGTCTTGCATCTTCAACGTTCCAACCAAAGTGTTCATAGACTTCTATGGAAACAAGTCTTTCTTTGCTTAGGTAGCATGCCTCATAGGCAAACTGAGCTCGTTCCTCAATCTCTTTTTCAGATAAAGTCGTTACAAACTCTTCTAAATAATTAATGCCAAAAGTAACATGTCTTGCCTCATCTCGGATTATTAAATCAAGCATATCCTTTAAGACAGGATCTGGTGTTAAGTCCCTAGAGGTTCTAAAAGCTGCTAGTGCCAGTCCTTCGATAATTAATTGCATACCAATGAACTTAAGATCCCATCTTGGATCTGTAAGGATTTTATCTAAAATTGATTTAAGGGCATTACCAATTGGATACATTAGCTCCATTCTTGATTGAACATATCTATTAAAGCTTTCCACATGTCTAGCTTCATCAAAAGTTTGTGAAGCTGCATAAAGCTTTGCATTATAAGTTGGTGCACAGCTAGTTAGCTGGGATGCTACAAGTAAAGCCCCTTGCTCACCATGCAGAAACTGGCTCATGCTCCATGCCTGTCTATGCCTAAGAAATCTCAACTTTTCTTTGTCTGACAATTTTATATAAGGCTCATAATCATCCCAAAAGATTGGTGGCGGCTCATCTAAATGAACCACGGGTCTATCCCAGTTAATATCCATATTAGAATTCCAGTTAAGCTCTTTGCCTAACTCATAAAGCTTTTTTATTCTGTTATCTTGGATTGTATAGTCCCAATTGTATGAACCCGTTAAAGGTGTATTAAAGATTTCAACAACATCAGTAACATCATTCTCTGACATATAGTCAGGTAAGTCGTCCGAGTCTATTACTTTTCTAGGTGTATTATTAAGATAATTAATTTTCATCTAAATTACTTTTACTTTTACTCTGCTACTGATTCTAGTCATAAGCTCATATGAAATCAATCCATTATTGTTTGAAAATTCATTGATTGGAAGTTCTTCAGACCAGAATGAAACAAGGTCATTTTCTGAAACTTGAGGAAGATTTGTAACATCTATTGATACTAAATCCATACTCACCCTCCCAAAAATTTCTGCCTGTTTGTCATTTACCAGCACTTTGGTCCCATCAACTGTTGTCTGCGGGATTCCGTCAGCGTACCCAGCGTAAACTATTGCAATCCTCATATCCTTGGGTGCTTTCTTTCTTCCACCATATCCAACCCTTTCTCCTTTTCTTATATTTCTTATCGAAATTATTGGAGCTCTGAATGTCATTGCTGTTTTTAGATTTAAGTTTTTAAATTCTCCACCGAAAGCAGCTATACCTGACCTAACCCAATCAAATGAAAGCTCAGGAAAATTTATTAAAGATGCGCTATTGCAAATACTTCTTTTTGTTTGCCTCTCAACTAAGTTAAAAGCTTTTTCAAAATTATTTATTTGTATCTTATTCATTGGATCATCTGGGTTATCTGCGCATGCCATATGTGTCATAAGTACAGAATCTGACTTAATGATTCCCTTTTCATATACTGCTTTTAATTCTTCTTGAGAAAGCCCTAATCTATTCATTCCAGTATTTATCTTTATCCAAAGACCAAGCTCATTATCATTCTTGCCAACCAATTTAAATTGGTTCATATTGTGGATAACTACCTGTATATTTCTTTCTCTAGCTATATTAATTTCATGGTCTGCATAAATGCCCTGCATTAGAAGAATAGGCTTGCTGGTAGCTTCTCGAACTAAAATAGCTTCTTCCATTCTAACTACGCCAAAAGCATCAACATAACTTTCAAGATTTTTTATGATCTCTCTTAAACCGTGCCCATATGCATTGCTTTTTACAATGAACATAAATTTTGACTCACTGCTTATTAGTGATTTTAGATTAGAAATATTGCTAATTATCTTAGAGCAATCAACAATTAGCTCAGCTGAGTGAGTTGTCATTCAAACTTACTGTACAGACCCTCCTCTGGGAGCCGGTCATCAGGAACAAAGTCTTCAAATCTTGCATACTGTTTTAAGAAGGTTAGGTAAGTTTTTCCAATTGGGCCATTTCTTTGTTTTCCAATAATTATCTCAGCTTTATTACCCTGATCAGTATCCTCATTGTAAACTTCGTCTCTATAAATAAATAAGATTACATCTGCATCTTGCTCAATTGCTCCTGAATCTCTTAAATCAGCCATCATCGGTCTTTTGTCTGTTCTTTGCTCAACTGCCCTGTTTAGCTGTGATAGTGCTATGACAGGAACATTTAACTCTTTAGCCAAAGACTTTAAAGATCTTGAGATCTCAGAAATTTGATTTACACGATTTTCTAAAGATCCTGGGACCTGCATTAACTGTAAATAATCTACTACAATTAGTGAAAGCCCATTTGGCTCTTGTCTATTTATTCTTCTTGCTCTAGCTCTCAGCTCCATAGGTGAAAGCAGAGAACTATCATCAATGTATAGAGGAAGTTCACGCAACCTTTTGCTTTGTTCAACAACCTGAGTTACCTGTTTATTATCAAGCTTTCCCGATCGAACATCCTGTTGGTCTAGTCTTGACATTCCTGAAAGTAATCTAGTAGTTAATGATTCTGCGGGCATCTCAAGACTAAAGACAAGGACTGCTCCTGTGTTTTCATCATTCTGGACTAAAACATTTTCAGCTATATTCATTGCAAATGCAGTTTTACCCATACTCGGTCTTCCTGCTACAACAATCAGATCTCCATCTTGTAGTCCCTGTAATTTATTATCTATTGCTTTAAAACCAGTTGAGCTACCCAAAAGTTGAGAGCCGCTTTCAGCCAACTGATGAAGCCTATCAATCGATTTTGGTATTAATTCCTTCATAGAAAGAATGCTTGATTGAGATCTGTTAGCTTCATCATTTAAAGAAAATATTTTTCTTTCAGCTTCATCGAGAAGACTAAAACCATCCATTCCCTGAGGATTATTTATTAATTCGGCAATCTCAGAATTTGCTTTCATGAGTTGTCTTGCTACAGATCTTTGTCTGATAATTTCGGCATATGCCTCGAGGTTCGCTGCAGTTGGAGTCTCGGTTGCTAAAGATATAAGATAATCTTTACCTCCAATCTTATTAAGAAGATTCTTACTATCAAGCTTTTCAGAAACTGTAAGTGGATCAAGTGGCTTATTCTCATTAATAAGCTCTCCCATGCTCTCAAAAATTAATTGGTGATCTTTGCCATGGAAATCTTTATCAGAAATTTTGAGAATAACTGAATCAAATCTTTCAGTTTCCAACATTAGGCCACCTAAGACTGCTTTCTCTGCCTCTCTTGCTTGTTGGTTAAAACTGTTAGTTATTTCTGACATGGGTTTATGATTTTTACATCATATTCAAAAATAAACAACTACTCTGATTCTACTTTTACTATGATTTCGGTTGAAACCTCTTGATGAAAGGATATTGTTACTGAATGCTCACCTATTTCCTTGATTGGACCCTCTGGAAGTTGAACCTGGCTCTTATCAATTTGAATATCTGATGACTGACATGCTTCTTCTATTTCTCTGGTTCCAATCGAGCCATACATAGAACCTTCTTCAGAAACAGCAACTTTGATTACTACTTCTTTGCCGGATATGGAATCTGCTGCCGCTTGGGCTTGAACTTTGAGATCTTCTGATTCTGCTGCTAATTCTGCTTTTCTTGCTTCAACTATCTTTATATTCTCTTCGTTAGCAAACATTGCTTTTTTTTGAGGTATTAAGTAATTCCTTGCAAATCCTGACTTCACATCAACAACATCTCCAATGTCACCAAGACGAATAATTTTATCTAATAATATAATTTTCATTTTTATTTATGTGAATCTGTGTATGGCAATAGAGCCATATATCTCGCAACTTTGATTGCTTTTGTAATTTTCCTTTGCTGAGAAGAAGTTACTCCAGAAACTCTTCCAGGAACGATTTTTCCAGTTTCGGTTATATACCTCTTTAGTAAATCAATGTTCTTATAATTTATAAATTTTGAATCGAGATTACTCATCTTTAGTCTCCTCATTTTGATTCTCAGCTTGTTTATCTTCAGTTACTTTTTCATCTTTGCTAACTTCATCAGCAGTTTCCTTTGCTTCATCTAATTTTTTGTCATCATCTTTTTTTATATCTTCTTTTTTGTCTTGTGATTTAGTGACTTTTTTAGGTTTATCCTCATCTTTTGCAGAGTCCTCTTTCAGGTCAGATTCAAAGTCTGGAACATTATTAATTTTTACGAATAAATGTCTAATTATCATATCGTTAAACTTTATCTTGTTCTCGATTTCAGACACATTTTCTGGGGTACCTTCTACATAATAGAAAAGATAGTGACCTTTGTTGTGGTCATCTATTGAGTAAGCAAGCTTTCTTCTTCCGACATCTTCAAGCCTAGATATAGAAAAATTATTATCTGATAATAGTTTTTCAAAACTAGTAAAAAACTTATCAATATCCTTTGAAAGGTCAGGATTTATTATTAAAGCTATTTCGTAATTCTGCATTTTTACCCTATGGTTATAAGACTTAACACTTATTTGCTAAATCAAGGTGAGTGAATTATATATAAAATTTGTTTCTAATCAATAATTATTTTTAAGCCAACTCCAAGCTTTAGACACAAAGCTATCTCCTGAATTTGAAACAAGTCCGCTTTTAATTCTGTCATTACCATAAGCCAATAGACCTATTGAAGTTGCATATATTGGATTTCTGAGCACGTTTTCCATTCCTGAAAACTTCTCTGGAACTCCCAATCTAACACTTGTCTGAAAGATTGATTCTGCTAATTCAACTACGCCCTCCATTTTTGAAGTTCCACCAGTTAAAACTATGCCAGCAGGAATCTTGTGTTCAAATCCATTTCTTTCAATCTCAGCTCTAATTAACTCAAATAGCTCAACATATCTAGGCTCTATAATTTCTGCCAATGATCTTCTTGCCAACTCTCTTGGAGGCCTTCCTCCAACTCCCTGAACCTCTATCATGTCTTCGTCATTTGTAAATTCAGCAACTGCACATCCATATGTTTGTTTTATTTCTTCAGCTTGAGATGTTGGTGTTCTCAAAGCAACGGCAATATCGCTTGTTACTTGATCACCTGCAATTGGTATTACACCTGTAAAAATAATTGATCCAGAATTAAGAATTGCAATATCTGTAGTACCTCCTCCAATATCAACAATACAAACTCCTAAATCTTTTTCATCCTCAGTTAGAATTGAATATGAGCTTGCAAGTTGCTCTAATACAAATGCATTTGCATTCAAATCACAAGAACTAATACATTTCTCAATATTTGAGATTGCATTTGATGCACATGTTACGAGGTGAACACTAGATTTTAATCTAACACCAGTCATGCCGATAGGTTCCTTTATTGAGTCTTGCTCATCAATTGTATATTCCTGAGGTATAACATGAAGCATTGTCTGATCTGATGGAACAGCAACTGCTCTTGCAGATTCTATAACTGCATCCACATCAGATTGTTTTACTTCTTTGTCTTTTATACCAACTACACCCTCTGAGTTAAGGCTTTTTACATGATTTCCTGCTATTCCAACGAAAATATTTCTAATCTTTTCATCTATTAAAGATTGAGCCTGCTCAACAGCTTTCTCTATTGCATCTGTTGTTGCATCGATATTAACAACGACACCTTTTTTAAGACCACTTGATGGATATGTTCCTAATGAAAGTATTTCTAGATTATCAGATGAATCATATCTGCCAACTAAACAAACAACTTTTGAAGTACCAATATCTAAACCAACTATAAGATCTTTATTTTTTGATTGATTATTTGTCATATTTTAGAGAAATTCCTGCATTACTTCTTAAATCTACTATACTTGCATTTTTTCTTTTTGCGTATAAGTATTCTATAGTTTTTAAAAGATTTTCAAACTTGTAGCTATCTAAACTTTTACCCAACTTTGCCTCAAAATCTTCAAATTGGAATATCCATCCCTCGACTGAATTGTAGTTTATTGAAATTAGTTTGTTTCCAGCTAAATCAATCGGATACTTTACCCAGTTAAAAACTTCATAAAGCAGTGGCTCTGGACAATTAATCATAAGAATATTGTTAGACAAGGAATTCTTATTTTTTGGGAAAATAACTAAATCTTTGTCTACAAAACTATCATTGTTCCAGACAAAAATAGGTTTTCTTGAATAGATTTTTAAAGATGAGGGTTTGAAAAAGTTTCTTTTGATTTCATATCTTTCAATCCAATGCTTTTGATCTAATAAAGCTTTAATTGTTCTAATATTATTTTCATATTTTAATTCTTGTATAACCTCAAGCATGTAATTTTCATCAAAGGTTTCAATAAAATTAATTTCAAATTCAGCAGAGTGCGAAGGAATAAAAAATAGGATTAAAACACTTGCTAAAAAAGTTCTTTTCTTACTTTGCAATTTCATTTACTAGCTCATCAAAACTAAATCCCATTAAGCTTGCAGCATAAGGAAAAAGACTATGATCAGTCATACCTGGAACAGTATTAAGTTCTAATACAAAAAAATTTCCTTTTTGGTCTTGAAGAATATCTACCCTACCCCACCTTGAAAGTCCAAACACATTGAAACAATTTTTAGCTATTACTTTTAATGTATCCAAGTCTTTTTCATCCAAATCAGCTTTTATAATCTGCGTTTCATCATCATCATATTTAGCTTCATAATCATAGAATTCTCTTTTAGTAATTATTTCTAAAGGTTCGAGAATATGATCATTTAAAAAACCGACGGTAAATTCTCTTCCCTCAATAAATCTCTCAACTAAAAATTCTCTTTCTCTGTCAACTAAATCTACTTTTATCTTCTCTAGATCAGTTTTTGAGAAATCTGTTACTTTAATAATGTCTATACTAGAGCCTTCTTTGCATGGTTTTATAAATACACCTTCATGAAACTGCTCTTCTATTTTATTTTTAGATTCAACTATCTCTTGAAATGTTTTATACACAGAAAAATCAGGAGTAGGAATATTGCGCTGACTTAATATATTTTTGCAAATTTCTTTGTCCCAACTATTCTTGCAAGCTTCAAAACCAGAACCAGTATAGTATATTCCTGCTTTATCCATTTTAGATTGAAGAATGCCGCTTTCACCCTCTTCGCCATGTAATGCAATAAAAACAAGATCAAAATCTTTTAACTTTTCTAATTCAGTTAGATCTGCATAATCAATTAAGTAAGATTTATACCCATTCTTTAATAGAGATTTATGAATAAATTTACCGCTTTTAAGTGAAACCTCTCTTTCGGAGGAATTACCTCCATGGAGTACACAGACTTCTTTCATATCTTCCATCTCTCGATTAAACCCTTTGAAACCATAGAAACATTCCCTGCTCCTTGAGTTATTACAACATCATATTTATCAATACATTGCTCAACCATATCATTTACATTTTCATGTTTTACGAGACAGCAAAAATCATTTCCATTTATTTTATTTAATTTCTGAGCAATATTTTTTGAAGAGACTCCCTTAATTTCTTTTTCACTTGCAGAATAAATGGGTAATAAAAATACTTTATCAACTTTGCTTAATGTTGAAATGAAATCATTAAAAAGCATTTTTGTTCTTGAAAATCTATGAGGTTGAAAAATCATAAGAACTTTTTTTTTCTTAAAATGCCTTCTTAAAGAAACTATTACTTGCTCTATTTCTTTAGGATGATGTCCATAATCATCAATGTGAGTAACTTGCTTATTTTTAATTGTTAGCTTAAATCTCTCTAGTCTCCTTTCGACACCAGAAAAAGATTTCAATGCAGCCCTGATTGTCTGAATGCTAATTCCCTCCTCTATAGCAACTGCTACAGCAGCAACAGCATTATAAATATTGTATTTACCCTGAAGTGATAACCTGAATTTATGTTTTTTATTTGTGTCTTTTATATAAATCTTAAAATCAACGTAATCGAAGAAGTAATTGATTTCACTAATTATAATGTCACTTTTTTTATTTAAACCAAATGTGATTACCCGTCTTTTTATGTTTTTTAAAATATCCCTGGTGTTTTTATCATCATAATTAGCAATAACATATCCAAAAAAAGGAATATTATCTGAAAAATCTAAAAAAGAATTTTTTAAGTTCTTAATATTACCCTCATAGGCTTCCAGATGATCATCATCTATATTTGTTATAACAGCCGAATCAGGATAAAAACTTAAAAAAGATTTATCACTTTCATCTGCTTCAAATATAAAAAAATTCCCATCACCTAGACGTGAGTTACCATCTGAACTAAGTATTTTCCCTCCAATTACGTAGGTTGGACTTAGTAAAGCTTGATTAAAGATATGAGCAATTAAGCTTGTTGTGGTTGTTTTTCCATGGCTACCAGCAACTGCTATTCCTTGGTATCCTCTGGAAATACCACTTAACATTTCAGCCCTAGGAATAATTGGTATATTTTTCTTTTTAGCAGAGGATACCTCTACATTTGAAGAATCAATTGCGGAGGATAAAACAATTAAGTCTTTGTTGTTTATGTTCTTGCTTTTGTGCGAGTAAGTTACGTCAACGCCTGACTTTGCTAACTCATCCAGATCTTTTGTTTTGGAGATATCTGAACCCGAAATGTTATATCCTTTCTTATGCAGAATTGTTGCAATTCCTATCATTCCAGACCCACCAATGCCTATAAAATGAATATTTCTTATTTTCTTAAATTGCTGCATTATCTTTATTAATTTCACCCAACATTAAAGAAGCTGCTCTTGAGTGATCAATAGGCGGCTCTTTCTTTTTCCAATTCTGATAATC
Organism: uncultured Gammaproteobacteria bacterium; assembly: GCA_964014565.1. Taxonomy (GTDB): domain Bacteria; phylum Pseudomonadota; class Gammaproteobacteria; order Magnimaribacterales; family D2472; genus CACNXK01. The sequence continues at coordinate 24,197 of CAXGZN010000003.1, forward strand.
TTTTTCATGAATTATTTTTCTAAGAAGATTAGAGAGACTATCTAGTGAGTCTTTTTCTTGAAAAATCTTACCTTGATTGTTTTCCTCATAAAATACTGCATTAAAGTATTGATGATTATCAATTGATTCTGGAAGAGGAATCATGATCATCCCCCTCTTTTTTTGAGAAATATCACTAAGAGTGCCTGCACCACATCTGCAAATAGCAAAATCACACCACTCAATATACTCATCTAAATTGTCTATAAATTCTAAAATTGATGCATTAATTTCTTGATTGTAATTTGAGACATTTTGAATTTTACCCAAGCCGCATTGATGGATTACATTTAAGTTAATATTTAAAGTATTTAGGGCAATTGGGATATTTTTATTAATAAAATCTGCTCCTTGGCTGCCACCAGTAACTAAAATATTTAAATTATCATTTTGATAGATATCTATAGCTTTTTTATTTTGTATGTTTGAAGGATTTCCAACAAAAAAGTATTTTTTGTTTTTGCTAAGTGGAAATGCAGTGAACATCTTTTTTGCAAATATTGAAAGAAGTTTATTTGAAGATCCTACAATTGAGTTTTGCTCATGTAAATATAGTTTCCTAAAGCTTATGATACTAGCAAAACCTACTGGGACAGTTATAAATCCACCAAAACAAACCACTGAAGATATTTTTCTTGAAATAATAATTGGTATGACTTGAAAAAAAATTAGAGGTAACTTAATTAGGAACATTAATTTTTGAGTGATGCTTTTTCCTCTGTAGCCATCCAATTCAAATTTTATAAAATTTATATTCTCATTTTGCTCAAAAATCTTTTTTTCAAGATCGGTATTGGTGCCTAAAAATGTAATCTTATAATCATTTTTAAGAGCCTCCTTAGCAAAACCAAGTGCTGGAAAAATATGTCCGCCTGTTTTAGCAGCGCAAATGATTATATTTTTCATTTATAGAACTTATTTTCGTTATTAATCCTTACAACTATAGCTATTAGGCTCATCATTACAAGTAAACTAGTGCCTCCATAACTAATGAATGGTAGAGTTAGTCCCTTTGTAGGAAGCAGTCCAATATTAACTCCTATATTTAAGATTACTTGAAGTGATATTAAAAATCCTATTCCAAAACATAGGTAACCCTGAAATGGTCTAATTTTATTAAATGACTCAAAGGAAACTTTGAAAATGCCAATCAATAAAAATATATACATCAAAATTAGGAATACACCTCCTATTATTCCAAGCTCCTCAACTAATATTGCAAAGATAAAATCTGTATGTGCCTCAGGTAAAAAAAGATTCTTTTGAATGCTATTTCCTAACCCTAAACCAAGCCACCCTCCCTGACCTAAACTTATTAAGGATTGAGCTAGCTGCCAACCGCTATCTTGAATATCCTCAAAAGGATCAATAAAACTTAATAATCTTATAAGTCTGTATGGCTCTAAAAATATTGCAATTGCTCCTAGTATTAAAAAAAGCGTTATCAAAATTAAAAATTGATAAAAAGAAATACCGGCAAAGAAAAGTAAAACCATTACGATTAAGCAAAGTATGGCGGTAGACCCATAATCTGGTTGAATTAATATTAGAGAAGCAAAAAGAGTTAAAACGAAAAGAGGTCTTAAAAAACCAGATGTTGATGATATTTCTTCAAGCCTTCTTACGCAATATCCAGAGATATAAATAAGCATACAAAACTTAGCAACTTCAGATGGCTGGATATTGATTGGTCCAAACCTTATCCATCTCATGCTCCCATTGACTTCAGTACCAACTCCTGGAAAAAATAATGCAACTAGCAAGATAAGAGATAGTATCAATAATAACCAATCAAATTTTCTTAAAAGATCTGATGGAATAAGAAGAAAAAAACAAAAAATAATAAAGCCAATTGAAATAAAAATTGCTTGCCTTGAAGCAAAGAAAAAAGGATTATCATAAATTGATTCAGCCCTGACCATACTCGAGGAAAGAACCATAATCTCTCCAAAGATTAGTAAGAGGACAAAAGTAAAAAGGATTTGAAAATTATTGCTTTTAAGTTCCACTCTTTTCCTCTATAAGTTTATTGAATGCCTTCCCCCTTTCTTCAAAATTAATATAGTCATCGCCGCTGGGATACCCTGGGGAAAAAAGAATATTTTTAATATTAGCTTTTTCAATCTCTTTGACTGCTAAACTTAGATTTTCACATAAAACTTTATTCTCATGTTTTACACATGAGAAGATTTCATTTGCATGTTTTCCGCATATAACTACCAATGATGGATTTGAAATCTCAACTTCTTTATATCCTTCTTTTTCAGGATTACCTATTAGGATCAAAGCAAAATCATTAAATATCTTGCTTGCTTCATATAAAGCAAATTTTAAGGAATGAGAGTTAGTCGATTTAGAGTCATTGATAGTATTTTGATTTATTTTTTGAAATCTAAATGGAAGATCTTTTAATTCTTTCTCTGGAGGTATAGATCCAGTAATAAATTTATATATAGTCTTTACGTCATCATTCTGGATACTCTTTTTAGCCTCCAATATTCTTTTTTTTGATTGAACATAGTCTTCAATATTTTCGTGATAATCAAGGTGATCACTATCTATATTGAGAAGAATCCCATAATCAAGATCAATATTTGAAACCTTATCTAATTGAAAACTAGAAAGTTCAATAATTGAATATTTTTTTCCATTATTCAAAACATCTAGGACTGGCTTACCAATATTTCCAACTAAGTTTGTAGAGTATTTTTCCTCTAATAATTGCATTAAATGATAGCAAGTGGTGCTTTTTTTATTAGTACCGGTTATTCCTATTTTTATAGAGTCATCTTCATTGAAAAAGATATCCATGTCAGTAATAACTGTTGAATATTTCTTTAAATTTCTAAACTTCTCTTTAGGCACTGAAGGACTTACATAGATATTTTTATAGAAACCATCCTCAATCTTTGAAGCAATTTCTAATGAGTCACTATGCAAAGTGTCATATATTTCAAACTCTTCACCTTTGATGTCAAGATATCTTTGAAATGACCGTCCAGTTACACCGAAGCCATATATCAAAGATGGCATGGATTACCTTAATTTGAGTGTTGCAAGGGCAACTAAAATTAAAACAAGAGTGATAATCCAGAATCTGACAATAATTTTTGGCTCTGGCCATCCTTTTAACTCAAAGTGATGATGGATTGGTGCCATTAAAAAAACTCTTTTTTGTCTTAACCTGTAAGAAGTGACTTGAATCATGACGCTTAGAGTTTCAGCTATGAAAACTCCTGCCATAATTGCATAAACTATTTCATGTCTCAGAATTACGGCAAGAACTCCAAGAATTGCGCCAAGAGTAAGAGAACCAACATCTCCCATAAAAACTTCTGCAGGATATGAGTTGTACCATAAGAAGCCAATTCCGGACCCTATAAGCGCTCCACAAAATACAATTAGCTCACCTGCAATTTGAAGATGGGGTATAAATAAATATTCTGCAATTAACTGGTTACCCATTGCATATGCTATTAATCCTAGGCCTCCACCAATTAAAATAGTTGGCAATATTGCTAACCCATCAAGGCCGTCTGTAAGATTTACTGCATTTGATGAACCAACAATTACAAATGAGCCAAACAGAATAAATGAAAGCATGCTCATTTCAAAGATCCAATCTTTGTTAAAAAGGAGTATTAATGATATTTCTGCAGAATCTTCGGCAGAGAAGTATAAAAAGCTTACTGCAATAATTGAAACTATAGTTTGAGATAATAGTTTAAGCCTTCCAGATATGCCTTTTGAGTCCTTATATTTAATTTTAAAGAAGTCATCAAGAAAACCTATGATAGTGAAACCCGATGTAATAAAAAGGCAAACCCAAATATATCTATTACCTAAATCAGCCCATAACAAAGTAGATATTAACAATGAAGAAATTATTAGTAATCCCCCCATGGTTGGGGTACCAGACTTTTGTTTGTGGGAATCTGGACCTCTCTCCACTCCATATTGTTTAAATTGCATTCTTTGAAGCCAGCTTATTAGCTTAGGACCCAAAAATATTGTCAGCAATAACGCTGTTATTGTTCCTCCAATTGTTCTCACAGTAAGATATCTGAGAACATCGAAGCCAGGATCAATTTCTACAAGAATGGTGCCTAAGTATTCAAACATTATATAAACCTCTCCATTTTCATTCCTCTAGATCCTTTTATTAAAACAATATCATTCTTTTTAATAAAGTTAGCAATAAATGCCTTGAGTTCTTCTTCATTATAAAAATTATAAGATTTTTTTTGAAATCCACTGGAAGCAAATTTTGAAAGCTCTCCAAAAGTTATGAGAATATCAATTTTGGAATTTTTTGCATAAGAGCCTATATCAACATGAAGTTTTTTTCTAAATCTTCCTAACTCAAACATATCTCCAAAAATAAAAATCTTTCTGCCTGAAAATTCTGATAGTACATCTATACTTCTCTTGACTGATTCTGGGTTTGCGTTATAAGTATCATCAATCAATGTGGATTTATTTCTCCAAGAGAGAATTCTTTGTCTTGAAATAGAACTTGATATATTTTTTAGAGATTTAAGCATCTTTGAGTTGCTCTCACCTAAGACATTAAGACATGTGTAACATACCAAAATATTTTGAATATTATGCTTTCCCAGAAGTGATGAAGAAATAGAAACAGCTTTAGATTTTTTATCATCACTACAGCTCTTGATAATATCAAAAGTCATTACTTTTTTATCTTTTGAGATTTTCTCATTCTTCGTAATAAATTTTTTAGGGACAGGGATTACTTTGATGCCTTTTGCCATATTTTTCCATCTTTGAAGATAGTTCACATCATTTGGGACTATCAAAGCCCCTCCTTTGCGAATATTTTTTATAAGCTCAGACTTAACCTTGAAAACACCTTCAATATTTATAAGTTTTTCTAGATGCGAGTTTCCGATATTTGTGATTATTCCTATATCAGGCTTAACTATCTTTGATAAATATTTGATATCTCCTTTTTTTGCTGCACCAGCTTCTAAAACCATATATTTACTATCCTTTTTTGACGACATAATGCTAATTGGAAGGCCAATTTCATTATTAAAATTTTTAATTGTAGACGAGCACTTAGGGAGTGATTTTGAGATGATGTTTGTTGTTGATGTTTTTCCATTACTCCCAGTAATTAATATTTTCTTTCCTTTAAAGTCAGATGCAATCTCCGATGATATTTTTGAAAGTGCTTTTCTAACACTAGGAACATAGATGACATTATTTTTATTAATATAAGATTTATCAGAGCATAAAACTGCAATTGCTCCAGATGAGAAAGCTTTTTCAATAAATTTATTTCCATTGAAATTTCCCCCCCTTAAAGCAATAAAAAGTGAGTCTTTTTTGATAGTTCTTGTATCAATTGAGATATTTTTGAATTTAATATTTTTTTTTGGCTTTAAGCCAAGATACTTTCTAATATCGTTTGTGCTAGAAATGAATTTCATTAAAATTTTCTTTCTTTTTTTATGCAATTTCCTTTTGCTAAGATTTCTAACTTTGGATTCTTATTTTTGCCGCCATCTTTACTTTTTAGCCAGATATCACCAAAAATTCTCCCTTTGCCCGTATACCAGTTGATAGAGTTTGAGATTCCATAATACTCGACACTATAATTATCAAAAAGTGGATGATCTTCTCCCAAACTCATTGATGATATTACTTCTATGCCATTTTCACTGATCTCTTTACTCCAATTCGCTTTAGGATTTATCCAAATTGGTGAAGGGTCAAATGTATAATTAAGTTTAATAAGGTTATCGCTTTCATCAATTTCCCAATACTGAACAACCTGCAAAGATTCTTTTTGCCAATCCTCTTTGTCAAAATTTGTTTTTGCTTTATTGATAAGAAAAATAGACTGTTGCGTCTGAGTTGCCAAGTTTTTAAAAAAGTCTAAGCCTTCCGATATTACTGTTTTGGAAAGATCTCTATAGGTTACAGAAAATGACCCATCAAGCTCACAGATTATTTCTTTTTTTTCAGAAAAAGAGAATGTTGAAAAGACTAACATTATAAGAGTGATATATTTCATAATATTTCCTCCACAACCCTTTGATCGTTAAATGGTATCTTAGTTCCTTTTATTTCTTGAAATTCTTCATGCCCTTTCCCAAGAATCAATAAAATTTCATCTTCTTTTAGGGCTTCTATACCATTCTTTATTGCTTGTTTCCTATCTGGTTCAACAATTAAGTTACTATACTCCTGATCTTTTCTAGAATCATCCAAAATTGACCGGAAACTTTCATTTCTACAATTGTCAGAAGTAAAAATGACTTTTCGTGAATTAGCGCATGTAAATTTCATAATTTTTGCTCTTTCAGAACTATCTCGCTCTCCTCCACATCCATAAACAATGATTAAATCATGATAGATATTTGAGACTGAATTAACTATAGCTCTGATGCCCCCAAAATTATGAGCATAGTCAATTAAAATATTTTTATTATTTTTAGATATTACTTTTGCCCTTCCGGAAGGAAGATCTATTGATTTAATAAGCTCCTTGTCAAAAAAGATATTTTTCTCTATCTGATCAAGGCATGCTATCGCAAAAACTAAATTATAAATGTTATGTTTTTGAAAAAATTTTACTTTTAAGTCGATACATCTATCATTTGATATTAATTTAAAATTACAGCCATTTTTATTAGTTTTATCTATCGAAAAAAAGTAATCTGCTTTTTTATTGGAGGTACTTACTATGCATTTTTCATACTTTGCTAATTCTTTATCTATAAGTGAAGCAGAAGTTTCACAATCCCCATTTAAGATAATCTTGTTGTGAGAAGAGAAATTTAATATCTTCAGTTTTGAATCAATATAATTTTGAACATTTTTGTGAAAATCTAGATGGTCTTGCTCAATATTCAAAATTGCCCTAGTTTCAGCATCTATTCCTATAAGTCTATTCTGCTCTAAACCATGAGAAGAAGCTTCAATACAAACAAATAGTTCATCTTCATATTTTTCTCTAGATATAAATTCAAAAAGTTCAAAAAGATCTGGAGTTGTGTTTCTTGTTTCCTTAAATCTTGTTTTACTTTCAAGTCCTAAGGTCCCTGCTAGGACAGCATTTTTATTTGTTTTTAATAGTATTTGGTAACAAAAAAATGCGGTCGAAGTCTTTCCATTAGTGCCTGTAAAAATAAGAAACTTTAAGTTTTCTTCACGAATATTATAAAAATTAAGACATATTTCTTTTTGTCTCTCAAATAAATCTTCTATAAAAAAACAAGGTATCTTATGTTGTTCATTATAATCCTCTTTATTATGCAAGACACAGCTGGCTCCATTAGCAATAGCTTCGTCAATATAATCAAGTCCGTGAGACCTTAAACCCTGAAGAGCTATAAAACATTGATCTTTTTCTATTAATCCCGATGAGGTTGCCAATCCAGATATGAATATGTCTTCATTAATATTTAAGTCTAGATCTCGTAAAACTTTCATTTATCAAAATATCCCATATAGCTAAAAACATCATTTGAGATCTTTTTAAAAAGTGGGGCTGCAACAGATCCTCCAGAATATTTTTGAGATCCCAAACCATCAATATTTACAAAGATGGTCAACTCATTTGAAGGATTAGGACCAATTCCAATAAAAGAAGCTGTATATGTTGAACTTTTATAATTACCGTCTCTAAGTTTTTCTGTTGTTCCTGTTTTCCCGCTTACATCAAAGTTTTCTAACTTTGCAAGTGCTCCTGTTCCATCTTCTACGACTTTCCTCATTGAAAATAAAATATCATTAGCAGTTGATTCGCTAATAATTTGTTCTGAGAAAATTTGAGATTCATTATCTTTAATAATATTGAAATCATAATAGGTGCCCTTATTTGCAAAGATTGCATATGCCTGTGAAATTTGGAAAGGTGTCGCAGTTAATCCATAGCCATATCCAAGTGTCGCTATTTCAATATCAGAAATTTCATCTCTAGAATTAATCTCTCCAAATGATGTAGAAGGAAAATTAATATTTACAGGTTTTGAAAATCCAAATTTTTTATAATTATCAATTAGCCTATCTGCCCCTAAAAGAAATGATATCTGAGTTGCGCCAACTTGGCTTGATTCCTTAATAATCTCATATGCTTTAAGTTGTCCATATTTCTTTCTGTCATTAATAATGTTTCCATCAACTTCGATCTTTATCGGTAGCTCCAATTCTGTGTCAATATCAATAAGATTTTTTTCAATAGCTCCGGCAAGAGCTAATGGTTTAACTATTGATCCCGGCTCATAGCTTTCAAGAAAAGCTCTATTTTTTTTTATGCTTCTCATTGGATTATTTGGATTGTAAGAAGGATAACTGGCTAGGGCTAGAACCTCTTTAGCTGAATTATCTAAAATAATAACTGTCCCACCATTGCCATCATTATTTTTAATGGCTTCAACGAGATACTTATATGCAATGTATTGAATATTACTATCAATGGTGAGGTGGATATCTTTTGAGTTTTCACCAAATTCCAAGACTTCAAGCCTTTGTATTGTGCTTCTCGCCCCATCTCTCAGGACTCTCTCTCTAAGAGGCTTTCCAGTTAAAATTGAGTTATAGCTTTTTTCTAGGCCTTCTAAACCATATCCATCCCTTCCAGAGAAACCTACCAGTGGAGCAACCTGCTCTCCAAGAGGATAGTGACGTTTATAAGTTTTCTCTAACTCCAACCTATCTATTCTTAGAGACCTTATTTTTCGCATCTCTTCAAAAGATAATGAGTTCTTTATTAAGGATTTTTTATTGAAGGGTTTATATTTTAAATCATTGAGTTTAAGAGTATTTTTAATTTTTAAGAAATCATCTTCGCTTAGGCCACTCAGCGCAAATAAATCAAAACCTGTAATACTTATTGCAAGAGGAATTCCATTTTTATCATAAATAGATCCGCGCTTGAATTTGATTACCCTTTCTGAGGTGTTTTGATTATTGCCTTTTTGTAGAAGAAAATTACCCTGCTCAACTTGAACATAGACCATTCTCGAAACAATTGCTGTAATTGATAAGAAAAGAAATAAAAAAATTAAAAACAATCTCCAATTTTTATAATAAATCTTCATTTAATCTTCCTTGGCCTAACCTTTACCATTCCAAGATCTTCTCTGGCTTTCTGCTCAATTCTAGCTGGAGAGTTAAGAAAAAATTCTTCAGTTAAGAGCTGATAATAAAGATTCTCTAATTCTTCATTTTGAATAGTCAGTATTTCTTGTGACTTAAAACTCGATCTTATTTCCCATCTGACATCAACTATAATAAAAGATAAGTAAGTAATTATTACTAGCTGGAAAAATATAATTGGAAGATAAAAATTTTTCATTATATCTTTTCAAAAACTCTCATAATTGCACTTCTTGACCTCCTATTTCTTTGAAGCTCAGAAGCACTTGGCTTAATTTTTTTAGCAACTACTTTAAATTCTTCAATAACTTCATTATTCAGTGGAATTTCCTTTGGATAACTTGTCTTTTTTGGAGCGAAAGATTGCTTAACTGATCTGTCCTCGAGGGAGTGGAAAGAAATACAAACTATTCTTCCTCCAGTTTTCAGTAAATCCTTTGATTTATTTAATCCTACTTTTAGATTAGTTATCTCATCATTTAAATAAATTCTTAGAGCTTGGAAAGTTTGTGTTGCAGGATGTATTTTATTGGGTGACCTGGTTTTTGATTTTTTTATTACTTCAGCCAAATCAATAGTATTTAAAATCCTGCCGTCCTTGTAAGAATTAATAATAGCTTGTGAAATTTTTCTAGACTCTTTCTCATCGCCGTATTGGTAAATAATGTTTGCTAATGTTTCAGGATCAATAGTTTGAAGTAAATCTTCAAGTTTTTTAATTTGCCTTAGGTCGATTCGCATATCAAGCGGTCCAGCTTCACTAAAACTAAAGCCTCTTGAGGGATCATCATAATGAGTGGAACAAAGTCCAAAATCAAATAATATTCCGTCAGCCTGTTTAGCAGAATTTATTGAGTCTAAATCTTCAAAACCAGTATGTTCAATTGAAAAATTTTTGTCTTTAAAATTTTCTTTTGCAAATCTAATCGCATCGATATCTTTATCTAAAGCCAAAAGAGTCCCATCTTTGGTTATTGAATCTAATATCTTCCTAGAATGCCCGCCTCTACCAAAGGTTGCATCAATATACTTACCAGAAGGATTAGTTATTAAGAAATCAATCGATTCTTCCAGCAATACTGGAGAATGAAGCATCTTTTAGTCTACTTGCTTTCTCATAAAAGTTGGTACATCGAGGAAATCAATTGCCTCTGCAGACGATGCACCAACTTGTTGAACTTCTTTATTTGTTAAATCTTTGTCTAATCCAACTGGTGAGAGCTTAATAGATGCTCTAGGTTTATTATCGATAGCAAGCTTTGGAGATTTTTGATTAACTCCTGTTGCAACTATAGTAACCATTAGTTCATCTTTGAGAGATGGATCAATTACAAGTCCGTAGATGCATGTCGCATCATCAGCAGTAAACTCCTCAACAACCTCACTTACCTCAGTAAAATCTCCCATTGTTGGGTCTTTTGCAGAAATATTTACTAGAACACCTCTTGCATCCTTAAGATTTATATCTTCAAGTAGTTCGCTTCCAACAGCTAATTCAGCTGCATCTCTTCCACGGTCTTTTGTGTTGGATCTTCCAGTACCCATCATTGCAATTCCTTTTTCTGACATAACTGTTTTTACATCAGCATAGTCAACGTTTATGAGACCTGGTTTCATGATAATATCTGAAATTCCTTGAACAGCTCCCTTTAAAACATCATCTGCTTGCGCAAAGGCTTCTGGAATAGGCGTATTTGCTCCAAGAACATCTATTAATTTTTGATTTGGTATTGTTATTAAACTATCAACTTCCTCTACAAGAGCAGCAAGACCTTTTTCAGCTGAACTCATTCTTGGCTTACCTTCAAACTTAAATGGTTTCGTAACAACTGCAACTGTTAAAGCACCGAGTTCTTTGGCAATTGATGCTATTACTGGTGCAGCTCCGGTTCCGGTTCCTCCACCCATGCCTGCAGTTATGAAGATCATATCTGAGCCATGAAGTAGTTGCTCAATTGCTTCTCTATCTCTCTCAGCAGCTTGCCTTCCAACTTCAGGATTTGCTCCAGCACCAAGTCCTTTAGTCATTCCGCCTCCAAGCTTTAAAATAGTGGCGCCCTTAGCATTTTCTAAGGCCTGTGAATCTGTATTAGCGCATATAAATTCTACACCTTGGATTTTGTGATTCATCATGTGGATCACAGCATTGCCTCCGGCACCACCCACCCCAATAACTTTTATTTTTGCTTGATCAATATCATTTACAACTTCCCAATTCATTTCATCTCCCCTAAAAACTCATATCCTTTATAGATTCTGGAAGAACAATATCTAGGATCTCTGTTGCAAGACTTCCTCCAGTCTGTCTTTGCTCCCAATTTTCTTGATTCCAAATTTCAAACTTATTTCCCATTCCAATTAAACATATTCTGTTTGCTTCCTCTATTTGTGCATATTTTTTTAGATCAGCAGAAATTAAAACCTGCATTCTCCCATTAGGTTCAAAATCACAAACGCTTGCATTACCTAGAATTGTCCATTGAAGATTTCTGACTATTGGATCTAGGCCTTGTAAGGAAGATAGTTTTGTGGCTATTTGATCCCACTCACTACCTAAGTAAACCTTAAGTGCAGGATATTGAGGATCTTTAGTAATAACTATTTGATTTTCATTTGAATTAATAAATGCATCTCTGTATTTAGCAGGAAATGAAAATCTGCTCTTTTTATCAATAGAAATGTTATTAAAGCCAAACATCATTACATATTATAAAGTATTTACGCACTTTACAATACTTTTAACGCACTTTATAACACTTTTTTATAAAGATATGAGTTGGTCTATAAGCCGGATTCTGTTCAAGATGATCATCTATCTCGATATTATGTTGCCATAATACTCTAGCGACCTACCCGAGCTCAGAATGAGCATTCCTATTGAGCTCCTATTTGGTCTTGCTTCAAGCGGGGTTTGCACTGCCATGGAATGTTACCATTCATGCGGTAAGCTCTTACCTCACCTTTTCACCCTTACCCTAAGGCGGTATATTTTCTGCTGCACTTTCCGTAGACTCACGTCCCCCAGGAGTTACCTGGCGCCTTGCTCATGAAGTCCGGACTTTCCTCTGGATTTCCAGCGATCATCCGACCAACTCGGTTACATTTTATTTAAAAAAACTTTTTCTTCAACTTTTTTTAGTTAGCCACTCGTAGAGATCCCTTTTATTTTGTCGAGTGATAGAGCTTAAAAGCTTTGCGGCTTCGCTTGGAGACATTTTCCTCAATATAAGATCTTTAATTTCATTATCTAAGTCTATTGGCGGCTCTATTAAATCTTTATCTCCCTCAATAAGTAAGCATATCTCTCCTTTAATATCTCTTGATGATACCTTCGAAAGAATCTCAGAGATTGATCCTCTTATTACTTCTTCATGTTTTTTTGTCATTTCTCTACAAATAACAGCTCGTCTATGTGATGGATAAATCTTCTGCATCACCGATAGCGTCCTGACTAATCTTTTTGGTGATTCAAAAAAAACTAATGTTGCATCATTTTTTATATTATTTTCAAAAACTTTTTTTCTTTCAGAGTCTTTTCTTGGTAAAAACCCCAAAAACATAAATTTATTAATAGGAAATCCAGATAATAGTAAAGAGTTTATTACCGAAGAGGGTCCAGGAATTACTGAGTAATCAATATTTTCTTTAATGCACTCATTAACCAATATGTATCCTGGATCAGATATCAGGGGAGCACCGGCATCTGAAATTAATGATATCGTTTTTCCTGCCCTAGCCTCTTTAATTATACTTTTTGTCTTACTTTTCTCGTTGTGGTCATTAAAAGAAAAACTTTTTTTATCAATTTTATACCTATCAAAAATTTTTTGAGCTTTACGGGTATCCTCGGCATATATAAGGTCACTGCTATTAAGTATTTCTATTGACCTTAAAGAAATATCATTTAAATTACCTATTGGAGTACAAATTAAATAAATCATAAGTGAAAACTGTTAATTTCAACAATCTACTAATTATAAGCTTTATTTGCTTTTTTTTTCTTGGTTGCTCTTCAACACAATTAGTTGATATTTCAAAGGATGAACAGCTTAATGATCTTCTTGATAATATTGGACAAGTAGAATTAAAAATTAATGCTAATGAAGAAGTTAAGCAGCTTATTATTAAATCAATAGTTTCCCTAGATTCTGATATAAAAATAAATTTTGTCGATAGCATTGATAGTGGAGTCCTTCCAATATCAAACAATTTTCTAAATCAAGATTTCGCTTATTTTTGTAAGCCCGCAAACGTGTATCTTGAGGAAGTCACAGAACAATACTTGTTTGATTTTCAAAAAAACGATGAGGTTTTTATTTTTTATAGTGAAAGATTTAAAAACCAAGCAGAGGCAATAAAGAATAGTTATCCTGGTGTAAGAATCTTTAAACTGGAGGAGGATTATGATTATTTTGTTAAGAGAGTATTTGAATTGTCAGGAAGTAATAGTAGAGGAGATTTAATAAATAGATTAGTTCAAGAGGAAGATATAGGTTTTGTGCCAAGGCCAAGAGAGGATTTTGAAAAAATCTATATTATTGCCGACTATGATCAATCTAAAAACTTTATTCCTTCATTAAGGTTTAACTACATCTTAGGTAAAGAAATTTATGTGTCTTCGCAATCGGTAACAAGAATTGAAGATAGAAAAAAATTGTTAGACTTTTCTGGAGTTATTCTCTCAGTTCCTAACTCATTTTTGAAAGAAGATGAGTCATTAAATCTTGATGAGCTCTCAAAGTTATCATTTTTGCAGGATTTAATACTTATTTCTGCAATCAAAAAAAATAATGGTAATTCTCAAATAATTGCTGGCCAGTTTGCAAATATTCGCTTCTCACAAAATACTTGCTCTGATATGCAAACAAATCTTGTTAAGATTGATAATCTAGGATTTAGTCAGCTCTGAGATCTTTTTCGATTGTTGTCAAACTATCAATAAAGCCAGGTCTCTCAAAAATTTTGTTTTGATAATCTAAGAGAGGTTTGAGTTGTTTATTGTATGGAAGATTTATACCCATGGATGTTAATCTCCACATAATTGGTGCTAGATAACAATCAACAAGAGTGAAATCTTCATTCATAAAGAATGGAAATTCTTTGAAAATCGGTGAAATCGTTGCAAGCTCTTGAATCAGTTCTTCTTTGGTCTTTTTCTCTTTTGGTTTTGTAAGCTTTCCTGAAATTATTGAATCTACTAAGGGGCACCACTCTCTATCTATTCTGAGCATTAACTCTCTGCAGTTGGCTCTTGCAACAGGGTAGACTGGAAGCAATGGAGGATGTGGAAATCTTTCATCGAGATATTCCATCATTACTGATGTATCGTAAAGAGCTAAATCTCTATCAACCAGAATTGGTAATTTATGGTAAGGACTGACAGAAAGAATATCATCTGGAGCTTCTTCGATATCGAATTCTCTTATTTCGCATGCTATGTCTTTCTCAGCTAGAACTATTCTAACTCTGTGGCTGTAGTGATTATCTCGCTCTGAATATAAAATCATGTTGAACTTCTCCTAGTGATAGTCTTTTTGATATTCTCTGTAGAGAAGCGCAGAAAGAAATGTAAATATAATAAAGAATATTATCGCATATACTCCCATTCTTTCCCTTTCCGCCCTGCTAGGCTCACCTACATATGTCAAAAAATTTGTGAGATCATATATAAATTCATCAAACTCTTCAACATTTAACAATCCTGAGCCATCTTGATGTTTGAGGTAGCCACACTTTTCTTTAGTGATAGTGTTTCCAAATTCATCTCTCTTTTCACCGCCGTTCTTTGCTAAAACAGGTATCTCTTTGCAACCAAGTTTTTGGTTGCCTTGAATTGGAGCCAAAATATTTGGCATATTTACTCCTGGATAAACAAGATTATTAGATCCATAAGTAGTTGAAGAATCATCATAAAAAGCTCTTAAATAAGTGTAAACCCAGCTTGAAGTTCTTTTTCTTGCAACTAAAGTTAAATCAGGAGGAGCGTTATCAATTTCTAATTCATGAATAGGGGCAACCATTAAATCAAATGGTCCCGCATCCTGATCTGGAACAAGATATTCAAAGAAAATGTCTTCGGGTATTTGAAGATCATTGGCAACCCTTCCCCATCGAGAATATTTCAGTGAATGGCAGCTATAGCAGTATTTCATAAATGTTCCCACTCCTCTTTGAAGAGAAGCCATATTATTCAAATCTGGCTTAAACTGATCACAGTCTCCATAGTCTTTACATGGACCTCCTTCAGCTGAATTTAAAGAAGGAGCAACAGAGAAAGATAAAAAACTTATAATTAATATTGATTTAATCACAATCTATCTGGCACCTCATGTGTTTTTTCAATACTTGTGTAGATAGGCATCAAAAGGAAAAAGGCAAAATACATGACAGTGCATATTACTGACATGATTTTACCAGTCTCAGTAACAGTGACTGTTCCCAAATACCCTAATGTAATAAAGCTTACAACAAATAAAACTATCGCAATCTTACTCAATATTCCTTTGTAACGTATTGATGCCACATTACTTCTATCTAACCAAGGAACAACAAATAATATTGCTACAGCTGCTGCCATAACTATTAGTCCTCCTAAAGGATCTGGAATAGCTCTTAGCATTGTGTAATATGGGGCGTAATACCATACAGGAGCAATATGTTCTGGTGTAACCAGCGGGTTTGCCTCTTCAAAATTCGCTAATTCAAGAAAATACCCTCCGCCTTCAGGAAAGAAAAACATAATTATGCAAAAAACTAAACCAAAAACACCAATTGCAGGCATTGCACTTAAAACCTTGTATGGGAAAAAAGGTACGCTATCCAAAGGGACCCCATCTTCATCAATATATTCTTCAATATCTACTCCTTCGGGATTCCCAGCTCCAACTTCATGAAGAGCAACAAGATGAAGAAATACAAGTGCAATTAATATCAGAGGGAGTGCAACAACATGAAGGGCAAAAAACCTAGAAATTGTAATCCCAGAAATGTAATAGTCGCCTCGAACCCAAACTTCAAGTGATTCTCCAATGTATGGTATTGCTCCAAAAAGAGAAATTATTACTTGAGCTCCCCAATAAGACATTTGACCATATGGGAGAACATAACCTAAAAAACCTTCCGCCATCATCACTAAATAAATTGTCATTCCAAAAATCCAAACTAATTCTTTTGGTTTCTTGTAGGATCCATACAAGAGACCTCTAAACATGTGCAAATATACTATTGCAAAGAACATCGATGCTCCTGTTGTATGCATATATCTTATGATCCACCCATAATCTACATCTCTCATGATGTATTCAATGGAAGCAAATGCTCCCTCTTCAGTATTTGAATAAGGCATCATCAACCAAATACCTGTAACTATTTGCAGAATAAGGACAATTGAAGCAAGGGCTCCAAAAAGATACCAAAAGTTAACTTTTTTGGGAACAGGATGCTTCGAAAGATGCCTTTCAAATGTATTTATAATAGGCAGTCTGTAGTTAATCCAATTTAGAACCTTTGTTACCATTATGCTTCTTCTCCAATTGTTAAAATGCTCCCCTCAAAAAAATGAGGTGGTACAGTTAAATTAGTAGGTGCTGGAACACCTTTATAAACTCTCCCAACTAAATCAAACATTGAACCATGACATGGGCAGAAAAAACCACCTGACCAAGAGGAATCCCATGGCTTTGGCTCAACTTCAGGATAATATTTAGGTGAGCACCCTAAATGAGTGCAAACTCCTGATAAAACCGAATATTCTGAGCTTAAAGATCTAGTGGAATTAATGTTTTTGTATGGCTCATCAATATCATCTGAATTAGGATCAGCTAGTTTTGAGATTACAGAACTCAAACCCGACAATGCAGATTTAGAATGTCTAATTATTAAAATAGGTTGTTTTCTCCATGAAACTTGAATTTGTTGACCAATCATCATTTTAGATACATCAACTTTCACCGCAGAGCCAATTGCTTTAGCTCTTGCGCTTGGGTTCCATGTAGTTATGAAAGGAGTAGCAGCAAAAGCCACACCGGCGGCAGCAAATCCGGAAGTTAAACCAATCAATACTTTTCTTCTACCCTGATCTGGAACACTACTAAGACTTTCAGTAAGTTTATTAAGAGGTAACTTAACGTTAATACCAAAGCTCTCAAAAATATTCAGAAAATGCTGACTTAATTCTGATAAATCAGCCTTTTCGAGTTCGTCTAGTGCAGAAATAAGTTCGTCTCTTCTTAAAATTGCTTCATCTAAAACCTTAGTTTTCAAAGAAGTTTTTACAAAACTAGTCCCAATGACCTCTGCAACCTTTTCACTAACTCTTTTTTGAAAGAAATAAATATCATTATTAGCTCCTCTAAGAGTTAGGTATTTTTCTATGGTATCAGACATTTCTTAAGGTTGATAAGTAGTTAAATGGCAGTAATTTAAGGTCTAGATTGAGCTTGTACCCATATGGTAAAAAAATAGTACTCACAGCAGAATAAATAAAAAAGATTCTTACACTGTAAAAAATGTAAAAAGATATAAAAAAACCTTTCAAATTAGGGTATTTTATTATCAATGTACCCATATACTTCCTTTTTTATATTGTTAAAGTACGCACAATATAATATAAAAAAATAGATAATGGAAGTATATTTCGGTAATAAATTAGATCTATCTTTTTGAAAATTGCGAGCTCTTTCTTGCCTTCTTTAAACCAGGCTTTTTTCGCTCTACCTTTCTTGAATCTCTTGTAAGGAATCCAGCTTTTTTTAGCTGCGGTCTTAGCTCTTCATCAAGTAGTAAAAGAGCCCTAGAGATACCATGTCTGATTGCTCCTGCTTGACCAAAACTGCCTCCACCCTTAACTTTTGCAACTATGTCAACTTTATCAATTAAGTTACACAACTCAAGCGGTTGCTTAACAAGCATTTGAGCCACTTCTCTTCCAAAGTAGTCGGAAAGCTCTTTATTGTTTACCTTAATTGATCCTTCGCCTTGAGATAAATATATTCTTGCTGAAGATGTTTTCCTTCTTCCGGTTGCATAAAGTCTTTCACTGCTCATATTTTTGGGTTCCATTCACTTGGATTTTGAGATTCATGAGGATGCTCTGATCCGCTATATACCTTTAGTTTTTTAATGATTGATTTTCCTAGCTTGTTTTTAGGTAGCATTCCTTTAACTGCATTTTCAATAATTCTCTCAGGGGTGCTCTCAAGAACTTCTTTGAATGATTTTTCTTTAAGTCCACCTGGATATAAGGAATGTTTATAGTATTTCTTTTGATCTGCCTTATTTCCAGTAACTTTTACCCTGTCTGCATTTATTACGACTACAAAATCACCACCATCGACATGAGGTGTAAATGTTGGCTTGTCTTTGCCTCTGAGTTTATCTGCAATTTTAGTTGCAAAACGACCCAAAACTTTGTCTGAGGCATCGAATACAACCCAATCTCTAACAACTTCAGTATTTTTTAAGCTAAATGTTTTCATATCAATTTTTGTGTGGATGAATATTAAAGGTTAAGAGCTATTTAATCAATAATTTTTATAATTTATTTATCATTAATATCTCGCATTTCTTCAATTCTACTTATCGTTCTATCCCATAGGAATGAAAGCTCTTCACCACTATAAAGGCTTTGAATATCATCATTATTCAAAAAGAACTTAATTTTTACTTTTTCAATGTAAGCAATATCAATAAAACCGATAAACCTTCTAATAACATCCTTACCATAATCATCATTTTGTTCAAAATCATCGATGAAAAACCAGTCATAATTTTTACATATAGCTAAAAAATCAGAAATTGCTAAATTTTGTCTAAAAAATTCTTTATACGATAGCCAAATAAAGTCTTTAGTATTGCCTTTGCATATAAAGGTTCTATCATTTATTTCAAGCTCTTTCTGAAGATCACCGATAAAGTTAAAGTTTTTCTTAATAAATTCAAAGATTTGATCTTGGCTAAAGTCTTTTCCACTCTTTGAGGAATTTAGATTTATATTCTTTAATCTATAATCCTTATCTCCAATGAATTCATACACCACAAAGTTATCTTCTAACTGTTTAATTTGTTTGATAAATTTGTCTCTTTGAAGTCCATTTTTATAGAGGTTTTCTATCTTTGCATTTGATGTAAGCATTATGAAAACATTCATTTTTGATAATAAATTTAAAAGTTTACCGATTATCATTGCGTCTGAAACATCCTCAACTTGAAACTCATCAATAAAGAGTACTCTATGCTTTGAAGCTATTCTTTTTGAAATTTTTTCTAATGGATCTTTGGTGTTTTTAACCAACTCAAGCTCATTATGAATAAATCTCATGAACTCAATGAAATGATATGAACATTTTGGAAGTTTAATTTCTTTAAATATTGCATTTAGCATCATGGTTTTTCCCCTTCCAACATCACCATGAACGTAACAACCTTTTTTTGATTTTTTTTTGAGGAAGTTGCCAAAAAAGGTCTTTCTAGGAAGATTTTTTTCAAAAATCTTTAGAAAGTTGTCTTGTTCATCATTTAAATGAATGCCATCTTCTGAAAACTTCTTTAAAATAGTTTGATACATACTTTTTAGAAATGGGAAATTATAAGTTTATCATTAGCGGTATTATATTTGCTGCATTTATTGGTTTAGTTTCATTCGAAACTGGTTATAAAAAAGGCTCTCAAGAAGATTTGTCCTATGCAGCTGAGAAAGCCTCATCATCAGTGGTAAATATATTTATAAGTAACAGAGGAATTAATAGAGCCAGGAATGCTGTAGGCTCTG
>CAXGZN010000004.1:0-37651 GCA_964014565.1 uncultured Gammaproteobacteria bacterium
TTAAGAGAAATTCTTTTTAATTGGTTGAGTTTTGAAATAGCTGATCTTAAATGTGCAGACTGTTTTTCTGGATCTGGAGCACTTGGCATAGAGGCAATCTCAAGAGGAGCTAAATCAGTTACATTCATTGAAAAAACACCAAAGTTTGCTGCAAGTATCGAGGCCAATGTTAAAAGGCTTAATATTTCTGAAAAATGCGAAATAGAAATTAAAAATGCTTTTGAGTGGTTAAAGAGTGCAAATCTTGGCGAATTAGATTTAATATTCTTTGACCCACCATTCTTTGATGAAAGAATTAAGGGTCTTCTTGCTTCTCTAGAATCTCTGAAAATAAAAAAAGGTACATTAATATATTTTGAAAAAAGTACCTTTGATAAAATAAATATCCCCGATTCATTGAAGTTACTTAAATCGAAAAGCGTTGGAGATGCTGAGGGGCTTTTATTAGAAAAATGATAATCAAAATTGGATCAAGAACCTCAAAGCTTGCTTTAAAACAAGTAGAAATAGCCATGAGAAGAATTGGGGTGCCTGGTTTTGAAATTATAGGTGTAGATACTGCTGGAGATAAAAGAAGTAGAGAAAATAAGGTTCAATTTGATAAAAAAAACTTTGTTGAGGATATAGATAATCTGCTTGTGGATAGAAAAATAGATATTGCGATTCATTCTGCAAAAGATATGCCAGCTGTCTCAAATCTTTCTGATCTTGATGAAATATATATATCTAATGACTTAGTCCAAGGAGGTGAAAGATATAACTCCCGAAATGACATCCTCATATTCAGAAAGAATGAAGACCCAGTATTTAAAAAAAATATGAAAATAGGTACTTCAAGCTTGAGGCGTAAGTTGCAATCTAAGTTCTTCTTAGAAGCTACAGAAATTGCTAACCTTAATGGGAATGTTGATACTCGAATAAAAAAATTAAATGATGGTGAATATGATTGCATTATTCTTGCAAAGGCTGGATGTGAGAGACTTGAGCTTGATCTAAATTACTCAGAGCTTGATCACCTTACAAATATTTCTCAAGGATCCATCTGTTTACGTTTTAATAAGAAAAGAGAGGAAATCCTTAAACTATTGGAACCCTTCAGTGATGATGAAATGAAAAGAAAGATTAATGTTTGTAATAATTTTCTTAATCTTATTAATGCGGACTGCAACTCAGCAGTTGCAGTAGATTACAAGGATGAAGTTTTGCAAGCAGAGGTGTATGGTAAGAACGAATATATTAAATTTTCTGCACCTAATGCAGAGGAAGCCTTTGAGCGCTTTGAGATGTTAGATGGTTTAAGGTTGCTAAATGAACATAGTTGATACAAGAGCAAAGAATACTTTTAATTTTGTTAAAAGAAAAAAAATAAAAAATATCCCTCTTTTTGAGCTTTCTTTTTTAGATCATTCGATAGATATTTCTGGTTATACCGATGTTATATTCCAAAGCACGCCATCTGTTGAATTTTTTAATCACCATAAGGATTTAGTAAATAAAAATATCTTTGCAATGGGACCAGGAACACAATCTTGTTTAGGTGCAAAAGGGATTTCCTCAAAAATACCTGAAGATCCTGGATCTGAAGGTCTAAAAAAACTAATAAAAAGCAATATTGGTCCTGGGAAGTTCTTAATTGTTAAGGGTCAAGGCGGTTTAAATATTATTTCTGATTATCTTAAAGCAGAGGGCGCTGAAGTTGACACTGTCCAGAATTATCAACGAGTAAGATTTTCATCTTACTCTCATCTAAGTGAAGACTTTAATAAAGCAGATTTTGTAATTTTTCCAAGCAGGCTGGCAGCGGAAATATATTTCAAAGAAATTTATAACCCAAATATAAATAGTAAATTTGTAACTATCTCATCAAGGATTAAGGAATATGTCGACTCATTAGGTTTTGAGAACTTTCAGCTAAATTATTTTGCTGATAACTTCGAGTCTGAAATATTAAAACTTACTTAGCTTTCTTTTTTCCAGTTCCATTTTTCATGGAATCAAAGAACTCAGAGTTAGTTTTAAATGATTTAAGTCGATCAATTAAGAATTCTATTCCTTGAGAGTCTTCCATTGGATCTGTTACCTTTCTAACAGCCCACATAAGTCTTAACTCTTCTTCAGAAGTTAAAAGATCTTCTCTTCTTGTTCCGGATCTTCTCACATTAATAGCAGGATAAATTCTCTTTTCAGCAATCTTTCTTTCAAGGTGGATTTCCATGTTTCCTGTACCTTTGAACTCTTCATAGATAACTTCATCCATTTTAGAGCCGGTATCTACCAAGGCTGTAGCTAAAATAGTTAAACTTCCACCTTCTTCAAGATTTCTTGCTGCACCAAAGAATCTTTT
This sequence comes from uncultured Gammaproteobacteria bacterium, assembly GCA_964014565.1. Classification (GTDB taxonomy): domain Bacteria; phylum Pseudomonadota; class Gammaproteobacteria; order Magnimaribacterales; family D2472; genus CACNXK01. The sequence continues at coordinate 2,345 of CAXGZN010000004.1, forward strand.
TGGTCTTTCAAGAGCATTTGAATCAACACCGCCACTTAAGATTTTTCCTGAAGCAGGTTGAACAGAGTTATAAGCTCTTCCAAGTCGAGTTATAGAATCTAAAAGAATTACAACATCTTGTTTATGCTCAACTAGTCTTTTTGCTTTCTCAATAACCATATCAGCCACTTGAACATGTCTTGAAGGCGGTTCATCAAAAGTACTTGCAATTACCTGCCCCCTAACTGTTCTTGTCATCTCGGTAACTTCTTCAGGTCTTTCATCTATCAAAAGCACTATCAACTTGGTTTCAGGATTATTACTAGTAATTGAATGTGCAATGCTCTGCAGCATTAGTGTCTTACCAGCTTTTGGAGGTGAAACTATTAAACCTCTTTGCCCCTTACCAACAGGAGCAATTAAATCAATTATTCTTGCTGATAAGTCTTCATTAGAGCCGCTACCTTGCTCAAGGACTAATCTTTCATTAGGAAATAATGGAGTAAGATTTTCAAATAGTATTTTCTTTTTGGCGTCCTCAGGAGTTTCGCCATTTATTGTCTCTACCTGAACGAGAGCAGTATATTTTTCTTTATCCTTAGGAGGTCTTATTTTCCCCTGGATTTCATCTCCCTTTCGAAGACTGAACTTTCTTATTTGACTTGGTGAGATATATATATCATCCGGTCCAGCACAATATGAGCCTTCTGCTGATCTTAAAAATCCAAACCCATCGTTTAGGATTTCTAAGACTCCGCCGCCGAATATATCAATACCATCGTCAGCTTGTTTTTTTAAAATTTGAAAAATGATATCTTGCTTTTTGAGTCTGCCCACATCCTCTAGGCCTAGCTTTTCAGCTATCTCAACAAGCTCGGTAATCGTTTTAGTTTTTACTTCACTTAAGTTCATTAGTTATATCGAAAATTCCTCTGAAAAAATTGAATTGATATCAAAAAGATATCTAAGAAGGGTTGATAATATAAGTTTTTTATATATTTTGCAAAAAAAACCTAGATTTCTGTGTCTATAAATTCTCCTAATTGTTCTTGCGTTAAAGCTCCTACTTGAACTCCTGAAACTTCACCTGATTTAAAAATTAATAAGGAAGGAATAGATCTAATACCGTATTGAACAGCAAGATCTCTGTGCTCTTCAATATCAACTTTGCAAACCTTTATTTGCTCACCGTATTGTTGCGCTGCCTCTTCAACTCTTGGAGCAAGTTGCTTGCATGGTCCACACCATTCAGCCCAAAAATCTACTAGCACTGGAACATCTGAACTTAAAACTTCATTTTCAAATGTTTCTGTTGTTACTTCTTTTACATTACTCATAAATTAAATTCCTTTATTAAATCTTTAGCGAAATATGTGAGAACTGCATCTGCACCAGCTCTTTTAAAACTTGTTAAAGATTCTATTATAACACCTTTATCAAGCCATCCTTTATTAACTGATTCCATCATCATTGCATACTCTCCACTTACTTGATATGCAAAAGTTGGAACCTTAAATTCTTCTTTAATTTTAGAAATAATATCTAAGTAAGGCATCCCTGGTTTTACCATCACAATATCAGCACCCTCCTCAATATCCATCGCAACCTCATTAAGGGCTTCAAGTGAATTTGCAGGATTCATCTGATAAGAAGATTTATCAGAAGTACCTAGATTTTTTTTAGAATTAACAGCATCTCTGAAGGGCCCATAGAATTTTGAATTATATTTTGCTGCATATGACAAAATTATTTTATCTTCAAAATTATTTTCATCTAATTTTTTTCTAATAACTCCGATACGGCCATCCATCATGTCTGAAGGAGCAATAATATCTGCACCAGCTTCTGCTAGAACAAGAGATTGCTCTGCGAGAACCTCTAGTGTTTGATCATTTAAGATCTTATCATTCTCCAAGATTCCATCATGACCATGATCTGTGTAAGGATCTAAGGCAACATCTGCAATGATTAACATGTTAGGAAATTTAGATTTTACAGATTCTAATACTCTTGAAATAAAGTTATCTCTTTTTGTTGCTTCAGTGCCTTTCGAGTCTTTTTTTGAAGGATCTATAACAGGAAATATAGCTATTGCCCTTATTCCCAGTTGGTTAATTTCTTCAATCTCTTTTAAAACGGAGTCTGCACCAAATCTATAGATACCAGGCATTGATTCTATAGGCTCTTTATCACTTAAACCTTCTTTTACAAATACAGGCTGAATAAGATCATTTTTAGTAACCAAATGCTCTCTGGTTAATTCAATTATAGATTCTGACTGCCTCAGTCTTCGTAATCTAGTTGATGGATATTTCCTTGAAATCATAAATTAATCTGTAATTGCTCCTAGGGATGCAGATTGTACACTTTTTGAGTATTTTGATAAGACGCCTTTTTTAGGAAGTTCTTTATTTGGTTTGAAGTTATCTGATCTATTTTGAAGTTCATCATCAGATATATCTATGGATATTGAATTTGTTTCAGCATCAATAGTTATTTTATCTCCATTTTTAATGACTCCGATGGGTCCACCAACATATGCTTCTGGAGAAATATGTCCAACAACAAAGCCATGAGTCCCACCAGAAAATCTTCCGTCAGTAATAAATGCGACCTTATCGCCTAAGCCCTGTCCCATTATTGCAGAGGTAGGTTTTAACATTTCTCTCATGCCGGGACCTCCTTTGGGTCCCTCATACCTAATAACAACTACATCTCCCTCATTGATTAGGTTATTTTGGATTGCCTCATTTCCGTCTTCTTCAGAGTCAAATACTTTAGCCGTGCCAGTGAATTTTAGCCCTTCATTTCCTGTAATCTTAGCTACTGCTCCTTCAGGGGCCAAATTGCCGTATAGAATACGCAAATGACTACTACTTTTAATAGGGTTTGAAATTTCTCTAATTATTGTCTGATTATCTGGATATGGATTAACTTCTGAGAGATTTTCTGCAATAGTTTTTCCTGAAACAGTTAGACAGTCACCATGAAGTAAGTCTGCATCAAGTAACATTTTCATTAGTGGTTGAATGCCACCAACTTCATTTAGTGAGGACATATAATTTTCACCGAATGGTTTAATGTCAGCTACAACAGGTACTCTTTTTCCTATTCTTGTGAAGTCATCTAAATCTAAATCAACATTTATAGCATGCGCCATGGCAATAAGATGAAGGACAGCATTCGTTGATCCTCCCAGTGCAATAACTACCGTGATTGCATTTTCGAATGCCTCCTTTGTCATAATGTCAGAGGGTTTAATATCTTTTTCAAGGAGATTCTCAATTGCACTTCCTGTATTTATACAGTCTTTCTTTTTATCATCAGAAACTGCATCCTGACTGCTACTTCCAGGAAGAGACATTCCAAGAGCCTCAATTGCAGACGCCATTGTATTAGCTGTATACATGCCTCCGCATGATCCAGGCCCTACAACTGAAACCTTTTCAACAGAGATTAATTCTTCTTCAGAGATTGAACCTTTTGAGAACTCTCCAGTTTTTTCACAAACTGTCACATAATCAGTATTCTGCTCGCTTGGTCTAATAGAGCCTCCATAAACAAATAAAGATGGTCTATTAAGTCTCGCCAAACCAATGATTACACCTGGCATATTTTTGTCGCAGCCCCCAATACCTACTACTCCATCGTAGCCCAAACAGCCCACAACAGTTTCTATAGAGTCAGCTATGACTTCTCTTGAAACGAGAGAATATTTCATGCCCTCCGTACCCATAGAAATTCCATCAGATACGGTAATTGTATTAAATGTAACAGCTTTACATCCTGCATTATTTACTGACTCTTCAACAATTTCTGCAAGGGAGTTTAGATGCATATTGCACGGAGTTACACTTGCCCCAAGCGAAGCAATTCCAACAATAGATTTCTCAAAATCCTCATCCTTGAATCCTGCTCCTCGCAGCATTGATCTTGATGCTGCCTGCTGAGGACCGTCATGTAATATTTTTGAATACTTCCTATTTGTCATCCTAATTTGATGAATATTTGAGTGCTGCTCTTAAAAGTTTTTGAGTATATTCCTGTTGAGGATTTTCAAAAACCTCATCAGCCTTACCAAACTCTACTAGCTTTCCCTCACTCATAACAAAAATCTGATCACACATAGATCTTATTACTTTGAGATCATGGCTAATAAATAAATATGTTAATTTATATTTGTCTTGCAATCTTTTTAAAACATCTATTACTTGAATCTGGATAGATCTATCAAGTGCTGAGGTTGGCTCATCAAGGATCATGAATTTCGGGTTTAAGATTATTGACCTAGCAATTGCTATTCTTTGCCTTTGACCTCCAGAGAATTCATGTGGATATTTAAAAATGAGGCTATCATCTAGTCCAACATCCTTCATTACGTTTGATATTCTTTCCATCTTCTCATCATTGGAGAGATCAAAATGAATATCCAAGCCTTCTCCAATGATTTCACCAACTGTCATTCTTGGTGACAGGGACCCATAAGGATCTTGGAAAACTATTTGAATATCTTTTTTTAATAGTTTCTTTTCAGCTGAGCTGAGATCTTTGATTGATTTACCATTAAATTTAATTGATCCTTCAAAATCTAGAAGATTTATAATCGCTTTTCCTAATGTTGACTTCCCAGAACCTGACTCTCCAACAACACCAACTGTTGAATTTCTTGGAATTTTAAGAGAAATATCAGAAACCGCACAAAATCTATCAGTTTTAAACAATTGTTTTGATGGTATTTTGTAAAAAACACTTAGGTGTGAAATATCTAAAATATTATCCTCTGACACAAGAAGATAATCCTTTTCTTCAGGCTCTGATTTTAAGAGCTTGATAGTATATTCATGTTTTGGATTGGAGAAAATTTCAGTTGTTATGCCTTGTTCAACAATTTTTCCCTCTTTCATAACGCAAACTCTGTCACTAAACTTCTCAACTAGTCCTAAATCATGAGTTATAAATAGAATTGACATTCCAAGCTTCTCTTTAAGCCTATTCATTAAATCAAGAATTTGGGCTTGAATAGTCACATCTAGGGCTGTTGTTGGTTCATCAGCAATTAGAAGCTCTGGTTCATTAATAAGTGACATTGCAATCATTATTCTTTGACGCTGTCCTCCAGAGAGTTCATGAGGATAGGATTTATATCTTCTTTCTAGATCAGGAATCTCAACAAGCTCCATCAACTCTTTTGCTTTTTTTTCTGCATCTTTTTTTGAAATATCTTCATGACTTAAAATGGATTCGGTAATTTGGTTGCCAACTCTGTGATAAGGGTTAAGGGATGTCATTGGTTCCTGGAAAATCATAGATATTTTCTTTCCACGGATTGATTGAAGTTGTTTGGGGGACATTTCCAATATTTCAGAATGATGAAATTTAATAGATGAGTCCTTACTAAAGACTGTTTTACCCTCTGGTAAGAGTTGCAATATTGACATCGCAGAGACTGACTTCCCTGATCCTGATTCTCCAACCAGTGCCATAGTCTCATTTTTATTAATTTCAAAAGAAGCATCTTCTACAGCCGTAAAAATAGAGTCTCTTACTTTAAATCCAACCGTAAGATTTTTTACTTCTAATAAATTACTCATATGTTTCTTTTTATTTCTCTTAAAATATCTATTGTTGCTAATTTAGCTGTTTTTAATCTAGTTATGTTAATGAAGCCATGAAATAAACTTGGGTAATGAATTTGTTTTACATTGTTGCCCATGTCATTCAATTTTGCTGCATATGCTTCTGCTTCATCACATAGCGGATCAAAACCGGCGGTAATTATAACTGTTTTGGTATCAAATTTATTATTATTATCAATTTTCAGCAGATCAAACCTTGAATCAAGATTATTTGACTCCTCTGCTCTAAAATAATGCCAGAACCACTTCATCTGCTCCTTTGTCAGCAAGAAATTCTCACCAAGCCTTTCTAGAGAAGGGAAATTTAGTGATGGAGATACCATTGGATAAATTAAGACCTGCAAAAAAGGCTGTCCTTTATCTCTAGCCTTGAGGTCATGCAATAAGGATGCAGCTAAGTGAGCCCCAGCGCTATCTCCACAAATAATTATTTGCTCTTTGCTATAACCATGACTAATTAACCAATCAAAAGCTATATTGGCCTCTTCAAGAGCTTTTGGGAATTTATTTTCTGGAGAGAGACTATATTCTAATGAAAAAATGCTGGAATCCAGTTCTTCACACATTAGGGATGCAACTGGATTATAAACATCTATATTAGAAATTGCATAACCACCACCATGGAAAAATAAAACTGCTTTATCAGACATTTGTGAGTCAAGTGAATATTGTCTAAGAACAAGGTCATTATCTTGATCAATAATGTGATCTTCCTTATGAATTATTTCTTTAGGGAGTAAGCTATTATTAATTTTCATTCGAAAATTAGACATCCTTACACGCATATCATTTGAAAAATCAGCCATATCCAAAGCTAATCCAAACTTTGTAATGAACCAAGATATTAGAGAAATATAGATCATTGATTGATAATCAAAAACCTCATTCTTATATGTAATCTCTTTTCTAAGTGTTAGTACTTTTAGTGCCCAGTTGGGTAAAATAAAGAAAATACTTAAGAAAAAGTTTATAAGAAAATGTTTCATTTTGTTCTGTTGCGCAATAAAAAATCCTTAATCTCATTATACGCAATCTTGATATTCATGTTTTCAAATAATATCTTAGCTTTAAATCAGATAGGTCTAGGTAGCGAGATCCTAGATCCCAAAGATGCTTTTAAAATGACAATTACTAGAATTGATGATTCTCTTTTAGTAAATTGGAAAATAGAAAAAACTTATTATTTATATCAAAACTCAATAAAAGTTATCCATAAAAACAAACCGGTTGAATTTGAGCTAATTGGTGATCCAATTGTTCATAAAGACGAATTTCTAGGAGAAACTGTAATATTTAGGGATAGCCTTGATTTAGAGGTTTTTGACCAAGTAGAACAAAATCTGATGAACTATGAAGTAATCTTTCAAGGATGTGCTGAAAAAAGGTTCTGTTATACGCCAATAAAAGTCAAGTTATCGTCTTTATAAGTCCTACAATAATCTTTTAATTTCTTCGAAAAAGCATATAAAATCGTCTGATGGAAATCCTTTTAATAAATGGGCCTAACTTAAATCTTCTTGGTAACAGAGAAAACTCTATTTATGGGAATGATACTTTGGAAGATGTTGAGAAAAACCTCTCTGAGATTTGTAAAGAGAATGATGTTTCTTTTGCCTCCTTTCAGAGTAATGCTGAACATGAGATCGTTGAAAAAATTCATGCATCTAAGGAAGATAATGTCTCAAAGATTCTAATAAATCCTGGTGCATTTACGCATACAAGTATTTCCATTAGAGATGCTCTTATTGGCGTAGGTATTCCGTTTTATGAGATCCATATTTCAAATATATTTGCCAGAGAAGAATTTAGACATAAATCATATTTTTCTGATATTGCAGAGGGTGTCGTATGTGGGATGGGAACTAAGGGCTACGAGTTTGCACTTGAAAAAGCAATAAATTCTAATTAAATTTTATGAGTATGGATATAAGAAAAATTAAAAAGTTAATCGAAATGCTTCAAGAATCAGACCTTACAGAAATTGAGGTTACTGAGGGCGAGGAAGCTGTAAGGATTTCTAGAAAATCTTCTAATGATATTGTGGTTGAACAACCAACTCTGGAAAGAAAAGTTGAGGCTATTACAAGTACTGAAACCAAAGAAACCTCGATATCTGGTTCAAAAACTATCACATCTCCAATTGTTGGGACTTTCTACAGAAGACCGGCACCAGATAAGGATCCATATGTAAAAGTAGGAGATGTTATTGATGCTGGACAAATTGTTTGCATTGTAGAGGCAATGAAAATGATGAATGAAATTAAATCTGAATTTAGCGGGAAAATAGTTTCAATTGAGGTTGAGGACGGTGAACCAGTTCAGTTTTCTCAAGATTTAATTACCCTAGAATAAATGTCAAAAAAAGTTCTAATTGCCAATAGAGGAGAAATCTCTTTACGCGCCATAAGGGCATGTAAAGAGCTAGGTTTAAAAACTGTCTGCATTTATTCTGAGGGTGATAAAGAGCTTAAAAGCTTGAGATTCTCAGACGAATCAGTTTGCGTTGGCCCCGCTGATCCTACTAAAAGCTATCTAGATGCACCCACTATTTTATCAGCAGCAGATGTTACAGGTTCAGATGCAATATATCCTGGATATGGATTTCTGGCTGAGGATCACTCCTTCGCTGAGCAATGTAATCTTAGTGGATTCAAATTTATTGGCCCAAGCCCAGAAACTATAAGACAGATGGGAGACAAAATAACTGCAAAATCTATAGTTACTAAATATGGCATTGATGGAGTTCCTGGTTTTGATAACGAGTTACCTGATAATGAGGAAGAAATCTTAAAAATAGCTGCTGAAATAGGATATCCACTTATTGTGAAAGCAACAGCTGGTGGTGGCGGAAGAGGTATGAAAATTGTGAGGAGCTCAAAGGATCTAATCAATTCAGTACAAATTGCAAAGCAAGAAGCGCTTAATGGATTTGGTAATGATATTGTTTATTTTGAGAAATTTATCGAAAACCCTAGGCATATTGAGATACAGGTAGTTGGAGATGGCAAAGGTAATGCTATACATTTAGGAACCAGAGATTGCTCAATTCAAAGAAGGCATCAGAAATTAATTGAGGAAGCCCCTGCAAGAGATATAAATAAAGAAAAGCTTGATGAGGTTTTAGAAAACTGCGTAAATCTTTGTAAAGACCTAAATTATGAGGGTGTTGGTACCCTAGAGTTTCTCTATGAAGATGAGTCCTTTTACTTCCTTGAAATGAATACTAGGATTCAAGTGGAGCATCCTGTAACAGAAATGATTACTGGATTTGATTTAGTAAAAGCTCAGCTGAGAATAGCGTTGGATATGCCAATGACCTTAAATCAAAATGACATAAATTTCAGAGGGCATGCAATTGAATGCAGAATTAATGCAGAAGACTCTATTAATTTCATTCCAAATCCAGGAAAGATAACTAGGATGCATATACCTGGTGGATTTGGTATTCGTTATGACTCACACATTTATAATGGTTATGAAGTTCCACCCTATTATGACTCAATGTTGGCAAAAATAATTTCTCTTGCCGGCTCGAGAAAATCAGCTATTAAAAGAATGTTAAGTGCTCTTGATGAGTTTTTTATTGAGGGAATACAGACAACTCATCAATTCCATCAAAAAATGCTTAAAGATGAGAAATTCATTAATAACCAACATACAATCAACTATCTTGAGAATGAGTTTCTAAAAAATGCTTGAAGAACAATATAATCCAGAAAAAATTGAATCTAGTATTCAGTCTGAATGGGAAAAGGTAAATAAATATACAGCTACTCCAGATGATAGAGAGAAGTATTATTGCTTGTCTATGTTCCCTTATCCCTCAGGAAAACTTCATATGGGACATGTCAGGAATTATACGATTGGCGATGTTATTTCTAGATATAAAAGAATGAGAGGATTCAATGTCTTCCAACCTATGGGCTGGGATGCCTTTGGACTTCCTGCTGAAAATGCAGCTATTCAAAATAAAGTTGATCCACAAAGTTGGACTGAGCAAAACATAGAGAATATGAAGTCACAACTCAAAAGACTTGGGTTTAGCTATGACTGGTCAAAGGAGCTTAAAACCTGTGATCCAAACTACTATAAGTGGGAGCAAGAAATTTTTAGTCTTCTTCATAAGCAGGGTCTAGTTTATAGAAAGAAATCTTTGGTTAATTGGGATCCGGTTGATGAGACAGTGCTCGCGAATGAACAGGTAATAGATGGTAAAGGATGGAGATCAGGAGCTACAGTAGAGTTAAAAGAAATTGATCAATGGTTTTTAAGGATTACAGATTATGCTGACGAACTTCTTAATTCTATAGAAAATCTTGATTGGCCAGAAAATGTAAAATCAATGCAAAAAAATTGGATTGGTAAGTCTTTTGGATCAGAGATAAGTTTTCCTCTTTCAAATGGAGAGGAGCTTACTGCTTTTACAACAAGAATTGATACTATTTATGGAGTTACATACCTTGCGATATCACCAAATCATCCAATTTCACAGAATTTAGCGAATCAAGATACTCAGATAGATGACTTTATTAAGAAATGTAATGAAACAAAGATGGCTGAAGCAGATATGGCTAAGGCTGATAAGCTGGGATTAAAAACGAATTTAAAAGTTAAGCATCCTTTCACAGGAATTGATCTTGATGTCTGGATTGCCAATTATGTCCTAATGGATTATGGAACAGGAGTAGTGATGGGAGTTCCAGCTCATGATGAAAGGGATCATGAGTTTGCTCTCAAATATAAGATAGATATCAAGCAAGTCATAAAAGCTGATGAATTGCCCTCTTCTGAAAAAGGTGAGCTAATTAATTCTGAGAAATTTAATGGTCTGACTTCAGAAGATGCAATCCAAGATATTAATAGCTTCCTTGAAAAAGAAAAAATAGGTCAAGGCATTGAGAATTTTCGATTACGAGACTGGGGCGTCAGCAGACAAAGATTTTGGGGATGCCCTATACCTGTAGTCTACAAAAATGATGAGCCTATTTTTTTAGAGAGTACAGATCTTCCGGTTGAGTTACCAAAAATAAAAGATGGAGAGTCACCAAAACCACTCAGTCAAAATAAAGATTTTTTTGATATTGGTCCCAATGAATCAAGAGAAGTTGATACATTTGATACTTTTGTTGACTCGTCCTGGTACTACGCAAGATTTACAGCAGCAGATAATAATAACAAAGCTTTAGATGAAAATTCAGCATATTGGCTTCCAGTTGACCTTTATATTGGTGGTATTGAACATGCTATCTTGCATCTTCTTTATTCAAGGTTTTTCCATAAAGCTATGAGAGATATTGGCTTAGTAGAGGGTGACGAGCCTTTTAAAAAATTACTTACTCAAGGAATGGTACTTAAAGATGGATCTAAGATGTCAAAGTCAAAAGGCAACACGGTTGATCCACAACAATATATTGATAAGTATGGCGCAGACACAATTCGTCTTTACATGATGTTCACTGCTCCTCCTGAGCAAAGTTTAGAATGGTCTGAAACTGCTGTAGAAGGAGCTTTTAGATTCCTAAAAAAACTTTGGAGCTTTAGCCATGATAAAAAGTTCAAAAAAGCAAAGATACAAGGTGAGTTAGATAGTAGTCAAAAAGACTTTAGAAGAAAGATTCATTTAACTATCAAAAAAGTTACTGATGACTATGAGAATAGATATGCTTTTAACACAGTAATTGCAGCTTGTATGGAGCTTTTAAATTCAACGCCAGATCAAATCAAAGGTGAAATATTGTCTGAAAATGATCAATTCTGCCTCAATGAATTCATCACATCAATTCTGCAAATGCTTTATCCGATAGCGCCGCATATTTGTGAAAGTCTATGGAATAACTTTTTTGAAAATAGCTCAGAAATTGAGGAAAGCTGGCCAACTTTTGATGAAGATCTAATGATCACTGATACATTTGAGTTAGTAGTCCAGATTAATGGAAAAGTAAGAGGAAAAATAGAAATTTCATCAAACTTAGAACAAGACGAAATCGAAAGTGTTGCTAAGTCTATTAAAAATGTGGATGATTTACTTGGTGATAAGGAAATCAAGAAATGTATCTATGTAAAAGAAAAGCTAATAAATTTCGTAATCTAGCAACTCTAATTTTCTTTAACATAGCAATTGTTGGCTGTTCATTTAGTCCAGTTAATTCTGACTATGAAATTATTGTAAGTAAAATTAAGTTTGATCTATCTGTGCCTGCAAAGATAAGAAATAATCTAAGTATTTTTATAGAAGAAAATGAGGCATCGTCTACAGAAGTAAATATTTTGGAGTTTGAATTCAAAGAAAATAATTTTTATGGTGGTGAAAATCTAGGCTCCCTTGAAAGTGAAGTTATTGGGAGTATTCATGTAAATATTCTTAATGACAAAGAGCATTCTAAAAAAATCAGTTCTTCAAAAAGATTTAATACTCAAAGCCTTAATCCTCTGGCACAAAAAGAATTAGTAGAGTTAATGCGTGTTGAAGTTATTGAAGATTTAAATAAAAAAATAATCCTTTATTTAAAGATCCATGAAGATAAGTAGTCTCAACTTTAAAAATAACCTAAGAGAAAACGCTGTGCTTAGTCTCATTCACGGAAAAGAGATGATACTAAAGAATGAGGTAAAAGACTTTTTAACAAAAGATTTTGCTGGCCAAGGCTATGACGAAACAATAATCTTTGAAGCCAATGAATCAGATGGTCTTTTATCAGCAATTCAAAATAATCTTGGAGGTGGTTTATTTGGGTCACAGATAATAATTAAGGTAGTTCATAATGAAGGAAGGTTTCCAAAGGCTCTTTCCGAAACATTAGAAAAGATTGATTTAAATAATATGAATAATATTAAAATTGTTATTGATAGTGTTTCTGAATCAATAAGCCCAAACACAAAATGGATAAAAGATAATAAAGAATTTATACAAATCATTGAATGCACAAAATTAAAACCGCTCGATGAAAAAAAATGGTTAAGAGATAAGCTCAGCTTTCTTGATAAAAAAGATGCAGATAAGGTTACAAAGCATTTATTTGAATTGAACTCTAGTAACTTAGTTGCGCATAGAAATGATATTGAAACCCTAAAAATATTACATTCAGCTGAAAAAGATTCGGTTTCACTTGAAAACTCCATAAGCAGCTCAATCCATGCTCCTTATGAGCTCGAAGATTGTTTGTTGAATTTAAATGAAAAGAGATCAATAAAAATCCTCAGGCAAATTCAACAAAATGATCCAAACTCTCTTGCCTTGGTGATATGGGTTTTAGATAAGCTAATCAGTACATCTCTTATGGCAAAGAAAAGTACTTCGCCAAAAAGATATCTTGAAAATACAAAAATGTGGGGCTCAAAAATTAGTCTCTACTTATCTTTTATAAAAAAAATGGAGTCCAATCTTTTAAACCTAAGTAAAGATATTTTTGAGATTGAGAAAACTTTTAAGGGCATTAAAAGACTTGATGCATGGAAGGAAGTTGAGAGACTAATAATTAGAATTTGTACTAGCTAAAATACTTTTTTACAAATGCATTTTTACAAATCTCAAGTAACTCACATTCAGGATTAATTTTAGTTTCAAGATTAACTATTTCTTCAACACCTACAATTCCCTTTGTAGTGCTTGTAAACCAAATCGATGAGGCCTCCTTTAAATCATCTATTCCATAAGATCCTTCTTCAAAATTGAGTTTCTTATCTTTAATTATTTTAATAACCTGATGTCGCGTTATACCTGGCAAAATGTTAGAGGATAATTCTGGTGTAAAAATAGTCTTATCTTTAACAAAAAATATGTTGCTTGCACCACCTTCAGTTAGGTCACCATTTTTATGCATTAATATTTCATTACAGCCAGCACTTTTGGCATCATTCATTTGAAGCACATTACCAAGCAATGAAGTTGATTTAATATCACATCTCTGCCAGCGGATGTCATCAACTAACATGACCTTTAAGGGTGATTGATTAAAAAAAGAAAATTCTTCGATAAACCCAAACCTTTCGCAATCGCTCTCCTCGAAGAAGTGAGATCTTACAGAATCAACTCCTCTTGAGACTTGGTAGTAAATATACCCATCTTCAAATTTGGATTCATTTAAAAGTTTTATTATTTCAGTTTTACAATCTTCAATAGAACAAGATATTTTAGTTTCATTGAGGCTGTGATTGAGACGATCAAGATGTGTTTCAAAATCAATAAATTTATTCTTATAAAAAGAAATAACTTCGTAAACACTATCTGAAAAAAGGAATGCTCTCGACATCGGAGAGACTTTAATATTTTCTATTGAATCAACTTTACCGTTGTAAGATGCTAATTTAGGCATCACCTAGGCCAAATAAACCTCTAAACCACAATACTAAGCTTGCCCACAATCTGCCAAAGAATCCTTTTGCTTCAACATCATTTAAAGCAACCAAATTTTCGGTATGTAAGGTTTTTTCTCCATCTTTAATTACCAAAGTTCCAAGAGTCTGTCCCTCTTTAATTGGAGCTCTTAAATTGTTCTGAAAGTCATAGCTAATTGTAATATTTCTAAAAGTAGTTCTAGGAAGAGTTAACTTAATATTATTTTCTGCACCAAGTGAAACCAGATCCTTTTTACCACCCCATACATCAACATCTTTTAGGGCATTATCTTTTTTAATTACTTCTTGGGTTGAATAAAATCTAAAACCATATTCAAGCAATCTTTGAGTATCATTAAAACGGTCTTTATCAGATTTAGCACCTGCAACAACAGCTATTAGCCTCATATCATTTCTCTTTGCAGAGCTTATCAGGCAATATCCAGCAGATTCTGTATGCCCTGTCTTTACCCCATCAGAAGAATTATCTTTCCAAAGAAGTCGGTTTCTATTTGGCTGCCTTATGTTGTTGAAGGTGTAATATTTTTCTTTATATAAACTATATGTTTCTGGAAAATTATTTATTAACAAACTTGTCATTGTTGCTAAATCCTTAGCACTAGAAAAATGATTGCCATCCGGTAGCCCGGTGGAATTTTGAAATAAAGTATTTGATAAGCCCATTGATGCAGCATATGAATTCATCAAATCAACAAATCCATCCTCAGTGCCTCCAACATATTCAGCTAATGCCACTGTCGCATCATTGCCTGACTGAATAACAACTCCTTTGAGTAGGTCAAGAACACTTACTCTTTTACCCTGCTCAATAAACATTTTCGAACCTTCCATTCTCCACGCTTTTTCACTAACGAGCACACTGTCATCCAAGCTTAAAAAGTCATTTGCAATTTGATCAGCTACTACATAGCTGGACATTACTTTTGTCATGCTTGCTGGCTCGATTGGAGCATCTTCATTAAAGCTCGCGATAACTGTATTTGTATTAGGCTCTATTAAAATATAGCTTTTCAGGTCAAGAGTTGGAGTATTTGGAATGAAAGACTGGGCGTAAGACTCAATAGAAATCAAACCAAATAACAAGAACAATAATTTTTTCATAATCCTAACTCCCTTGCTAGATTGTAAACCACCATTGCATAAAAGTGACTGTAATTATATTTTGTAATTGCGACAAAATTTTCTGTGCCGATAAAATATGTATTACTTTTTTTATTTATTTTAATCTTATTTCCTACCATTAATACATCTTTATCTTTTATGTCATTCAATTTCATCAATTCTGAAAGTTTCACATCATTATCAAAAGCTATTTGAGATAAGGTGTCTCCATTTTGAATCTCATAAAAAATATCCTCCCCTTGCTCTAGTTTTACTGGAATAAACTTACCATCAAGATTATAGGGCTTTCTAACATTGTTATGATCTATTTTTAGAACTATGTCAGCCTCTGCATTCCATCCATGGATACTCAAATAATTTGCAATACTTCCAATAGCATCTTCTTTTGAACCAAAAAGGTCTGCATAACTGTCTCCATCATAATCAACAGCATATGCCAAGTATGAGGATGAAATAAACTGCCCATACCCCATAGCTCCAGCATAAGAACCTTTCACACTGTAAATATCAAGATTATTTTCTCTAGTAAGTATGAAAAATTTAATTAGCTCATTCCTAAAGAATTCTGCTCTTCTTGGGTAATCAAAACCTAGTGTTGTAAGAGAGTCTAATACTCTATCCTTGCCTTGAATATTTCCATATCTTGTTTCAACTCCCAAGATAGCAGTAATAATTTCTTTTGGAACTCCAAACTCTTCCTCAGCTTTTTTAAGAGTTGGCAGGTTGTCCTCAATAAATTTTTTACCATTTTTTATTCTTTTTTCTTCAATAAATATATTTCTATATGCATCCCATGTAATTGTAAATTCAGCTGGAGTTGAAATCCTATCAATAATCGTTTGCTGTCTTTTAGCATTTTTTAAAACATCCAAGACTTCCATCTCATCAAAGCCATGGGAGTTGACCAATTCATTAACAACAAAATCTGCTCTTGGATGAACTGAGTAATCAGAATGAATAAAATTAAATTGAATTAATAATGTAATAAAAAAAAGTTTTTTCACCTTGGTACCAATTTTTTGTGAGATGCCATAGATATTATTATGCCAAATGCTATATAAAAAGAAATTAAAGATGAGCCTCCTTGGCTAATTAGCGGCAAAGGCATCCCAACAACAGGTAAAAGTCCAATAACCATGCCAATATTTATAAATAGTGTTGATATAAAAACTAGAGATAATCCTCCAATAACAAGTCTGCAGAATCTATCTCTTGCATTTATTGATAAATAGAAACACCTAATAAAAATAAAAAAATATAAACCTATTAATACTGTTAATCCGACCAAGCCAAATTCTTCAGCAATAACTGCGAATATAAAATCTGTCTCTGTTTCGGGAAGAAAATTCAGATGAGATTGAGTGCCTTCTCCAAAGCCTTTCCCAAAAATACCTCCTGATCCGATAGCAATTTTTGATTGTGTGATATTCCATGCAGATCCAAAGGGATCAAGATCTGGATTAAATAATGTTGCAATTCTTTGTCTTTGGAAGGGCTCCAAAAAGTTATTCCATAAGAATGGAAGTGAAATGACAAAAATAGCAAGTGCTGAACCAATGAATGTCCAACTTAGGCCAGCTAAAAATAATACATATAATCCAGAAAGTAGAATTACGATTGCAGTTCCCAAATCAGGTTGAGATGAGACAATAAGAAAAACTATAAAAATTAAAAAGATCGTTAAAAATGTATTCTTCAAATTTATGGGTAACTTAACTCCATAAAGATAGGATGCAATAAATATTGGTAGAAAAATCTTACATAATTCTGAAGGTTGAAGTGTTATAAAGCCAAAGCTTATCCATCTGTTTGCTCCATTAATCTCCGGTCCAAAAAAGATTGCAACAAATACTAAGGTAATGCTAATGAGTAAAAAAAATCCTGAATATGAGTAATAAATTTGGGGATCTGGCTGGCTGAGCGCGATCATTAAAATTAAGCCAAAAAAAACAAAGATTGATTGTTTAATTAAAACAGATGCATTCCCATCTGATGCGCTATAAAGAAAGAAAAGTCCCAGTATAGATAAGAGAGCAATAGATATTATTAGATAAGGATCATAGTAAATAGAAAATTTCTTAAAGTCTAAATATCTCATTCTTGAATCAAAGAATTTAATACTGAAATTGCAACTGGCCCAGCAACAGATCCGCCGCTTTCTCCATTTTCAACAACAACACTAACGGCATATCTGGGATTTGGCATTGGTCCAAAAGCAATAATTAGTGCATGATCTCTTAGATTATCATCAAGTCTTGTCTCAGAATATTGTTCTCTGTTTTCTCCTGATACTAATTCAGCAGTCCCTGTTTTGGCTGCGACAATATAATTCTTTCTTTCTCTCAATCTTCTTGCTGTTCCAGTGTTTCCCTCTATTACATTAACCATAGACTCATGAAGTTTAAACCAGTCATCATTTGAGAATTTATTAAATTCAATGCTTTTTTCACTTTTAACTAAATCTTTTTTAAGAGACAAATCAGAAAATTTTCCCTTATTAGCCATTATGTATGCATATTTGGCTAATTGAATTGGAGTTGAAACTAAATAACCTTGCCCAACTCCCATATTTACTGTGTCACCCTTAAACCAACCAAAGTTGTGTTTATTCATTTTCCATGTCGGCTCAGGGACAAAAACTTTATCTTCTTCAAAACAATCAATGCAAGCTTTGCCACCAAAACCCAAAGAAGATAGATGTTTATTGAGTTGATTGATATCAGATCTATATGCTAAATCAAAAAAATAGGTATTTGAGCTTTGAGTTATGGCTTTGAATAAATTTGTATCGCCATGCCCTCCCTCTTTCCAATCTCTATAAATCCTTCCATCCTCTGGTAATGTAAAAAATCCTTCATCAAAGATTGAGAAATCCCAATCAATCAATCCCTCTTCGATGCCATACATTGCAATAGCAGGTTTTATTGATGAGGCAGGTGGATATCTCCCTTTGAGCGCTCTGTTAAAAAATGGTTTTTCCTCACTTAATAAAAGTTCATCAAAATCTTTTTGTAAGATGCCATTTGCTAATTGATTTGTTGGAAAGGTTGGTGAACTATAGAGTGTAACTACCGAGCCATCTTTAATATCTATTGCTACTACTGCTCCTTTTCTATTATTAAAGGCTTTATGCGCTGCTTGGTGAGATCTTAAATCAAGGCTAGTATATAAATTATTGCCTACTTTTGGCTCTGTAGAAATCTGCTCATCTAATGTTCTTCCTCTTGCATCGACCTCTCTAAGGTTATTACCAAATTCTCCCGTTAAAATATTCTCATAAGTGAATTCCAAGCCTGTTTTACCAATGATTAATTGATTTGTATAAGTGAAGTTAATTTTCTTATTTAAACTTCTTTTTTCATAAATCTCATCAAGCTCATATTCATTTGGTCTTCCAACATAACCAATTGAGTGCGAGAAGATCTCAGGATATAAATAATTACGTAAATACCTTTTCCCAACATATGCATTTTCAAACATATGACTCCTAACCAAAAATTTTGCCTTGTCTTCATCGGAAATAGATTGCTTCAAGGTTAATTCTTTATTTAATGTCTTTGCTTTTTCAAATTGTGATAAAAATACTTTCTTATCCTCTTCATCAATTTCTAAAAAAGAAGAGAGTTTTAAGAGAAAATCATCTGGATCATCAATAAAAAAAGGTTTAGTAATCAAATCAAAAGTTGGGATGTTGTTTACTAATATTTCACCATTTCTATCAAAAATAATTCCTCTTAAGGGCTGAACTGATATCTCCTCATTTTTATTGTTTTCAGCCGCAATTTCGTATTCCGAGTAATTTGAGATTTGTAAATTAAATATCTGATAATAAAAAACTGCTCCAAGAATGCCAAAAGTGGCATAGAGGAAAACAAGTCTTTTATTAAAGCTTATTTTTTCCTTGTAGGTTTCATTTATTTCTGTCATTTGTGGTAAGACTTGTTTTGTATGATTGTTATAGACCTATAAAGCTGTTCAATAAGTAAAATCTTAAATAATTTATGAGGAAAAGTTAATGCAGAAAATGAAATTACATGATCTGATTTTGTAAGAAATGACTCACTCAACCCATACGATCCTCCAATAATAAGGCTACAGCTTTTTCCTGAGCTTAAGAATTTTTGCGTAAGGTCTGCAAATTGCAAACTATCTAGCTGTTTGCCTTTTCTATCAAAGGAAATTATTAATGAATTTGGCTTAATTCTTTTTAAGATATTCTTTTCTTCATTAATTTGAACTTCTCTTATGCTTAAGTTTCTTCCTTGAGCAGGTTTGATGTTTTGTATAGTTACATTGGCAAATGACGAAATCTGCTTTAAATAAAATTTTAAAGTCTCGTCCTCCCATTTGGTTAGCTTATTAGATATTGATATAACTTCTAATTTCATAAATTAGAATTTAAAGTGGCGTCCTCATACCCCCATAGTGTTTCTAAATCATAGTAAACGCGAGTTTCATTATTCATTATATTTATTACTAGGTCTTCGCAATCAATTAAGATCCAGTCTGAAGTATCCTGCCCCTCAACTCCTAGAACTAAAATATTATTACTTTTAAGATCTTCAACAACTCTATCTGATAGTGCTTTCGCATGCCTTGATGAAGTGGCAGATGCAATAATCATTTCATCTGCAAAGGAAGAAATCTTCTTCAAATCTATGCATACAATGTCTTTAGCTTTTAATTCCTCAAGGGAGTTTATGCAGAGTTTTTTTAATGAAGTTTTTGCCAAGTTGTTTTTGCTTTTAATTCATTAAGTATATGATAAAAAAAGATATTATTATTAATTAATTATGCAAAAATATTTGTCGGAAAATCTCATTGATATATTCTTCCTTCTTGGAATCAGCTCAGTGGTAATTTTAGTAATAAGCGCACTTTCAATCGGCTACTTTATAAAAAAAATACCACATGACTATTTTTTGGATGATAAGAGAGGTATATCTGAATACAAGAATAAGAATCCTATTTTTTGGATAATTACATTAGCATTAAAGAATATCATTGGTTATTGCTTGATTATGGGTGGTATTTTAATGCTTGTTCTTCCTGGCCAAGGATTACTGACGATTTTGGTAGGGCTTATGTTGAGTGACTATCCAGGAAAATTTAAGTTGGAAAAAAGAATTATTAAAACAAACCTGGTTTTAAAAACAATAAATTGGTACAGAACTAAATCAAATATACCGCCATTAATCTTTAAATAATTCTTTTATTAGAGCTATCTCAAGGTGTATTATTCGACTTATTAATTTATGAAAACTTTATCAGTGGAGGAGTAAAGATGTCAGTAACAAATACAAAATGGGTTTTAAAAGAAAGGCCTCAAGGTCTTGTTAAGAATGAGAATTTTGAGCTTATAAAAGAAGAACTAAGAGATATTCAGGATGGGGAAGTCCTTATAGAAAATCAATATTTATCTTTTGATCCAACACAAAGAATGTGGTTAACAGATTTGCCTGGATATCTTCCTCCGGTTCAAATTGATGAAGTTGTAAGATCAGGTGGAATTGGGAAGATTGTTGAATCAAAAAATGAGAATTTTTCCGAAGGCGATTTAGTAAGTGGCATGGTTGGGTGGCAGACCCATCACATTCCTTCAGAAAATGATTTAAAAACAATGCGTAAAGTTCCCGATGTTCTTCCAATACCGTCTATGTTGAATATTTTTGGAACTACTGGAATTACTGCTTACTTTGGCTTGCTCGATATTGGCAATCCTCAGCCAGGTGAGACTGTTGTTGTCTCGGGAGCAGCTGGAGCTACAGGAGCGATGGTATGTCAGATCGCAAAAATCAAGGGATGTCATGTGATTGGAATTGCTGGTGGAGACGAAAAATGTTCTTGGCTAAAAGACTGCGGAGTAGATGATGTAATAGATTATAAAAATTCTAATGTCGCAGAAGAGTTAACTAAGCTAGCAAAAGATGGAATAGATATTTACTTTGATAATGTTGGCGGGCCTATTTTAGAGTCTGTACTGTTTTTAATTAATATTAATGCAAGAATTATCTGCTGTGGAAGTATTTCAAATTATACAGGAGACCAAATGCCTGTAGGTCCAAGAAATCTGACTATGCTCATAGTAAGAAGAGCTAAAATGCAGGGATTTTTGGTTCTGGATTACTATGGCCGAGCTAATGAAGCAATTGATGATATTTCTAAATGGGCAATAGAAGGAAAAATCAAACATCGAGAGGATATCCAAGAAGGAATTGAGAACTGTCCAGAAACATTGAATAGATTATTCACAGGACAAAATCAAGGAAAACAAATGCTAAAGATCTAATTAGGTCTTTCTTATTGATTCAAGAATCTTTGATAGTATTTTAAATCTTTGATCAGCATCAAATGCTGTTAGCAGCGTTTGCTTTTCATCCGCTGTTAGCGGAATTAAATTCCCTAGGTGATATGAGACAGAGTCGGCAGAGTCTAAATCAATGTCAAGTTGCAGTGTTTTAATTTCTGGGTGCTCTTTAAGCTTAACTAAAACCTCAATAAGATCAGGATACTTTGCTAAGAGAGATTGGTCGTCAACTTCAGGCTCAGTTAAGGGAAGAACCTCACCTAGATAGGACTTGTCTTCGAGCTGAATTATATTATTTAAAGAAACTTTTGATTCAGCCTTAACTGTTATTCCTAATAATCCATTCGGTAAATTATTGAAGTCGACGATCTGTACCGATGTTCCGACTTTCTCAATACCAAAATCAAAATCATCGAATCTATCTGATTTGTAGGAAATAACAAAATTTGAAGCACTAGACATACACTGCTTGACCATATTTAGATAGCGAGGTTCAAAGATTTGCAATCCCTGTATCGTTCCTGGGAGAACAACTAATTTTAAAGGAAAGATTGGTAAGTTAATTGGCTTCAATGATGTCTCTTAAAGGTTCATAGATATTTCTACTATTTTTGTTGGTCATTATTAAAATGATATCAAAATGTGAATAATTTTTTGAGACTGATTTAATCAAATCATCATGGGAATTATAAATATTCCCCTTATTATTTTTAAGAATTGATTTATGATCCAGCCATAGAATATCACTGTCTAAACTATCAATAGAAAACAGTTCCTCTCCATGAAAACCTCCCGACATTGTGTTAGACCCAAGCTCTATAATATTTAGTATATTTTTTCCGTTATATTTTTCTTGAACTGCTCGAATAGTAGATTTTATAGCTGTTGGATGATGCGCAAAGTCGTCTAGTATTGTTATTCCATTAAAAGTCCCCTTCTCTTCGAGTCTGCGAAGTACGCCACTAAAATCTTTTAACCCGCTATAAGCAACATTAAGATCTATTCCATAAGATGCAACAGAAATGATTGCTGCAGCTGCATTAAGATTGTTATGAGAACCATAAAAAGGTAAATCGTTTATACAGACTGACTTTTCATCAAATTTAATCATTGAAGAAGACGAATCAAATTTAGCCCTGCTGGCATTACCATTAATTTCAATAATATCTGCCCAGCACCCCTCATTTATAACATCTAATGCATTTTTATCATGGTTATAAAGAATTATTTTTCCGCTGCTCGGTATAATTTTTAATAAGTGATGGAATTGTTTTTTTATCTCTTCTAAATCGTTAAATATATCTGCGTGATCAAACTCAATATTATTTATCAAAAGAATATTTGGAGAGTAATGTATAAATTTTGATCTCTTATCAAAAAATGCAGAATCATATTCATCTGCCTCAATTACAAAGATTTCATCACTTCCTATTTTTGCAGAGAATGAGAAATCAGGTGATATGCCTCCTATGAGATAACCTATGTCTTTACCCAAAGACTGAAATATCTTTGCAATCATGAAGGATGTTGTCGTTTTTCCGTGAGTCCCAGAGACAGCTATTACAAATCTATCTTTGATAATATCACCAAGCATCTCGGGTCCAGATTTATAAGGGAGGTTTTTGTTTAAAATTTCTTCCACGCATTTATTTCCCCTAGAAAGTGCATTTCCAATTACGTATAGATCAGCTTCAGGCATTGAGGACGGCTCAAATCCTTGTGTTAATTCAACATCTAATTCTCTTAGTTGATCTGACATTGGAGGATAAAAATTGTTATCTGATCCACTGACCTTATGACCGGACTCAATTAAAATTCGAGCCAATCCTCCCATAAATGTTCCGCAGATTCCTAGGATATGAATTTTCATAAATACTTTTAATAATTAGAACATTTTTGCTAGCATAGTTAAATCTTTACTTAAGCTATGAAAAAAAATGCTTTTTATGCTCAATCCGGTGGTGTAACTTCTGTCATTAATGCAACTGCTGCTGCAGTTATTCAAGAAGCAAAGAAATTCCCAAATCAAATAAATAAAGTTTATGCGGGACAAAATGGAATACTTGGAGCGTTGCGTGAGAACCTAATTGATACCTCTAAAGAATCAAAAAAACTCATTGAATCATTATATTACAGGCCGGGTGGTGTATTTGGATCATGCAGATACAAACTTAAAAGCTTAGATGAAAATGCAAAAGAATATAAAAGGCTTATTGAAGTTTTTAAAGCTCACGATATTGGTTACTTTTTTTATAACGGTGGGAATGATTCTGCAGATACTGCATATAAAGTATCCCAGATAAGTAAAAGTCTTGACTATGATTTAACCTGTATTGCAATACCTAAAACAGTTGATAATGATTTAGCTGTTACGGATACATGTCCAGGATTTGGGTCAGTTGCAAAATATGTTGCGATATCGACTCAGGAAGCAAGTCTTGATGTTCAATCAATGATGGAGAGTTCTACAAAAGTCTTCATCCTTGAAGTAATGGGAAGACATGCTGGATGGATTGCTGGATCTTCAGCTCTTGCAAAACAAGATAACTCTGATGCTCCTCACATAATTCTTCTTCCAGAGATTACTTTTAATCAAACTGCTTTTTTAAAAAAAGTAAAAGAGACTGTAAACAAATTAGGTTACTGTGTTGTTGTAGCTTCAGAGGGAATAAAAAATAATAAAAATAGGTTTCTTGCTGAAGCTGATACAAAAGATGCTTTTGGCCATGCTCAACTTGGTGGAGTTGCTCCTTTTTTAGCAAATCTTATCTCTCAAAAACTAAAACTTAAAAATCATTGGGCAGTGGCTGATTATCTTCAAAGAAGTGCGAGACATGTTTCTTCAAAAGTTGATTTAGAACATGCTGAGGCGGTTGGAAGACATGCCGTTAAATACGCAGTTAAAGGTATGAATGGTGTCATGCCAGTAATAAAAAGAAAAAGGACTTCGAAATATTCTTGGGAAATAGTTCCTGCGAAACTCTCTAAAATAGCAAATGTAGAAAAAAAACTACCAAAAAGCTTTATTACAAAAGATGGCTTTGGCATAACTAAGAAAGGTATAGATTATTTTAGACCTTTGATTCAAGGTGAAGGACCGGTAGATTATAAGAATGGTCTTCCAAAGCTAGAAAAGCCAAAATTAATCCTTGCTAAGAAAAAACTGCCTAATTGGAAGTAGATTCAGGTCTTTCAACCGTTATCGATAAAACCCTTTTATAACCTTGGGGTAAAGATCGTCCTCTTTTTGCTCGCTCAAGTTTAAATCCTTCTAGTTCTTTCGAAGAAAACGCCCTAATGTTTCCATTATCTCTTTGAATATTTAATTTAGATCCTTCGCTAAACGGTTTTACAATAATTAATCTTTCCTTCTTTTCAACAAACTGTTTTTTAGGAATATTTATTATTTTAGTGCCTTTGCCTTTTGCTAGGACCGTCAGCTCATCCAAATTAAAAATTAATAGCTTTCCAAAGTTGGTAACTGCTGCTATATATTTATCGTCTTGCACAATTTTCTCACAAGGAAGAATCTCAGCACCGTCAGGAACCTTCATGAAAGCTTTACCTGTTTTCTTATTGGAGATCATATCTTCAAAGTTTGCCAGGAATCCATATCCAGATGTGTTAGCAATAAGAAACTTATCCTCGCCTTTTCCAATGGCAACACTCATAAATTCAACTCCTGAGCTAGAAGTAACTCTTCCTGTTAAAGGCTCTCCTAGGCCTCTTGCAGAAGGGAGTGTATGAGCAGGCAATGTATAAGCTTTGCCAAGAGCATCAATAAATACGCAGGGTTGATTATTTCTTCCTCGACTAAAGTCTTTTAACTTATCCTCTCCTCTGTAGGAAAGAGTTGAAGGATCTATTTCGTGACCTTTGGCACTTCTAATCCAACCTGCATTTGAAAGGACAATTGTTACAGGATCAGATGTAATGGTATCTTCCTCAGAGAACATCTTTGCGCTTGAGGATTCAATAATGGGAGAGTTTCTTTCATCTCCAAAGTTTTCCTTGATTTCTTTTAATTCATTTTTAATAAAGGTTTTCAATCTTGTCTTTGAATTAAGAACCTTCTCAAGTTCTTTTTTTTCTTTTTTAAGGGCATCTCTTTCCTCTTCTAATTTAATTTGTTCAAGTTTTGCAAGCTGCCTAAGTTTTATCTCTAATATTGCATTAGCCTGTATATCAGATATTTTGAATTTCTTAGTAAGTTCTTTTTTGGGGTCATCTGATTGTCTAATGATCTTAATAACTTTATCTAGATCGAGATAGACAATTAATAAGCCTTCTAATATATGCAATCTATCATCTACTTGATCAAGCCTGTGTTCGAGCTTTCTGGTTACTGTTGTTTTCCTAAATGCTATCCAGTCGCTTAGAAGATCTTTTATTGAATAAACCTTAGGTGACCCTTTTAGAGAAATTAAATTAAAGTTACCCCTGTAATTTTTCTGCAAGTCAGTTGATGCATATAGATGATTCATGAGGTCCTCTGCATTAACTCGATTCGATTTTAAGCTTATTACTAATCTTGTTGGCTCCTCATGATCGCCCTCATCTCTAAGGTCAACAATCATTGGGAGTTTTTTATTCATCATTTGATTTGAAATTTGCTCTAAAACTTTTGAGCCAGACGTTTGATGAGGAAGGTCAGTTACAATGATGTCATTGCCTTCTTTTTTCCAAGCACTCTTCATTTTAAAAGCGCCTCTTCCAGTGCTATACATTTCATTTAACTCTTCTGGAGATGCAACAATTGGAGCCTTATTAGAAAAATCTGGTCCCTTTATATATTTGAGAATTTGATCAATAGAAGTCTTTGGATTTTCTAAAACATGGATAGTTGCATCAATTACCTCTGTCATATTGTGTGAGGGGATATCTGTAGCCATACCAACTGCTATGCCTGTAGTTCCGTTAAGCAAAATGGATGGAACTTTTGCTGGAAAGATTACTGGCTCAAGAAGTGATCCATCAAAATTTGGCTGCCAATCCACTGTTCCTTGCTTTAACTCATCTATTAGAAGATCTGAAAATTTTGTTAGTTTGGACTCTGTATATCTCATTGCCGCAAAAGATTTAGGATCATCTTGTGATCCCCAATTCCCTTGACCATCTACAAATGGGTATCTAAATGAAAAATCTTGCGCCATTAAAACCATCGCTTCATAAGCAGCACTGTCACCATGTGGATGGAATTTACCTATTACATCACCAACGGTTCTAGCAGATTTCTTATACTTTGATGATGCATTTAATCCAAGTTCTGACATTGCATATAAAATCCTTCTTTGCACTGGCTTCAGCCCGTCTCCAATATTAGGTAAAGCTCTATCCAAAATGACATACATCGAATAATTGAGATATGCATTTTCTGCATATTTTTTAATACTTTGTTTATCCAAATTTTCTTTAGTCATTAAATCTCCGCTAAGTTACCTTTCTTTTCAAGCCATTCTTTTCTATCTGGAGCTCTCTTTTTAGAAAGTAGTAGATCAAATACTGAGTTTGCATTATCAGAACTACTTAAAGTTAGTTGAACTAATCTTCTCGTTTCAGGCTTCATAACAGTCTCTCTTAATTGAGATGGATTCATTTCTCCAAGCCCTTTAAATCTTTGAATATCTATCTTAATTTTCGAGTTCTGTTTTTTAATTTTCTTAACGATAGATTCTTTTTCATTCTCATCGAGGGCATAAAAAACTTCTTTTGCAGCATCAATCCTATATAACGGAGGCATGGAGACAAAGATTTTTCCTGAGGTTACTAAATTCTTATAGTGTCTGAGGAATAATGCACATAATAAAGTTGCTATGTGCAGTCCATCTGAGTCAGCATCTGCAAGTATACAAATCTTTCCATATCTTAGATTGGAAGTATCTGTATCTCCCGGCAAAGACCCAATAGCAGTCGCAAGATCTTTAATTTCTTGAGATTTGATTATGTCTGCACTTTCTAAATCCCAGGTATTAAGGATTTTTCCTCTTAAAGGCATTATCGCCTGAAATCTTCTATCTCGGGCTTGTTTTGCAGACCCTCCTGCTGAGTCTCCCTCAACTAAAAATAGTTCACTCTCTTCAATGTTGTCGCAGTTACAGTCAGAAAGCTTTCCAGGAAGAGCTGGACCTTTAAATGTTTTCTTTCTATCAACTTTTGTTGAGCTTTTAATCCTCTTTTGAGCAGCGGCAATTGCGAGATCTGCAATCTTTTCACCCTCTTCGGTATGTTGGTTAAGCCAAATACTTAGGGAATCTTTTGTTGAAGATGAAACAAAGCTCATATGATCTTTGGAATCAAGTCTCTCTTTAGTTTGACCAGCGAACTGAGGATTCTTTAACTTTGAAGAAATAACAAAGATGCAGTTAGCAAGAATGTCATCAGAATTAATTTTTATCCCTTTTGGAATCAAATTTCTGTAGTCACAGAATTCTTTTATTGCCTCAAGAAGACCAGACTTAAAACCATTTAAATGAGAGCCGCCTAATGCAGTGGGAATTAAGTTTACATAAGTTTCTTTGAGTAAATTATTTGAAGCCTCTTCAGTCCAATTCACTGCTACATCTAATGCTTGATCATCGGAAGTTTTGGAAAGAATAATAGTTTCATCAAGAAGTTTCTCGTTACAACCTGAAAACTCATCTAGGTAGTCGCTCAGTCCCTCATCAAAAATCCATTTAATTCTCTCATTCTTTTTTTCATCAAAGTAATCTATTTGAAGACCTGGGCAAAGAACTGCCTTAGCCTTTAGTAAATGTTTTAAGCTCTTTTTATTTATCTCTAATGTTTCGAAGTATTGCTTGTCTGGATAAAATCTAATTGTAGTTCCTGAATTCGTTGCTCCAACATCACCAATTGATTTCAAATCATTGTCTTTGTCTCCGGCAGAGAAATTTATTTCATATTCTTTTGAATCACGTTTAATTTTTACATTAAGTTTGGTGGATAAAGCATTTACTACAGAAACCCCGACTCCATGAAGCCCTCCAGAAAAACCATAATCTTCTCCAGAGAACTTTGCTCCAGCATGAAGCTTACACATAATTAATTCAACGCCTGTTAGCTTATGCTCAGGATGGACATCAACAGGCATGCCTCGTCCATTGTCTGAGACTTCAACGCTATTATCCTTGTAAAGATTTACTTTAATGCGCTTACAATAACCTGATAAAGCTTCATCTACAGAGTTATCCAGAACTTCTTGAATAAGGTGATTTGGACAAGAGGTATCGGTATACATACCTGGTCTTTTTTTGACGGGATCGAGACCCGACAAAACCTCAATTGCTTTTGAATCGTAAGCCTTTTTTGACAATGTTAGATACCTTTATAAGCGTTGCAACTATTTTACTCTAAGCTTAAGTAATATAAAGAAAATAATTCCTTAATGTAAAGTTTACTTGACACTTTATATTGACACAGATAGCATAAAGGTTGTTTAATGCAACCCAATTATTATAGTTATGTTTAAAAATCTGGTCTTAATATCATTCATTTCTTTGCCTTTAGCATCTGAAAACCTCTTAGATATTTATAACGAAGCTCTTGATAATGATCCTCAATATAAGTCTTCAGAATATTCTCTTTTAGCTGGTAAAGAATTTGTTGTTCAAGGGAGAGCAGGACTCCTTCCAAATGTTACTTTGAGTGGATCAACAAACTGGAATGAATATTATCAATTTGATGAGTTGCAAAGTGCTTATAACAACAACTCAGTGACCGCTAGATTAACACAACCTCTTTTTAGGCTTGATTCTTGGTTTAACTTTAGAAGATCAAAGAAACTTACGGATGCCTCCGAAGCTGACTTCGCTTATGCGCAACAAAATTTAATTATTAGAACAGTGGAAAAATATTTTGGAGTTTTGAGAGCCATTGATAATCTTAATGCTGCTGTTTCAGAAGAAAAAGCAATTAAAAAGCAGCTTGACCAGATCCAACAAAGGTTTGAAGTTGGGCTTTCTGCTATTACTGAAGTACAAGAGGCGCAATTAGCATATGATTTAAGTGTGGCAGCAAAGATTCGTTCTGAAGGCGCGCTTTTTAATGCAAGGGAAGAACTTAATTCTTTAATAGGGAGAGAAATATTCTCGATAGATTCTCTAAAGGCAGATATTGTTCCAGAAAATCCTAACCCTACAACTAAACAAGAGTGGGTTGATATTGCTCTTAAAAATAACTATAGACTTCAAGCATCAGCACTTCGAAGAGATGCATCACAAGATTCAGCTAGAAGCTCAGCCTCTGAGCACTTACCAAAAATTAATATTGTTGGAACAGAATCGGAATCAAATACCAATCAATATTCATATGAAGGTTTTGAAGATTTTGGTTTTCAAGCTCCCAGTGAGACACAAAGAAAGAACTATAGCCTCAGCCTTTCAATACCGATCTCTCAAGGTGGTGCTGTCAGTTCAAGAAGAAGGCAGGCCTATGCCGAATACAATAGAGCTGTTGAAGAAACACTTTTTGCGCAAAGAACAGTGATTCAAGAAGTTAGGTCTGGGTTCTCAAATGTAATTACTCTTGGCGCCAATTTAAAGGCTCAAAAACAAGCT
Source organism: uncultured Gammaproteobacteria bacterium (assembly GCA_964014565.1). GTDB lineage: Bacteria > Pseudomonadota > Gammaproteobacteria > Magnimaribacterales > D2472 > CACNXK01. The sequence continues at coordinate 32,299 of CAXGZN010000004.1, forward strand.
GTTGTTTCAGCTAACAGTGCACTTGAAGCAACAAGAGTTGGGTATGAGGTTGGAACAAGAAACATTGTTGATCTTCTCCAAGCTGAAAAGAATCTTTATACCGCTGAAAAGAATCTAGCAAATGCAAAATATGACTATTTGCTCTCTCAACTAAATCTTGAATTAGCGGCAGGGACCTTAAGCCCTCAAAGTATTAATGAGATCAACGGCTATCTCAATTAATGCCAGAACTCCCTGAAGTAGAAACCACTAAGAATGCCATCCTCCCTTTCAAGGGCAAGACTCTTAAACGAATAATTGTTAATAATCCATCTTTGCGTTGGCCAATAGATGAAAAAGCAATTAATAAAATAAAAGAAAAAAAAATATTATCAATTACCAGGAGAGCAAAATATATTTTTTTACATCTGGATGAAGTGACAATAATAATTCATCTAGGTATGACAGGAACTTTTCGAATACAGAAGCTTGGAAGCAATGAGACAAGAAAGCATGATCATGTTGTGCTTGAGTTCAGTAAAGAAATCCTTATTTTTAATGACCCTAGAAGATTTGGATCTCTCCACGTATCAAATGATCTGCAAAATCATTTCTTAATAAAGGATCTGGGTCCGGAACCACTTGAAGATGATTTCAATTCAGAATATCTCTATAAAAAAATAAAGAAAGCTGGAGTATCCACAAAGAGTTTTTTAATGAATCAAAAGAACGTGGTAGGTATAGGAAATATCTACGCTTGCGAGATTTTATTTAGCTCAGGTATTTCTCCTAAGAGAAAAATTAAATACTTAAATAAAAGTCAGTGCGAAGAAGTGGTCAAAAATACAAAGAAGATTATCAAAGAAGCAATAACTAAAGGTGGAACTACTTTAAAAGACTTTTACTCCGCAGATGGTAATAAAGGTTATTTCAAGATTGAGTTAAACGTTTATGATCGAGAGAATGAAGAATGTAGAGCATGCAAAGAAAAGATTATTAGGTTTGTTCAGAATCAGAGATCAACTTTTTATTGTAAGAACTGCCAGAACTAATGATTTAGTTTCGCTTTAAGAGCCATTTCTACATTTTCATGAACAAAATTTGAAATATCTCCTCCTAAGCTAGCAATTTCTTTGACTAGACTTGATGATACATAAATGAGTGTATCTTTAGGTGTTAAGAAAATACTTTCTATGTCTGGAGCAAGCGCCCTATTCATTGTCGCTAGTTGAAATTCATGCTCAAAGTCAGAGACTGCTCTCAAACCTCTGATTATGGCGCATGCATTATTTTCTCTTGCAAGATCAACTGTAAGTTTCTTTTTAAATGCAACAACCTCAATCTTTTCATTATCGGCATAGATTGAACTCACTAAGTCTAATCTTTCTTCTGAAGAAAAGAGTGGATTCTTCATATCTGTCTCAGCAACGCTAATAATTACCTTATCAAAAAGCACAGTTGCTCTTTCAACAATGTCCATATGTCCAACTGTAATTGGATCAAATGAACCAGGGTAGATTGCTACTTTCATAGCAAAATAATACCTAAATTGTTATCTATTTGGAAATATCAGAGTGCTTCGAAATGTATATCCGCATTTTTAAGTCTTTCAACTAATACATTTCCAAGACCTGATGCGCTTGTAAGGACACCTCCATACTCTGGACCTCCAGGAAGAGTTTCTGGATCCTCAAGTAATGATAATGCACATTCGGCAACAAACTTAGATGTAACTTTATAACCAGGATCACCTTTACCAAACATTCTATAAAGAGACTTTTGACCATCCTCATTTTCAACTAAGTATTTACAATCAAACCAACCATTTTCTTGAACCTCTAAAGAAGGCCCTTCTCCAGGTTTTCTTAAGAATGATCTAACAATTTTTCTTAAAGGTGATACAAGAGTTAAACCTAGCAGCCCTAGTCCAAGGGTTGAAAATAGAGCTTTACTCCAGCTTTTATGAAAAGCATGTTCCTGATACGTGAAATTATTTCCGTAAGACTTCTGACGTTCGGTCAATAGAGCCTCACTTCTCCTCACTACTCTGGTATTAGCACCTGCCATCACAAATGGGCCTGACCATGCATTTAAATCTTTCTGTTTAGAAATCTTAAACACATCTGAGCTTAATTTCTTTTGCTCGTTTGTATATGATCCATCTGGGTTAAGAAGAAAAGGATCACGGATTTCTTTTCCAAGATCTAGATCTCCCATTGCAAACATTGTCTCTATAGTTCCACCTGAGGCTTCTCCTTTCCAAGAGTGAAATGAGTCAACTCTTTTTACTGGCTTGTTTGAAGATCTAACAGCAAAGAAAGTTCCAATATCTGAAGGTATTGAATCAAACCCACAAGATGGAATTATTCTTATCCCTTTTCTTGATGCTTCCTCGTGATGTTTCTCAATCAACCCTTTAACCCAAAAGTTCTCGCCTGTGATATCAACATAATGCGTTCCATTTTCAACACATGCTGCAACAAGTTTTGATCCATATCTATGAAATGGTCCAGCGGTTGATAAAACAACTTTAGATCTTGAGCAAATACTCCTTAATCCTTCTTCATCATTAGAATCAGCAATTAAAATTTCAACATTTGTAGCCAGGTTGTTTGCTACATCTTGTAATTTCTCTGGATTTCTTCCTGCTATTGCCCACTTAATTTCAAGGTCTAATGATTGAAAATATTTAACGCAAAGTTGGCCAGTAAAGCCAGTGGCTCCATATATAACTATGTCAATATCTCTTTGCATTAGAGGATTTTATCATGGAGTGGTTGGTAATCTTTATTTCTGAAAAGAAGAATCGATAGTTCCTTTAAAGCAATTTAATATGTATGGGTATCCATCCGTCACATAATATCCATAGCTGCCCTTAAAGGTCATGCCATTACATTCATCTAGATCCCCGGCATCCGTCCATTCCCAATCTTCTTCATATATGCCGGAATATGAGCCGCCAGGATTAGAGTTACTTTGAGAACCTCTTGTTCCTTCTTTTAACGTATAACCAGATAGGGCTTTTCGGAATGAGCCGGTAGTATCATCCAAAATATAAGATCCATATATAGGAAACCCGTCTGCTGCAAATCCAATTAGAGGAGATCCGTCTCCAGAAGGGCTATCGTCAAACATAGCATTTGGATTCCCATGATAGTGATAAGTTCCATCGCCTTGAACATGCGCATTATGTATATCAACTTTAAACATTGATTTATATTCCAAAGGAACTAAATTCCACTGCGCAGATTGATTACATCCTGCTGGGATATTTCCATCAGGATTTGCATTTGAATTTGTTGGCGAATAGCAGCCTGCACTTTTAAGATCTACCACTACCCCATTGAGCATTATTGCATCCCAAGTATTTCTCATTATTGGTGAATTTTGTGAAGCTTGTTGAGGAGATCTTTTGATTTGGAAGATTCTCTCAATCTCAATTGCATCATGAGCAAAACCTGCTGATGAGTCATTAAAATCATGATTTGGGATATTGTCGCTATAAATTTCACAGAACTCATCAGTGGAACCAATATCTACGTATCCATCAAAATCTAAGGCTCTAGTGAGGTCTCTCACATTAGAACTATAGTTTTCAACATATTCTGAGCAATCATTACTTCTTTTTGAAAAAATACTATTCGTTATATCTATACGAGCAACTAAACCGGTCACATTCACAGTTGCGGAACCTGTTACTTTACCTGGTGCTGAGCAGGTTATAGTGAATGTATTTGTTCCTGTTTTTGCAATAATTACTTCTTCAGTATTACCTAAGGGGCTTTTACTTCCTGACCAATCACCTGATGCTATACAAGAATTAGGGACGGCTCCAGAAACTACATGGGAAATTTCTACGGATTGACCTACCCCAACCTCAGACGCACTTGCAGATATGGTGACAATTATTATATTGTTTGCAAATGGTGCCGGTGGAGTGGTTCCCTCACTTCCTCCACTGCCACATCCAAAAAGCAAGAAAAGTGAAGATGAGAATATTAGTATTCTATTTTTCATGAATATTAAAATTTTAGCATGGTGAAAACTTGATACTTCTTGGTATGATAAATAAATGAAAATAAATTCCAAAAATCAAATACTCTTTTTATTTACAATTTGCTTATTATCGCTGGGAATGCAAAGTGAATCTTTTGAGAGTGAAGTATCTCTTTTAGTTCATAAAACCCCAACTTGTGGATGTTGCAAGATGTGGATTAAGCATTTGGAAGGAAATGGATTTACTACTTCAACAGAAGATCATAGCAACCTTCAAGAAATTAAAGAGAAATATGATATCAAACCAGAGTACAGATCTTGCCACACCGGTGTTTCAAAAGATGGTTATATTTTTGAAGGTCACATTCCTAGCAAATATATAACTCAATTCCTCTCAGAAGAGCATCCAAATGCAATTGGTTTATCTGTTCCTGGAATGCCGCTTGGTTCACCGGGAATGGAAGTTGAAGGAATGTTCACACCTTATGATGTTCTTATCCTCTTTAAAGATGGAACAAGCAAAGTTTATGCTGAGGTAAGAAAATAATAAATTATTTGGGTGTATTAGCATTATGAATAAAAACTTTTTATTAATAACCCTTATCCTCCTTGTCTCTCCATCGGCGGAAACAAAAGAAAATATTAATCATTTTGATGCTATGGATATATTTGATCTTGAGTGGGCTTCTGATCCTCAAGTTTCATCTGATGGAGAAACAATAGTTTATGTAAGAAAATCCAATGACATTATGAAAGACAGGGTTCGATCTAGTCTTTGGAGAATAACAAAAGAAGGAAGAGATCATAGACCTTTGAACTCAGGACTCAAAAATTCATACTCTCCGCGCTGGTCATCAGATAATAAAAGAATTGCTTTTGTTTCAAATAACTCTGGGTCAACTCAGATTCATATGCATTGGGTAGATACTGGTGAAACTGCGGTAATTTCTCAACTGCAAGAATCGCCATCAAGCTTGTCATGGTCGCCGGATGGAAAATGGTTGGCATTTACGATGAGAGTAAAGGCTGAAAGCAAATCTCTCATTAAAGAAAGAGATAAGCCTGATGGAGCATCTTGGGCAAAAAAACCAATTACAGTTACTACTACAAGATATCAATATGATGGCAGAGGGATTGTTGAGCCCTCATATCGTCATATATTTGTAGTTCCTGCTGAGGGAGGTTCAGCTCGCCAACTAACAACCGGAGATTTTAATCATTCTGGTTCGCTCTCATGGTCTAAGGATAGTAAGGATATTTTCTTCTCTGCATACAGATCAGATGATTGGGAACTTGTTAGTAATGAAGCTGATATTTACTCTGTTTCTGTTTCTAACAATGAATTGAAACAAATTACAAAACAATCTGGTGAGGAAAG
>CAXGZN010000005.1:0-37510 GCA_964014565.1 uncultured Gammaproteobacteria bacterium
ACTTTGTCTAAAACATTTGATTCGGTCATTTCATGATAAAAGTCATTACCTTCTCGAGTTCTTTCACCAACTCCAGCAAAAACTGAGAATCCTGAATGCTCAATCGCAATGTTTCTTATTAGCTCCATCATATTAACGGTCTTACCTACTCCAGCTCCTCCAAATAACCCAACTTTTCCCCCTTTTGCAAAAGGACACATTAGATCAATTACTTTAATGCCTGTTTCTAGTAATTCGTTTGATCCTGCTTGATCAGTGTAACTTGGTGGACTTTTATGAATTGGTTGTCTTTCTTTCTCACCAATATCACCTTTTTCATCAATTGGATTTCCCAAAACATCCATAATTCTTCCTAGAGTTTCTTGTCCAACTGGAACAGAAATAGGTGCATTAGTTCTAACAACCTCGAGACCTCTTTTTAGTCCTTCTGTTGAACCCATAGCGATAGTTCTTACTATTCCATCGCCTAGTTGTTGTTGTACCTCAAGCACAGTTTCAAGACCGACAATATTAAGAGCCTCATACACACTTGGTATGTTCTCTCTATCGAATTCGACATCTATAACCGCTCCGATAATTTGTGTCACAACTCCATTACTCATTTCTTTCTCCTTTATACAGCAGCTGCGCCGCCTACAATTTCTGATAATTCTTGTGTAATTGCTGCTTGTCTAACATTGTTATAAAGCAACTCTAATTCTTTGATTAAGTCTCCTGCATTTTCAGTCGCATTTTTCATTGCGATCATTTTTGCCGCTTGTTCGCAAGCATTGTTTTCCAGCACCGCTTGGAAAATAAGTGATTCTATGTATCGTGTTAGCAACCCATCCAGTAGGACCTTAGCCTCTGGTTCATAAATATAATCCCATTGCATTGATGTTTGCGATTCTTCATTTTCGCCATGCGATAAAGGTATAAGTTGTTGAAGGGTTGGTTGTTGGGTCATGGTATTTACAAACTTGTTAGAGCAAAGAACAACTCTATCAATATTGCCTTTTTTCTGCTCATCGAGAACAATTTTAGTAAGCCCTATCAAGTCTTCTGGGTTTGGCTTATCACCCAACTTTGTTGCTTGTCCCAAAACTTTTCCACCAAGGTTACCAAAAAATGTAACCGCCTTTACGCCAATGAGCGCGAAGCTTGTTTCGACATCATTTTTTTGATTTTCTGCAGCCTCAGCAACAATCTTTTTAAATAGGTTAATGTTTAGTCCGCCGCACAAACCTTTATCAGAACCAACAACGATATAGCAAGTAGACTTGTTTTTTCTTTCTTCATAAAAAGGATGGGAATACTCTGAGCTTGAAGAAGCGATATGCTCAATCACCTCTTTAACTTTTTCTGAGTATGGTCTGCCCCCAAACATTAGATCTTGAGTTTTTTTAATCTTGCTGGCTGCTACCATTTCTAAAGCAGAAGTAATCTTTCTAGTACTTTTAATACTAGAAATCTGTTTTCTTACTTCTTTTGTGTTTGCCATCTTTTAATATGTTTGTGTTTTCTTAAAGTCTTCGACTAATTCCTTAAACTGGTTTTCAATATCATCATCCCAATCTCCGGTATCATTAATTTGCTTTTTTAAATCAGATTTTTCTGATTCAAAGTAAGCTAATAAAGCTGACTCAAAGTCACCCACTTTATCTATATCTACATCTTTCATATACCCTTTGTCAGCTGCATACAAGCTCATAGCTTGATCGGCAACACTCATTGGAGAATATTGTTTTTGTTTTAGAAGCTCTGTAATTCGTTTACCGTGTTCTAATTGTTCTTTTGTTGCGTCATCTAGATCAGAAGCAAACTGTGAGAATGCTGCAAGCTCTCTGTATTGGGCAAGGTCTGTTCTAATTCCACCACTAAGCTTTTTAATTATCTTAGTTTGTGCAGCTCCACCAACCCTTGAAACAGAAAGTCCTGGGTCAATAGCTGGCCTGATGCCTGAATTAAAAAGATCTGTTTCTAAAAATATCTGTCCGTCAGTAATTGAAATTACATTTGTTGGAACAAAAGCAGATACATCTCCGGCTTGTGTTTCAATAATCGGTAAGGCTGTTAAAGATCCTGTTTTACCCTTCACCTTTCCTTCTGTAATTTTTTCTACGTATTCCGCGTTTACTCTAGCTGCTCTCTCTAAAAGCCTAGAGTGAAGATAAAAAACATCTCCAGGGAAAGCTTCTCTTCCAGGAGGCCTTCTGAGTAGTAGTGATATCTCTCTATAAGCAACTGCTTGTTTTGATAAATCATCGTAAACAATTAATGCATCCTGCCCTGTGTCTCTAAAATACTCTCCCATTGCACAACCTGAATATGCTGAGAGGTATTGCATCGCAGCTGGATCAGCTGCGGCCGCTGAAACAACAATTGTGTGCTCCATTGCCCCATACTCTTCGAGTTTTGCTACGACGTTAGCTATTGTTGATTGTTTTTGGCCAATAGCCACATAAATACATTTAATTCCTGTGCCTTTTTGATTAATTATTGCATCGATTGCTACAGCTGTTTTTCCAGTTTGTCTGTCACCAATAATGAGCTCTCTTTGACCTCTTCCTATTGGAACCATTGCATCAATTGATTTAAGTCCGATTTGTACTGGCTGATCAACTGATTGCCTAGCTATAACCCCTGGTGCAACTACTTCAATGGGGGCAGTTTGTTTTGTTTTGAGTTCACCTTTTCCATCGATTGGGTTTCCCAGAGCATCAACAACTCGCCCAAGCATTTCCTCACCGACAGGAACCTCTAAGATCTTTCCTGTACAGGTAACTTTTTGCCCTTCGCTTAGCCCAAGGTAGTCACCAAGGACAACAACACCAACAGAGTCTTGCTCTAGGTTAAGTGCGAGTCCAAAAACTCCATTTTCAAACTCTACAAGCTCACCATACATAACATCGCCCATCCCATGTATTCTGATAATTCCATCAGAAACATTAACGATGGTTCCTTCGTTTTTAGTTTCAGCTTTTAGATCAAGCCCTGAAATTTTGTCCTTGAGAACACTTGAAATTTCAGATGGGTTTAGTCCACTCATATTTTCACCTTATATATTTAATTGGTTAATTAATTTTTTGATTCTTCCTTTTATGGATAAGTCCAACACCTCGTCTCCGATCTTTACAACAAATCCTGCTTTTAAATCTGAATCGTCTGTAAAGGATATAGTTGAGCCGTCTCCATGTTTATCTTGTAATTTATTGAGAATAATTTCCTTTGTTGCTTCTGAGATGTTGTCAGGAGTTGCAACCTCTATAACTTTGCTTTCATTGTGTTTGAGCATTAAATCCTCATAAATCTCAGCAACAGCTTCAAGTAAGTTTAGTCTGTCATTCTCTCCGAGAATATCTAATAAGTTTTCAGTTAGTTTAACTGGTTGGTTGGAGAATAAACCTTTTAGAGTTGATACAACTACTGATTTTTCTTCTGGGCTTTCGATAAGTTTACTTATACTTGAGTCTGAGCAAGCCTCAGAAAGAACTTTTAAGTCACTAAACATCTCATTTATTTGACCCCCTTCCACAGCTGCAAGAAATGCTGCTTTTGCATAAGGTCTTGCTTGTGGCTTTAGGTCATACATTTAAATTTCCTCAGCTGCTTTTTTAATAATGTTTTCGTGTTTTTTCTCATCAATTTCTTCATCGATTATTTTTGATGCAGTCTCAACCACGATAGATGAAAGTTGTTGTTTTAGTTCTTCTCGTGTTTTATTCGCCTCATTCTCAAGCTTTTTGGAGCCTGATTCAATAATTTTTTCAGCCTCAGCTTCAGCTTTTACCTTGGCATCACTTAAGATTTGCGAAGATCTTTTGTTGGCCTTTTCAACAATGTTTGCAGCCTCTTCTTTAGCTTCTTTTAACTCTTTTTCATAAGTTAGTTTAGCTTCCTCAAGAGAGTCATCAGCCTGCTTTGCAGCTTCAAGGCCTGCAGCCATCTTATTTTCCCTCTCCTCCATAGTAGAAAGGATTGGGGGCCAGATATATTTGTAACAAATGTAAACAAACACTGCAAAAATCAATGCTTGTGAAATTAATGTAGCGTTTATATTCATTTGTGATTAAACAGCAAATAGTAAGTAAAGACCAAACACCATTGATATGATTGGAATAGCTTCAACTAGAGCTAAAACAATAAAAAAGTTTGTCAATAGAAAGGGTCTTAGCTCGGGTTGTCTTGCTATACCCTCCATAAACTTACTTCCCAGGACTCCGAGGCCAACAGCTGACCCAATAGCTCCCAGACCAAGCATAAGCCCGGCTCCTATATAAATAACAGATTGTTCCATTTTATTCTCCTTTTTAAATATAAATTATAAACTTAATGATCTCCGGTTTCATGCGCCATTGATAAATACAAAATTGTTAAAACCATAAATATAAAGGCTTGGAGACTTACAACTAATATATGAAAAAGCGCCCATAATAGGTGCAGACCTAAGCCTAAAACTCCAAAAACTGCAGATTGGAAAAACATTAATAATGCAATAAGTATGAAAATCATTTCGCCGGCATAAAGATTTCCAAATAGCCTTAGCCCAAGAGAGAGAGGTTTGGCCAGTAGTTGCATTATCTCTAAAGCAAAATTAAACGGGATTGCGAATTTTCCAAAGGGATGTAGTGTTAATTCAGCAATAAAGCCTCCAAGGCCTTTTATTTTGATGCTATAGAAAATGGTGAGGATAAAAACCCCCAGCGCCATTCCAAGTGTAATGTTTGGGTCTGTTGTTGGAACAAACTTAAAATATGCGTCATTTGGATCATCAACTATTCCGGAAGCATAGCTAACTTGTTTTGTTAGCTCTGGTAGAAAATCAACAGGGATTAAGTCCATAAGGTTCATAAAGAAAACCCAAATTAATACTGTTAAAGCAAGCGGCCCTATAAGTTTGTTATCTGTGCTACCAAAAATTGATTTTATGTTTTCATTAACAAACTCGACACACATCTCTACAAAGTTTTGCATTCTGGTAGGTTTTTGATCTGCTGGATTGAGTTTGATTAATTTGAATAGTGCCACAAAAGCAACGCCCAATAAGATAGAAATTGTTATGGAATCAACATGAAAAGCCATGAACCCCATTTCATCGTAATAATTATGGTCACACGTCCACCCAACGGACTCTGTCTTACCGCATGTTAGGTTTGTTAGATGGTGGTCTATGTAGCTTTTGCTAGTGAGTTCTTTTGCCATTTCTTGAAATCTTAGCGCGAATTATAGAAAGATAATTGGTATGAAACAAGGATAATTCTAAAGTTTAAGAAGTTTTTGAATTATAGTCTCCAGCTCATCTGGTGAATGATAAAAAATTGATACTTTCCCGGTCTTGGTTGTTTTTGTTTCTATTTCTGTTTTGTGTCCAAAATTTCCGCTAATTTCATCTTCTATGTTTAGTGTATCTCTATCTTTTTCTTTTGTTTTTGTTGTTTTTTTGCTTGGTTTGAGTAATGCTTCAGCTTGTCTCACGGTGAGTTTTTTCTGCGAAATTGTCTCAGCTAGTTGTTCTGATTTTGTGGTCTCTAAGCCTGACAGAATTTTTGCATGTCCTTTCTCTAAAAATCCTTGAGAAATCATATCTAATATTTTTGGTGACAAAGAAAGTATTCTCATAGAATTTGCTATTGTGCTTCTTGCTTTGCCGGTTGCTTTAGCAATTTCGTCTTGTGTTAATTCAAATTCTCTTTTTAATCGGTCATATCCTCTAGCTTCTTCAACTGGGTTAAGGTCTTCTCTCTGCAGGTTTTCAATAAGCGCAGCTTCAAGGGCTTCTTGATCTTCTTTTTGGTTTACAAGAGAGGGAATTGTTTTTAAGCCTGCAATTTTTGAGGCTCTGACTCTTCTCTCTCCAGCAATGACCTCAAATTTATCAAGGCCAATCTCTCGAACTAAGATTGGAGATAAAACCCCATGCTTTTTGATAGAGTCAGCTAGTTCTTTGATTTTCACATCATCAAACTCTTGGCGAGGTTGGTATCTTCCTGCTGTTATTTTTTCTAGGTCGATTTCTTTTGTTGTTGTGGTTAGCTTTTGGTCGCCTAAGAGGGCATCTAGTCCGCGGTTTAAAGATTTGTTATCACTCATTTTCAACTCTTCTTATAAGCTCTCCTGCCAGAGCTAGGTAAGCCATTGCGCCAAAAGAATCTGCTTTATGTTGTAGCGCAGAAATTCCAAAGCTTGGAGCTTCAGCAAGTTTAACATTTCTTGGTATTAGTGTATTAAATAAAACTTTCTCGAAGTGGGTCTCTAGCTCTCGCGAAACCTCCTTAGCTAAATTATTTCTCATATCTACCATTGTTCTAATAATGCCAATTACTCTGTTGTTGGTGTTGGTTTTGGATGATAGTGCGTTTATGGTGTTAATAAGGTCACTTAGCCCCTCAAGCGAATAGTACTCACACTGCAGCGGTATTAGTGTGCCAACTGACGAGAGTAGAGCTTCTGTTGTTAGCTGGTTAAGGGTTGGTGGGGTATCAATTATTGTATAGTCGTATGTGCTTTGGATTTCGTTGAGTTGTGATGCGAGAAAACCTTGTTTGTGGTTGTCTCTTATATCAACATCGAGTGCAATTAACTCCTGCCCTCCTGGCACAATTGAATAACCGTCTCTGCTTTCTTTGATTACCTCATTGATGTTTTTACCCTCGAAATAGGTTGCATAAAGGGTGTCTGTCTCGTTTTTGGTAACCCCTGCTGCGGATGTAGCGTTTCCTTGGGGGTCCATATCGATTAAGAGGGTTTTTCTTCCAGTTGCTGCTAAGCTTGCAGCCAGGTTTACTGCTGTTGTTGTTTTTCCTACGCCGCCTTTTTGGTTTGCGATAGCAAGGGTTTTATTCATTTTCTATCTTTAGTATGTGTTTTTCTTTTTCGTTTTCTATTTTTATTATTTCATAGTTTTCTTTTGATATGTTGGCTTCTGCGATCTCTTCGTTGATGGTTTTAAGCTTTCCTTTTAGCAGCATAAGGGTAAAAGGTTTTTCTAGAAAACTACTGGCTATGTCTATTGTTTTTTTTGTAGAGGCAAACGCCTTGGTAACGACACAATCTACTTTTTTATTTATTTTTGTGTTTTTGTTGGCGCCTCCTACAGTTGTTGCGTTTTCTATTTCGAGCAGTTTGATTATTTTTTTAAGGTGGTAGTTTTTTTTGTTGTTTTTTTCAGACAAATATATGTTTTTGTTTTCGTTAAAAATTGCGAGCGGTATGCCTGGGAGCCCGCTCCCTGTACCTATGTCTAAGATGTTTTTATATTGTTTTAAGTGTTTTGTTAGGGCTTTTGCCTCTTCAATTGCTTCGTCTATTATTTTCTCTGTATTTTTTTTTGATATTAAGTTGTGCTTTTTGTTGAACTTAATTGTTTCCTTTTTAAAGAGCTCTGTTTTGTCGCTATGTGACATCTCTGTTTCTGTTCTTAGCAATTGCTACAGTTATTAGGCTTATTGCGGCCGGTGTTACTCCCTCTAGTCTGGATGCGTCGCCAATTGTTTTTGGTCTGCTTGCAGAAAGCTTTTCTTTTACTTCAGTTGATAGTCCCTCTATCTCTAAAAAGTTTATTGCCTCGGGTATGAGTTTTTTAAGATTTTTTTCGTTCCTTTTAATTTCTCGCAGTTGTTTTTTTATATAGCCCTCATATTTACACTCGTTAGCAAAGCGTTCGAGGTTTTCCTGATCTTTGGTTTCTATTAGTTTGGCAACCTTTTTTAAGTCTGGGTTTGGTTTTTTTAAGAAGTCTTTTAGTTGTTGTTTTTTGTTTTCCGAGAGGATTGTTTTGGTTTCGTTGTGTTTCTTGAAGTTCTTATATTTTTCCTCTTGTTCTATATATCTATTATATTGCTCGTTCTCGACAAACCCTTTTTTGTGAAATTTCTCTATAAGTCTTTGTTCGGCGTTGTCCTGTGAAAACATTAGTCTGTGCTCGGCTCTGCTGGTAAACATCCTGTAAGGTTCTGTCACACCAAGGTTTGTAAGGTCATCAATTAGTACGCCTATATACCCATCGTGTCTTTCCAGTATAAGGCTTTCCTCATTACATATTTTTAGGCTCGCATTTACTCCGGCCATTAGGCCTTGTGCAGCTGCTTCCTCGTATCCCGTGGTTCCGTTTATTTGGCCTGCCAGATACAGGTTCTCAACATCCATTAGCTCGAGCGTTTTGTTAAGAGCTCTTGGGTCTACAAAATCATACTCTACAGCGTAACCGTATTCTGTTATTTCGGCACTCTCCATGCCTTTTATTGTTTGTATAAATCTTTTTTGGTTTTCTTCGGGAAGACTTGTTGATATTCCATTTGGGTAAACAAGATCTACATCCACCCCCTCTGGTTCAATGAAAATTTGGTGGCTTTCTTTAAGCGGGAACTTGTGGATTTTATCCTCTATTGACGGACAATACCTTGGTCCTATGCCAACTATGTTTCCGGAATACATAGCAGATTTTTGAATATTGTCTGAGATTTCTTTATGCGTCTCGGGGTTGGTTCTTGTTATGTAACAACTTATCTGCTTTATGTGTTTATTGTTTTTACCTTGTTTTGACATCCACGGTGTTGGTTCCTCTCCCGGTTGCTCTTCCATGCTTTCCAAATCTAGCGATGTTAGTTTTACTCTTGCCGGGGTGCCAGTCTTAAGTCTTCCCATCGGCAAATTTAACGAATAAAGTTTGTTGGCCAGCTTTACTGATGCTTTGTCACCGACTCTTCCTCCTTCAGTTTTTTTGTCGCCTTTGTACATTATTCCTTTTAAGAAAGTTCCGGTAGTTAAAATTACTGCCTTTCCTTCTAATTTTTTACCGCTATCTAAAAAAACAGCTTCTGCTTTGCCGTTGTTTATCTCAATATCCTCAACCTCTGCTTCTATGACTTCAATATCCGTACCTTTTATTATTTTTTGAACAGCCTCTTTGTATTTGTCTCTGTCACACTGAACTCTGAGTGATCGGACGGTTTGCCCTTTTCTTGTGTTTAGAGTCCTATACTGGATTCCAGAAGCATCGGTTGCTTCAGCCATAATGCCACCAGCTGCATCAATTTCTTTTACAAGATGTGTTTTTCCTAAACCTCCAATTGCGGGGTTGCAAGACATCTGACCTATGGATTTTTTTGATATGCTAACCAGGCAAGTTTTAAGTTTTTTCCTATGCGCAGCATGGGCAGCTTCGCACCCAGCATGGCCTCCTCCAATAACAATTACGTCATATCTATTATTCATAATAATATTAATTATATATATTTATTGTTGTTATTATTAGGCATACCAAAAACTGTTGACAAACCTCTCAAAGCTATACAAATAAGGGCTTTAAGGCTTCTAGTAAGCATGTGTAGAAACCCTTAATTGAAATAAAGCAAAGCGGTTGAAATCTTGTGTATAAAAAATAATGCTAAAAAGAACTAACAATTTATCAACAAACAATTAACTACTTTCCAATACAAAAACTAGAAAAAATCTCACCTAAAAGCTCATCACTCGTCTTTATACCAACGACCTCAGCCAACAAATCTCTACAAGCTTTTAAGTTTTCAGCAACAACATCAAGTGATTCGTTTGCTTCAATCGAAGAGGATATAAGGTCTAACCTAGAGGAAACCTCAGAAAAAATATTTACATGCCTTTCCCTGACCAAATAAGTAAGATCTTTTTCTCTTTCATCAGCTGACAACCTTTCATCTAAAACTTTACGCAAGCCACCCAAGCCACTCAGCTCTTTTGCTGATACAAACAAATCAAAACCCAACGGCCTTTCATCAGACACATCTATTTTGTTATAAACTAAAAGGTGTTTTTGTTTACCAAGCAGCTCTCGAAAAAAAGAAACAGAACCCTTTGTTTCTTCATCAAAAACAAGAATTACTAAATCAGATTTTTTTATTTCATCAATACTTATGTTGATGCCAGCACCCTCTATTAGATCCTCAGTTCTCCTAACACCAGCACTATCACCCAGTGTCAACACTATGTTTTGGAGAACAAGCTCTGAATCTATGAAATCTCTTGTTGTACCAGCCACTGAAGAAACAATTGATCTGTCCCTGCTCAACAAGGCATTAAACAAAGACGATTTCCCAGAATTAGGCGGACCGGCAATCAAAACCCGCGGCTTGTTAAGACTATTCTTTTTTGAAGAGCAAGCACCAGCAAAACCAGAAAACTCAGCCGAAAGACGAGACACATCAGCCCCAAGCTCTGCAAGGTTTTGAACAAAAACTTCGTCTTCATCAGTAAAATCAATTTCACCTTCAACCAGAACACGGAGAGCATCCAGCTGTCCAGAAAAGTCAAAAACTCGACTCTCAAAGTCGCCACTAAGAACCAAAGAAACCATCGAGGCCTCTTCTTTAGAGGAAGCAGAAATTAGGTCACTAACAGCTTCAGCCTGACTTAAAGAGATTTTATTGTTTAAAAAAGCTCTTTTCGAAAACTCGCCTGGTTGAGCTTCTTCAAAACCAAGATCATCAAAAACCTCAACAACCTTACTCATTACCGCAAGGCCACCGTGAGCGTAAACCTCAAAACTATCTTCACCCGTAAAGCTTTTAGGACCCTTAAAAAAAACAACCGCTACAGAATCAACAAAACTTCCTTTGTCTAACATCTCAGTTTTATAAAAGTAGCGTGGCTCAACAAGATCGGAGCTAAAAAGTTTAGGAAGAGCGTCGAGACACCCTTTACCCGAAACTCTGAAAACACAAATTGCAGACTGCGCTGGTGGCGTGGCAAGCGCATAAATTACAGACATCTATTTATCTTCTAAGGCGCCAAGCTCCCTGTAAAGCATTGTTTGTTGGATTAGCTGAACACCAGAGTTCGCAACCGAGTATAAAACAAGCCCAGAGGGGAAAAATATAAACAATACAGATATGCCAACCGGCATAAACTTCATTACCGCGACCTGTGTAGGATCGGCATTCGGCGGTGTTGGATTAAGGCGAGTTGTTAAGTACATAAGGACTGCCATAAGCACAGGAAGAACAAAAAATGGATCAGGCGCAGAAAGGTCTTGGAGCCACAAACCAAAAGGCGCATGTCTTAATTCAAGACTTTCCCTTAAAACAAAAAATAAAGCTATAAAGAAAGGAAAAGATGCCAACATGGGTAAACAACCACCCATAGGATTAACACCCTCTTTCTTATAAAGGGTCATCATTTCCATGCTTAGTTTTTGGCGATCGTTTTTATAGCGCTCCTGTATCCTCTGCATTTCTGGCTGGACACGCCTCATATTGGCCATCGACCTAAACCCTTTACCGGTTAGAGGCCAAAAAACAACCTTAATAAGAATTGTTAATGCAATTATTGAAAGCCCCCAATTGTTTACAAAACCATTAATAACAGTAAGAAGCGCTGCCAAAGGCTGGGCCAAAAACCAAAACCACCCCATATCGATTGTGAGCTCTAAATCTTCAGCAACCGCAATAAGGTCTTTCCTAATTTTGGGGCCTATATAAAGCGTATGCTCAAAAGAGTTGTTGTTGGATGACTCAACAATGTAGCCAAAACTATATATATCAGAGCCATCAGAGGGCTCACGAGCAAAATATCTGTAAAGGTTTTCTTGGGAGCCAACTAAAGCAGCTAAAAAATACTTCTGGACCGAAGCAACCCAACCACCACGCTCATCAAAGCTTACGTTATCAATGTTTCTAAAGCGGTAAGACACATACGGGTCATCTTTGGTATTAAAAGCAACACCAACATAAGAGCTTCGTGAGATAAACATATCATCTAAGTCAAAACCCCTGCCCGTAGTTCTCAACATTTGAGCATAAGGTTTTAATACAACCGAAGAATTAAGAGAGTCTTTAATGGAAACCCGATAACCGTCAGACAAAGAAATTGTTTTTAATAAACCACCAGACTTGAGAACAATCTTTTCCTTGCTTGACTCCTCGATGGTGAAACCTGGTTTGTTTGAAAGGCCAGCACTCTCAAGGTCAACAAAACCTGAGGACATATAAAACCTCATTTGCTCGCCATCACTATCAAGACCCGAGCCAAGAACCCGAACCCCGCCATCAGAACCAGGCACAACCGGGTAGTCTTTTAGTCTAGAGCTCAGTATGTTTCCATTAACAGTATCAACAACTATCTCCAAAACAGAGTTTTCTAATATATGGATTTGGGACTCATTGAAACCAGATAAATAGTTAGTACTTACTTCTTCTTGAACAACAGCATTTGATATGTTTTGCTCGCTTGTGTATGCGTAGAATAATAAGTACCCAAACAAAGCCACAAAGAACAAATATAAAAACCTTAAGTTAAAATTTTTCATTTATAAAACTGCCTTTTTCATTACCGCGATGATTTCATTATATGCTTCTTTATAATTAAGAGCTAAAAAATCCTTTCTTACTATAAACTTAATTCCAAAAGACGTGGAGTCAAAATCAGCATCAAAAACAATAGACTTAATCCTTCTTTTAATCTTGTTCCTATCAACAGCCCTAGGAAAAATATTTTTGGGTGTAGAAACAAAAACACCAAGCTCGCCAGTTAATGATGCAGCTATAAACTTACTTGAATATATCTTTTTTAATTGTTTTAAAGACAAGTTAGGCAGATAGAACTTTTCTACCCTTTCTTCTTCTTCTTGAAAGAACTGCGCGCCCAGCCTTGGTTGCCATGCGAGCTCGAAAGCCATGAGTTCTTTTTCTCTTAAGATTGCTTGGTTGAAAAGTTCTTTTCATGGTTGGTAGTAAAAATTAGAGGTGCATTATACATAAAATAAACAAAATTATGTCAAAAAAAGAAGATAAAGTTATTGACAAGTTATCCACAGGAAATACTATTAGTTATTCTGTAGATATCTTGTTAATTTTTGCTAGACTACAGCCAAGAGGATAGAAATTGAAGACCTGGAATCAAATATCAAGAAAACTTGAAAAAAAGCTCTCTCAAGATGAGTTTAATACTTGGATTAGACCCCTCCAAGGGGAGTTTAAAGAAAACTCTTTAGAAATTTCCGCACCAAACGACTTTGTTTTAAATTATGTATCAAATAATCTAAAAAGTCATATTTCTGACGTTTTAGCATCCAAAGATACAAAAATAATATTTAAAGACAAGAATAACTCAACATTTGTTGACAAATATGTTGAAAAGCCTGCTACTAAAAGAAAAAATAATCCAGGTCTTGTAGAATCTTTTGTTTTTGATACATTTGTAGAGGGCAAATCAAACCATTTAGCTTTAGCGGCATCAAAACAGGTTGCTCAAAACCCAACAGGTGACTACAACCCCTTGTTTATTTATGGTGGCGTTGGTTTAGGAAAAACACACCTTATGCATGCTGTAGGGAATGAAATTCTCAATCAAGACCCGTCTAAAAGAGTAATATATGTTCATTCAGAGAAATTTGTTGCCGATATGGTTAAAGCCCTTCAACTTAATGCAATAAATGAGTTCAAAAACTTTTATAGAACAGCTGATGCTCTTTTAATCGATGATATTCAGTTTTTTGCAGGAAAAGAGCAATCACAAGAAGAATTTTTTCACACCTTTAATGCATTACTAGATAGAAATAATCAAATGGTGCTAACTTGTGATAAATATCCAAAAGAAATTGATGGCCTGGAAGAAAGATTAAAATCGAGACTTGGTTGGGGGCTTCCAGTCGTAATAGATCCACCAGAACTTGAAACCAGAGCAGCAGTATTGCTCGCCAAAGCTTCTTCGATGGGTTGTCACTTACCTAATGAGTGCGCCATATATATTGCCCAAAGAATTAGATCAAACATAAGAGAGCTTGAGGGTGCCTTAAAGCGAGTTATTGCTAACGCGAAGTTTACAAACCAAGAAATAGATATTCCTTTAGTTAAAGATGCTCTTAAAGACCTATTTGTTATATCCGCAAAAATGGTTAGCATCGATAACATTCAAAAAACCGTTGCAGAATATTATAATATCAAGCTTTCAGACCTACTTTCAAAAAGAAGAAGCCGCTCTATTACCAGGCCAAGACAGCTTGCAATGTCGCTTACAAAAAGACTAACAAATCACAGCCTGCCAGAAATTGGTGAAGCTTTTAATGGTAGAGATCACACAACCGTAATACACGCATGCAACAAAATAAAAGAGCTTAGGGTAGAAAATAGCTCTCTTGAAGAGGATTACAAAAACTTAATAAGGTCCCTAACAAACTAATGAAATTTACAGTTAGCAAAACAGAGATTGTTAAAGCTTTGTCTTCAACCCTTGGAGTTGTTGAAAAAAGACAAGCATTACCGATTCTCTCTAACATCCTTTTAAAAGTTGAAGAAAACAACATTTCTATTACTGCCACCGATCTTGAATCAGAAGTACAAACAATATGTACACCAGTTAGTGTCGAAAGTACCGGCTCAACAACAGCTCCTGCAAAAAAACTTAATGAGCTCTGCAGGCTTTTGCCTGACGGGTCAGAGATTTCTATTTTCTTGAATGGCGACAAGCTATCTGTAGAATCGGGCTCAGGAAAGTATTCCATTTCAACTCTTCCCAGCGAAGACTTTCCTGTTTTTGATGTGGTAAGTGAAAATACAGAATTTACCATTTTGGGGTCTGTGCTAAGAAACCTTATAAGTAAAACCTCTTTTGCAATGGGCAATCAAGACTGGAGACATTACCTTAACGGAATGTATCTAAACATTGAAGATACAAACATTACAGTAGTCACAACTGATGCTCATAGGCTTGCAATATCAACAAACTCAACAACCAAAAGTGTTTCAAGTGAAATATCAGGAATAATTCCAAGAAAATCAATTAATGAAATAGGGAAGTTGCTATCGGATTCATCTGAAGAAGTAATCCTTTCTTTAGGATCAAACACAATTATGCTAAAAACAGATTCAACATCTTTTGTTAGCAAGTTAATCGAAGGGAAATTCCCAAACTACGAACAAGTTCTTCCATCTGGTGAGAGCTCCGTGTTATCAGTAAACACCAAACAATTATCTGAAATATTAAGCAGAGTAAGCGTCCTTTCAAGTGACAAATTTAAAGGTATTAAGTTAAACATTAAATCAAATGAGGTTTTAGTTTCAGCAAACAACCCAGAGCAAGAGGAGGGTGAAGAAAGCTTTAAATCAAATTACAACGGAGAGGAAATGGAGATCGCCTTCAATGTGAACTATATCCAAGAGGTTTTATCTAATATTGATTCCAATGACTGCAACATAAACCTATACGGTTCAGACAAAAGCTGTCTTATAAGTCCATCTGACGATCCAAACTTAAAATATGTAGTGATGCCGCTTTTAATCTAAAAAGTGTCAATAAATAAAATAGTAATCTCAAATTTTCGTTGTTTTGACAGTGTTAATCTTGAATTCTCAGAATTAAATAATTTTATTTATGGAGCGAATGGTTCTGGAAAAACATCTGTGCTCGAGGCTTTATATTTTTGTTCAACCGGAAGATCATTTAAAAGCTCAAACAAGAACCTTTGCATCCAAAATGATAAGGAAGCTTTCAAAATTCAAGTAGAAACCTTTGACAATAATAAAATTTGTATTTTAAAAGAAGCAAAAAAATCTATATCTCTTGAAATTAATGAAGGTAAAGCCACATCAATTGAGCTATTTAGAACAATCCCTTCCACACTCCTTGATAATAAAACATTTTCAATGTTTGCAGATACACCGAAATACAGACGAAAAATACTTGATAGATGCTTAATGGCATCTGATAAAACCTATAGCAAAGATTTTTTTTCTTTCCATAGATCTCTTAAACAAAGGAATGCAGCATTAAAATTTAAAAGGCTCACAAACATTGATATGTGGTCCGAGATTTTTATAAATTCTGGAATGCTAATATCAGAGAAAAGAAATAACTTTTTTGAAGAAACAAAACAAACATTCTTTAGGTTTGCCAAAAACCTAAACGACAAGAGAGTCCTTCAAATAATAAATTCCTTAGAAATTCTTTTTTATAAAGGGTGGGCTAGCGAACATTCATTAAAAGATGCACTAGAGCTTAATAGAGACTCTGATCAAAGAAAAACGTCCACAACATCAGGACCCCACAGAGCTGATATTAAATTTTTAATAAATGATTCAGATATAAAATACATATTATCTAGGGGAGAGCAAAAATTTATGTCAATTTTGTGGTGCCTTTCTATGCACAAAACCCTGTCAGATGTTTACGGAGTAAAGCCTTTTTTAATCATTGATGACATACATTCTGAGTTAGACGAAGATTTTTACAACGAATTAATAAATTTTCTTCCAAAAACAGGAAATCAATTGTTTTTTTCAGACATTAATAACCCATTTAATAGTAAAATAAAGGATCAACTAAGGGAGTTAAAAAAGTTCCACGTGGAACAATTTACTAATGCCAAAAAAACAAAATAAAAAAGAATCTTACGACTCGTCAAACATACAAGTTCTAAAAGGGCTTGAAGCTGTTAAAAAAAGACCAGGAATGTATATAGGAGATACTGATGATGGCTCAGGGCTTCATCATATGGTTTTTGAGGTTGTTGATAATTGCATTGATGAAGCAATGGCAGGACATTGTTCAGAAATAGTGGTTTCAATTAATAAAAACGGGTCAATAACTGTTAAAGATAATGGCAGAGGCATTCCTGTAGATACACACAAAAAAGAAAAAGTACCTGCAGCAGAACTTATCATGACAACCCTTCACTCTGGTGGAAAGTTTGATGACAACAGCTATAAAGTTTCAGGGGGTCTTCATGGTGTGGGCGTATCCGTTGTAAATGCTCTTTCTGAAGAACTAACTCTTAAAGTTTGCAGAGATGGCGGGCAGTACGAACAAAAATATGCAAATGGTAAAGCTCAAACAAAACTTAAAAAAGTCAAAGCTTCAAAAGAAACAGGAACTGAGATTACATTTAAGCCATCTAAAGATATATTTTCGTTTGTTAACTTCGATATAGACAAAATAAACAAAAGAGTTCAGGAATTATCTTTTCTTAATGCAGGTGTGAACATCCTCGTTGAAGATAAAAAAACAGGCAAATCTAAAAAGTTTTCAAATAGTGGCGGCCTATCTAGCTACGTTAAGTTTTTAAAAGGAAGAAAGCAAAATATATCCGAAATATTTCACTGCGAGGGAGAACAGGATGGATTAAGTGTTGAAATAGCCCTTCAATGGAATGACGCATACTCAGAAAACGTTCTTTGTTATACAAACAATATTCCTCAAAAAGATGGGGGAACACATCTTTCAGGGTTTCGATCAAGCTTAACAAGAGTAATGAAGACATTTATCAGAAAGGAAGAGTTAAATAAAAAATCACCTGTTGAGTTGCTTGGAGAAGATGTTAGAGAAGGCTTAACAGCAATAGTTTCAGTGAAAATACCCGATCCTAAATTTTCATCACAAACAAAAGAAAAACTTGTTTCATCGGAGGTTGAGAGTGTTGTTAGTAATGTCTTTAATAAGAATTTTAATGAATACCTATTAGAAAACCCAAAAGAAGCAATGTCAATTTTAACAAAAATATCAGAAGCAGCTTTAGCTCGGGAGGCAGCAAGAAAAGCTAGAGAAATGACAAGAAGAAAAGGTGTTTTAGAGGTTGCAGGTCTGCCAGGAAAGTTAGCAGATTGCCAAGAAAAAGACCCTGCGCTGTCAGAGATATATATTGTTGAGGGTGATTCCGCAGGTGGATCAGCAAAACAGGGAAGAAATAGACAAAATCAAGCAATACTTCCTCTTAAGGGGAAAATCTTGAATGTTGAAAAAGCTAGATTAGATAAAGTTTTATCCTCACAAGAAATAGGAACGCTTGTAACAGCTTTAGGTTGTGGTATTGGAACGGATGAGTTTGATGCTGATAAGTTAAGGTACCACAGAATAATTATTATGACTGATGCAGACGTTGATGGCTCTCACATTAGAACTTTGCTTTTAACATTCTTCTTTAGGCAAATGTTTGAAATCTTGAATAGAGGACATGTTTATATTGCATTACCACCCCTGTATAAAGTTTCAAAAGGAAAGAATATTAAATATGCAGCTTCAGAAAAGGAAAAAGACATTGCTTTAAAAGAATTATCCAAAACCGGAAATAGAGGAATTGAAATACAAAGATACAAAGGCTTGGGTGAAATGAACCCAGACCAACTCTGGACTACAACAATGGACCCACAAAATAGAAGAATGATGAGGGTGCGAATTGATGATGCTAACGAAGCTAATAACTCTTTCGAAGTATTAATGGGCGACCAGGTTGAGCCAAGAAGAGAGTTTATTGATGAAAACGCCCTTTCCGTTGCAAATTTAGATATTTAGTTTTTTTGTACCCATAAAATCATTCTGTACCCATATAAGCTTTTTTATTCATCCACTTTTCCAGGTTTGCCGTCATCTCAGATGAGTCTTTTCCTTGAATTGGAGCGCCTATAACTACTCTAACAGTTCCAGGAAATTTTATAAACTTCTTATTTTTCCAATAAAGTCCTGAGTTGTGGTAAATAGGTATCAAATCAACATTATTTTTTATCGCTAAGTCAGCAGCACTTCTAGCAAATTTACCAACCTTTTTTCCTGGTATTTTTCTAGTTCCTTCCGGAAATAAAAGAATTGAAAAACCATTACGAAGCTTTTGAGATCCGCTTGCTATTACCTTCTTTGCTGATTGAATCCTCTTTGATCGGTCAATTTTAATAGGATTAAGAAGATTAAGCGCCCACCCAAAAAAAGGCACATATATTAACTCCTTTTTTATTATTGTTGTTAAGGGGTTTAAAAGTGTTTGTAAATAAAACGATTCCCAAAGTCCTTGGTGATTCGAGGCTATAACAACTGGTTTCTTACCTAAAATTTGACCTTTAACTTCCCAATCTATGCGACAAAGTAATTTTAAAACTATCAATAGTGTTGATATATAAGCATTCGTTAAAGAATATCTTTTTTTAAGCTCAATAAATGGAGAAAGGAGCACAAAAAACAGCGTAAATACAATGACTGAGATGTAGAAGTAAAGACTAAATAATAAACTTCTAAGGAACAATATTAAGATCAAAACTACTTTACTAAGAGATTTTTGAATAGATCGTCTAAATTATCAACATGTACCCTTTTTTGCTCCATTGTATCTCTGTCTCTGACAGTAACTGTGCTATCTTCAAGGGTTTCAAAATCAATTGTTATGCAGATTGGGGTGCCAATTTCGTCATGTTTACGATAACTTTTACCAATATTACCTGTATTTTCCAAGACAACCCTACCAAAACCAAGTTTTTGAAGATTATCTTTAATCTGCTTTGAAAAGTCGACAATTGTCGAATCATTCTTTTTTATGGGAATAACAGCAGCCTTAATTGGTGAGAGGTGTGGTTTTAAAGCTAACACAACTCTATTTTTACCATTTTCAAGCGTTTCCTCTTTATATGATTCATTTAATATAGCAAGCACACCTCTATCTACACCCGCTGATGGCTCAATTACATATGGAACTTCCCATTCTTTTGAATCAATATTTTGAATAGCTAGTCTGGCATTTGAATCTTTATTTTTTAGCACATCAGCTGATAATTTAAGATCGTCTTGATTTTTTGAATGTGAGCCAAGGTCAAAATCAGTTCTATTTGCAATTCCTTCTAACTCCTCAACACCATGAGGGAATTTATACATTAGATCTACAGTTGCTTTAGAGTAGTGTGATAGTTCTTCTTGTGGAACATTCAAAATTTCAATTTTCTCTTTTTCAACACCTTGATGTACCCACCAATTTATTCTTTCCTCAATCCAGTATTTGTGCCAATCCTCATCTTCACCCTTTTTAACAAAAAATTCTAATTCCATCTGTTCAAACTCTCTCACTCTAAATATAAAGTTTCTAGGAGTGATTTCATTTCTAAAAGCCTTGCCAATTTGAGCTATACCAAAAGGTATTGATTTAGATGTTGAGTCAACCACATTCTTGAAGTTGGTAAATATTTGTTGTGCTGTTTCAGGCCTTAAATATGCATAAGATTCATCGTCAGCAACGGGGCCTATATTTGTTTTAAACATTAGATTGAAGGGTCTCGGATCAGTAAGGTTTGTTGAACCACAATGTAAGCACTTACTATCTTTTAAATGATCGTATCTCATGCGATTCTTACATTCTTTACAATCAACCAGCGGATCCGTAAAAGTATCTTCATGACCTGAATATTTAAGGACTTTTTTATTAGTAAGTATGGAAGCATCAAGACCCTCAACATCATCTCTTGAGTAGACCATTGCTGACCACCAAGACCTCTTAAGGTTTTCTTTTAACTCTACACCCAAAGGACCATAATCATAGACACCCTGAAGACCGCCATAAATTTCATTTGTTTGAAAAATAAAACCTCTTCTTTTACACAAAGATACTAATTGTTCCATTGATTGAGCTGGCATTTTTTTCTAGACGTATATCCTCTCATGAAGATATTAATATATTATTAACAATATCGTAAGCAATATCTGACAATGAGATTATTTTTTTATTTACTTTCTCCATTTAGTCTAAGGCTTGGATATGTTTTTTGTGACTTTATCGCCTTAATAGCAATAGCTCTTAATACAAAAATTGTAAAAATCTCGAGAATTAATATAAATATTGCTTATTCTTCAAAAAATAGAGAATTTAGAGAGTCTTTAGTTAAAAGATCGGTCAAACACAGCATTAGATCTTATTATGAGACACTATTTTGCTTATCAAGAAGCCAAAAGAAACTTAATCAAAGCATTTTCAAAGTCGAGAACCGTTTTCTTTATTCACAAACCAATAAAGACTCTGGATTAATTCTTCTTTCTGCTCATAACAGAAGCGTTGACTTGTTGTTAAACCAGATAACCAACCAGAATGACATAACAGCTATTTTCAAACCAATAAAAATAAAAGCATTCAATGAATTTGTAAGAAAAAATAGGCAAAAAACTGGTTCAAATGTATTTGAAACAAATTTTAGAGGTGTTAAAGAGCTATTTTCAGCACTAAAAAGAGGTAAAGTTGTAGCGATGGCAGCAGACCAGGTTCCAGCTAAGAATATGGGTGTTTATGAAGAGTTTTTTGGAAGAAAAGTTTATACAACTAACCTAATTCCATCTTTGCATTCTAAAACAAAAGCACCAATTGTTTCTGTGGCTATTCATTCCGATAACCTTACTAATCAACTTTATATTAGATATGGATGCAAAAGCACCTTCCAAGAAAAGTCACAATATAGTGCAAAAACAATGAATCAAGAGATTGAAAGAATTATCAACATTAACCCTCAGGACTACAACTGGGAGTACAAAAGATTTAAGAAACAGGAAGTTGAAGACAATACTATTTACAAATAGTTATCTTCTCCAAAAAGCTGGCATCAACACAACAAGGAATGTAAAAATCTCAAGCCTGCCTAATATCATGGCAAAAGAAAGCAATATTTTTGTGGTTGAAGGAATATTTGCATAGTTAGATGATATTTCACCCAAACCTGGACCAAGGTTATTCAGGCATGCGCCCACGGCAGAAAAAGCGCTTATAAAATCTAGACCCGTTGCAAGAACAAGTAAAAACAAAACCATAAAAGATATAATGTATATAGAAAAGAATCCCCATACAGCCTCAGATACATTACTGTCCACAACCTTCTTGCCTAACTTAATCGTATTAACGGAATCAGGATGTATTATCTTAAAGATTTGCTTGTAAGCATGCTTTAACATTATCAAAATCCGCCAAGACTTAATACCGCCCCCAACAGAACCAGAACAAGCACCAATAAACGCACCAACTAACAACATAAAACTTATATAAGCCGGCCAACTCGAATATTCATCGGTTAGAAAGCCAGTTGTAGTTAGGATTGATACCGTTTGGAAAAGACCTATTCTAACTGGGTCATCAATATCATTGGCAAATAATGATAGACATACTAGGCTGAGGATAACTATTAATAGAGAAACAAAAAATCTTAACTCAGGGTCATAAAAGTACTTGAGAACCTGTTTTCTATATATGGCACTGTAATGAACTGCAAAACTCATAGCAGAAAGCAACATAAAAACTATACAAACGATTTCAATAGAACGGCTGTCGAAGAATCCTATACTCAAATCATGTGTTGAGAATCCTCCAATAGAAACCGTACTAAAAGCATGGCTAACAGCATCAAAAAAATTCATTCCAGCCAAACGATAAGCAAAGATACACAAAACAGTAAGAATAAGATAAATAGACCAAAGAGCTCTTGCTGTAGAGGTAATCCTTGGTGTTAATCTTTGTTCACTCATCGGACCAGGTGTTTGCGTTTTAAATAGCTGACCACCACCTATACCCAATAACGGCATAACAGCAATCGCCAATACAATTAAACCCATCCCACCAAGCCACTGCAAAAGCTGCCTATAAATGAGCAATGATTTTGGGAGATCATCTAGACCAGCAATAACCGTGGCACCTGTTGTAGTTATCCCTGACATTGACTCAAAAAATGAATCAACAACACTAAAACCAAATAATAGAAAAGGAATTGATCCAGAAACAGATAAAACAACCCAGAAAAGAACAGTTATTACAAAACCATCACTTAGTGAAAGTTCTTGTTTATCATCTTTAGTAAAAAACCAACTTAGAAATCCCAATAGAACAAGTATAGACATACCTAGCCCAAAAACTTTTACAAGACTCTCTCCATAAAAAACAGCAACAAACAAAGGAATGGCAAATGATATGCCAAACATAATTAACAAAAGACCAAAGAAATTTAAGACCTTAGCTTGATTCAATTAAACCTCTCTAAAATAGTTTTCTATTTCAGGGATTGCTTGCTTATCCGTAAAGAATACAATTAAGTGATCATCAATGCTTAACATAAGATCATCAGAGGGCATTAAGATTTTTTCATCTCTTACAATTGCACCAATGCTTGCTTCTTCAGGTATAGGCAAATCAACCACTGGCTTCCCAATAAAATCCGAAGTAAAAGGATTGGAGTGAACAACACCCTCAACAGCCTCTGCACCTGAATGCATTTTTAATAGAACATCTTGTGCAAAATCTGCCTCACGAAGATCTTGCATAACTAAAGAAATTGTTAACCTATAAGGCGCTACAACATTATCGATAAACCTTTTAGGAATTATGTCCATATACGAAATATTATTGACCAAGATCATAGTTTTCTTTGCACCAAGTTTTTTAGCAAGAAAAGAAGACATTATATTTGCCTCATCATCATTAGTCAGTGCGCAAAAAACATCAGTCTGATCAATATTTTCACTTGATAAAAGCTCCTCATCTGAGCCACTTCCGTGTAAAACTATTGACCTTTCAAGTTCCTCTGAAAGGAATTTACATCGAGCCTTATCTCGCTCCACCAACTTAACATTAAAGTCTGACTCAAGATCTTTTGCTAGACTGAAACCTATTTTCCCACCACCAACTATAAATATTCTTGAGTGTTGCGAATGATCCTCTTGAACTTCATTAACGACAGAATCAATATTTTGAGCTGAGGTTATAAAGTAGAGCTCATCGTTTTCTTTAATAATTGTAGATCCAGATGGTTTTATAGGGTTATTTTTTCTATAAATTACAGGTACATGAGTTTCAACGTCTGGCATGTCGTCATTAATATTTTTAAGCTCTTTACCAACAAGCTTTCCTTTTTTAGATGCCTTAACAGCAATGAGCTTTACTTTCCCATCTGCAAAAGTTTCTATTTGATTTGTTCCCGGGTGCCTTATTAGTTGCGACAAGTGCTCAGTAATATCTTTTTCTGGACTAATCGGAATATCTATAGAATCTTTAAATGATTCAAACGAATCTAAATATGAAGAATCGCTTAGCCTACATATAGTTTTTTTTACGGAGAATGTCTCCTTTGCTATCTGGCATGAAACAATATTTACTTCATCATTATTTGTAAGGGCTAACAAAATTGTATCGGAATCACACCCAGCTCTTTTTAGAGTAATGGGGTGGCTTGCGTGTCCTGAAACAGTTCTGAGGTCTAGTCTAGAATCTAGATCAGACAACTTCTCATCGTTGCTATCAACAACAGTTACATCGTAGCCATTTAAAGATAAATTTGCTGACAAACTTCCTCCCACCTGGCCTGCACCTAAAATTACTACTTTCATAGGTGCTACGGTATACCTCTTTTTGAAGAATTTAAAGTTTTATAACAAATTATATTTAGACAAAAAAATCTTTATAAGAGTTATAGATATCGGCAGAATTAATAATTTTTCTACCAGGTAGCTGTATGTGAGTAATTACTATCACTGAATCATTTGCTTTAATATGTATACCATCCTTTGTCACACATAATATAGATCCTGGGATTCCATCACTTTCTTCTTTAGTGGCACTAATCCCATGCACCTTAATAACAGTATCTTTGTATTCAAAGAATGTTCCAGGCCAGCCAGAAAAAGCTCTATATTTATTTATAATTTCTTTGGCTGTTTCCTTAAAATTTATCTTCCCATCCTCTTTAGTAATTTTGGAACAGTATGAAGCTTCATTCTCGTTCTGAGAAACAGGTTGTAAGCCACTAGAGATTCTTTGAATAATATCAACAACAACCTCTTTAGCTTTTGCTACAAGTTTTTTCTCAAGACTAATTCTATTATCAGATTTAGAAATCTCTATTTCAGAAATTTCAAAGACCGGGCCTTCATCAAGAGACTCAACCATCTCCATGAAAGAAATGCCGGTTTTGATATCGCCATTTAATAAAGCTGACTGAATTGGAGAAGCTCCCCTGTATAGAGGAAGAATCGAAAAATGAATATTTAACGGGGTGATTTTTGGATAACTCAGGATCTCCTTGGGGATTATTTTACCAAAAGATGAAAGTACTAAGATATCGCAGGGATATTTACTTATGTTACTGATGGTTTGATCACAAAAATTATCGATTTTGATGCAAGGTAGGTTTGCGATCTCAGCATATTTTGCTACTTCAGAGGGCTCTTCTTGCTTATTCCTTGATGACCTTTTATCACCCTGTGTCAAAACAAGTGATACATTAAATGGGCTATTTACAAGCTCTGATAGTATTTCAGCAGATGAGGCAGGGCTACCAGCAAAGATAATGTCCATAATTTCCTTTAATTTCTATAAAAATCGTTTAATTTCTTCTATTTTCTAGCTTTTTCCTTATTCTGTCTCTTTTTATCGAACTCAAGTAGTCAACAAAAAGTTTTCCATCAAGATGGTCTATCTCGTGTTGGGCACATACAGTGAAAATGCCACTAGTTTCCTCCTCATGAAAATTGCCTTGAAGATCTTGCCATTTAAGCAATATCTTCGATGGCCTCGAGATTTCTTCATTAAAACCAGGAATAGATAAACAACCTTCCTCATAAGTAAATGGACTTTTGTCTATTATAGTATATTCGGGGTTTACAAAAACTCTAGGATCATTCCTTTCTTCGCTTAAATCCATAACAACTAATCTAAGATGAACATCAACTTGCGTTGCTGCAAGACCAATACCATCTGCATCATACATAGCTTTAAGCATGTCTTGTGCAAGATTTTCTAAACTTTTGTCGAATTTATCTACTTTGCTAGCAACCTTTCTAAGTTTTGGGTCTGGAAATATGAGGATTTTCAAATCTGACATGCTCATATTCTATCCTTTTTTCCTTCCAAATAAAGCTTTTTTATTTATAATAACTCCATGTCAGTAGCAATTTTAATGGGTTCAGACTCAGATTTAGATGTTGTAAGCAAAGCTTTTGATGTTTTAGATAGTTTTGATGTCCAATATACTAAAAATGTTCTTTCTGCCCATAGAACACCAGCAGAAGTGCTTAATCTTGTAAATAACGCTGAATCAAATGGTGTTAAGGTTTTTATTGCAGCTGCAGGAATGGCAGCTCACCTAGCCGGAGTAGTCGCCGCACATACAACATTGCCAGTTATAGGCATTCCAATACCATCTGGATCTTTAAATGGTATGGATTCATTACTATCTACAGTTCAAATGCCTCCCGGTATTCCAGTTGCTACTGTAGCTATTGGATCTTCAGGTGCAAAAAATGCAGCTATTCTAGCTGTCCAAATTCTTGCAACTGCTGACGAATCCCTGAAGCAAAAACTTTCTGACTACAAGGTCAACATGAAAGAAGAAGTTCTTGCAAAAGATTCAAAACTAAACTCTTAATCTGTGAATTATTTAAATGCTGAAGATTCAGCAAAATGGCTTGCTGAAAATAAGATCTTATTACATCCAACAGAAGGTGTTTGGGGCATTGGTTGTAATGCAAAGAGCAGCATGGCGGTTGATAGAATCTTTGATCTTAAAAAAAGAGACAAATCAAAGAAATTTATTCTTTTATCGCCATCAATAGATTCTGTGAAAGAGTTCTGCTTGGTTTTAAAAGAAGACATAAAAATTCTTGAAAAGGAATGGCCTGGACCCACAACTTTCTTATTAGAAAAAAGATCAGATAAGTATAAAGAATTGTCATATTTAGATAGACACGCAGTGAGAGTAAGCGCCCACAAACCATTAATTGAGTTACTCGATTTTTTTGGTTCAGAGATGGTTTCTACGTCTGCAAATATAAGCGGTGCAAACGAGATAAAAAACAAAGATGATATAGTTAACTTTTTTAACTACGAGGATGTTGCAATATTTGATGGCAGCTTAGGAAATTTAAAAAAACCAACAAAGATATTCGACTTGAAACTAAAGAAATATATAAGGTAATGAGTAATACAATTGAGAAAAAATTTCTAGAAATTCAAGATATAATTCTAGGCGGTTTATTATCCTTGGAATCTAAGAAAAATAGAAAACCGATAGTCGATAATTGGAAATCTAAGATTGGAAAAGGGAAAACTTGTGTAATTGAGAACGGCTCTGTTTTTGAAAAGGCTGTTGTGACGTTTTCGTCTGTATCAGGCAAAAATCTACCCACTAGTTCGGGCATGTCTGCAAATCTAAATAAGATACACAAATTTAAAGCTATGGGAGTTTCTGTAATATGCCATCCTAAAAACCCAAAGGCTCCAACCTCCCATTTCAATGTAAGGACTTTTATGATTTTTGATAAGAATGGCCTTCAAAATTGGTGGATTGGCGGAGGGTGTGATCTAACTCCTTTTCTGCCATATAAATCTGATATTACTTTTTGGCACAGGTCTTTAAAATCTATGTTTGACCTATTTAATAAAACTTTTTATAAAAAATTTGCTAAAGAATGTGATAGATACTTCTTTTTGCCTCACAGAAAAGAAAGAAGGGGGGTGGGCGGAGTATTCTTTGACAATCTAAAGTATAAAGAGCATTTAGATAGCCTTAATTTATTAGAATGCCTTGGAAAAGAATACACACAAATTTATAGCAAAATCCTTAAAAGAAGAGTAAGTGAGAAATATTCGAAAGATCAAAAACTGTTCCAGCAAATCAGAAGAGGTAGATATGCAGAATTTAACCTGCTTCACGACAGAGGAACAAAGTTTGGCCTTGAATCTGGAGGAAGAGTGAAATCTATTTTATCTTCTATGCCGCCATCGACATCTTGGACTTATGAAATGCCAAAAGAGCTTAAAAAATATGAAACAAAGCTTTTAAAAACTCTTAAAGAATCTTGGGTAATTTAGCAAATGCCAAAAATTAATAAATTAGGCGTTATTGGTTCTCCAATCGATCATTCTCTCTCCCCATTTATACATTCACGGTTTGCTAGACAAGCTAATTTAAACATTGATTACAGGCCATATAAAGTTGAGCCAGAGGAAATTGGTATTTTTCTTAAGGACTTTTTCGCTGACAGAAATGCAATTGGCCTAAATGTAACTTTGCCATTAAAAAAAGAGGCTTTTAATAGATGTAACAGTACATCTGAAGAAGTAAGCTTTATAGAGGCCTCAAACACACTCATCAAAAAAAATAGGATTTTGCATGGGGAAACTACTGATAGTAGTGGCTTTATTAACGATCTTAAAGATAAAAATATTGACTTATCTGGCAAGAAGGTTTGCGTAATAGGTGCAGGGGATGCAACAGAAAGCATTTTATGGGGGGTCACAAAACAGAAACCAAAACAATTATTTATTATTAATAGGACTATTGAGAAAGCAAAAAGATTAGCGGAAAAGTATGGAGAGTTTGCCGACATTCATGTAGCTATAAAAGAAAATAACATCAATGCAGACATTATTATAAATACAAGTTCTGCTGGTATTACTGGGGAATTTAAAGAGCCAGAAATTTTAGATCTAAACGATTCAACAATAGTTTATGATTTAAACTATTCAATTAATGAGACCCCCTTTTGTAAATGGGCGAAGTCTTTTACAGAAAAAAACTTTGATGGAACAGGAATGCTTGTACATCAGGCTGCAAAATCATTCAAACTTTGGTTCAATTATGAGCCCGATGTTATGAATGTTCTTCATGAAATTGAGCGCTTTAGGAATGAGTGATTTTAGAAGGTTTGTTGCTGGCGCAATATGCCCAGAGTGTAAGAAAAAAGATACAATTGCCCTTAGTGCAGATGATCAGAGGATTTTTTGCGTAAGCTGTGATTTTGAAGAATATAAAAGCGAATAGATATATTCCACTACTTAAGTATAATGCCTCTGGATTAACCAAAAAACACTATTAATATAATAGAATTTTATAATATAATATAACCAGAATTTATTAACGGAAAAGGGAAGTGTTTACTAAAATTAATAATTTAAGCAAAAGTGCTTTTACAGCACTATTAATGCTATCGCTATATCCATCTAAAGTTCTTTCAGATTGGGACGCGTTAAACATGAGAGAAGGCGTAACTCAGGTAAGCAGAGATGTTTTTGAACTACACATGCTTATTTTTTATATTTGTGTTGCTATCGGAGCAGTTGTTTTTTCAGTTATGTTCTATTCTCTTTTTAGATACACAAAGAAAAGAAATCCAAATCCGGCCACTTTTCATGAGAGCACAAAGCTTGAAGTTGCATGGACTGTAGTCCCTTTCCTAATATTAATAGCAATGGCAGTTCCAGCTTCAAAAACCCTTACAGAAATTTATAATGATGAAGAGGGTGAGATTAATATTCAAGTTGTTGGATATCAGTGGAAGTGGGAATACAAGTACCTCGAAGACGATATAAATTTTTTCTCCAACCTAAGCACAGATCAAGATGAAATTTATAACCTTGTTCCTAAGGGTGAAAACTATCTCTTAGAAGTTGACGAGCCGCTAATAATTCCAGTTGATACAAGAGTAAGATTCTTAATAACTGCCAACGATGTAATACATTCATGGTGGGTTCCAGACTTTGCAATTAAACAGGATGCAATTCCCGGATTCATCAATACCGCATGGACTAGAGCAGAAGAAACAGGTATTTATAGAGGTAACTGCACAGAGCTTTGTGGAAAGAATCATGGTTTTATGCCAGTGGTCGTTAAGGTTGTAGAAAAGGATGAATACAATGATTGGGTATTAGCAAAGAAAGAAGAAGCAATTAAGCTTGCTGAACTTACAGAAAAGGAATGGTCGCTTGCTGAACTCTCTGAAAGAGGCGAAGGAGTTTATCAAAAGAATTGTGTTGCTTGTCATCAAATGAATGGTGAAGGGCTTCCTCCTATATTTCCTGCTCTTGCTGGAAGCGATATTGTAATGTTTGATAAAAATAGGAATGTAGAAATCCTGATGGAAGGAGTCCAAGGAGCTGCTATGCAATCATTTGCAAATCAACTATCTGAAGTTGATATGGCTGCTGTTATAACATACACAAGACAGGCATGGGGAAATGCCGAAAATGGTGATGGAGCATATGTTGTCCCATCAGATATAGTTGAATACAAAAAACCAAAAATTTAATTAGCGAGGTAAATTATGAGCTCAGTTATTGAAAGCCACCATGATGATCATCATCACGGTCCTGCAAAAGGCTTGATGAGATGGCTTCTTACGACTAACCATAAAGATATAGGTTCATTATATCTGTGGTTTAGTTTTGCAATGTTCTTGATTGGTGGAGCAATGGCAATGGTAATAAGGGCCGAGCTTTTCCAGCCTGGGATGCAGATAGTAGAGCCAGAATTCTATAATCAGATGCTCACACTGCATGGGCTTATTATGGTTTTTGGAGCTGTAATGCCGGCTTTTGTCGGCCTGGCTAACTGGTTAATACCTATGATGGTTGGAGCGCCAGATATGGCTCTGCCAAGATTAAATAATTTAAGTTTTTGGTTACTTCCATTTGCTTTTGGTATTTTACTTTCATCATTATTTATGGAGGGAGGAGCACCAAACTTTGGTTGGACATTCTACGCACCTCTTTCTACTACATATGCACCACCAAGCGTTACTTTCTTTATTTTTTCAGTTCACGTTATGGGAGCATCATCAATTATGGGATCAATTAATGTGATAGTAACAATAATGAACATGAGGGCTCCAGGGATGGATCTAATGAAAATGCCACTATTTGTCTGGTCATGGCTAATTACTGCCTATCTACTCATTGCCGTTATGCCAGTGTTAGCTGGTGCAGTAACTATGATGTTAATGGATATCCACTTTGGAACTAGTTTTTTCAATGCAGCCGGTGGCGGTGATCCAGTATTATTTCAGCATATTTTTTGGTTCTTCGGCCACCCCGAAGTTTATATTATGATTTTGCCAGCATTCGGCATCATCTCTCACATCATTGAGACCTTTGCAAGGAAGCAATTATTTGGTTATGAGTCTATGGTTTGGGCAATGTTATCCATTGCAATTCTCTCTTTCGTTGTATGGGCGCATCACATGTTTACAGTTGGGATGCCACTTGCAGCAGAACTTTTCTTTATGTGGGCAACAATGCTAATAGCCGTTCCAACAGGAGTAAAGGTTTTCAACTGGGTTGCAACAATGTTCAAAGGCTCTATTTCATTTGAGACGCCAATGTTGTTTGCCATTGCCTTTGTTGTTCTTTTCACAATTGGTGGATTTTCAGGACTTATGCTTTCAATAGTGCCTGCTGACTTTCAGTATCATGATACCTATTTTGTGGTAGCTCATTTCCACTATGTGCTCGTTCCTGGATCAATATTTTCAATAATGGCAGCAGTTTATTACTGGATACCAAAATGGACAGGCAATATGTATGACGAGAGAATGGGCAGATTACATTTTTGGCTTTCATTTGTTGGCGTAAATGTTACGTTTTTCCCGCAACATTGGATCGGATTAGCAGGAATGCCAAGGAGATATCCCGACTATGCCCTTCAGTTTGCTGATTGGAACATGGTTTCAACCGCTGGAGCATTTCTGTTTGGAGCATCCCAAATCTTATTCTTATTTATTGTCTTAAAAACAGTAATGGGTGGAAAGAAAGCTACTCCTCAAGTTTGGGAAGGAGCAAGAGGGTTAGAGTGGTCAGTTGATTCACCAGCCCCTTATCATACGTTTTCAACACCACCAAAAGTTAACTAATGAACAACTCTGCTAAAAGAACTCTCAAATACCTGTCACTTGCAGTTTTTGGAATGTTCTTTTTTTCATTTGCGCTTGTTCCTCTTTATGATGTTTTTTGTGAGGTAACAGGCTTAAATGGAAAGATCTCCCAATCAGAAGAGGGAGCCAGCTATGAGTCAAGTGTCGGAAGAGATTTAACAATACAATTTGTTTCTCATAATGCTGAGCAAATGCCTTGGATATTCAAGCCATCTGAAAGGATCATGAAAGTTAAAACTGGTAAGTACAGTAATGCAACATTCTTTGTAAAAAATAATACAGATAAACCAATGACAGCAAGAGCAGTTCCTAGCGTTGCCCCTAGTAATGCAAACGAATATTTAAAAAAATTAGAATGTTTCTGTTTTGAAGAGCAGTTTCTTGCGCCAGGCGAAGAAGCTCTTTTACCAGTTAGGTTTATTTTTGATAGCAATATGCCTGAAAGCATTAATAACGTAGCCCTTTCATATACTATCTTTGATATTACTAACTATAATGATAAAGAGATGGCACATCACGATGGAAGATAGAATGGAATACCAAAAGTATTATGTTCCTGAGTCGAGCAAGTTTCCTATTTTTGCTGCTATTTCTTTGTTCATTTTAATAATCGGTGCTTCATCAACAATTAATTCTCTTGATAACCCTGAAAGCAATGCAAGCTTAATCTTATATACAGGCCTAGCTTGCTTTTTAGCGACACTATTTTTTTGGTTTAGGCAGGTTGTTAAAGAAAACAATGCCGGCCTAGAAAGCGCACAACTTTCTCAGTCTTTCGTTTATGGAATGGCGTGGTTTATATTTTCTGAAGTAATGTTCTTTGCTGCTTTTTTTGGAGCTTTATTCTATGTAAGGAATTTTGCAGTACCTTGGCTAGGTGGCGAAGGTGAAAAAGGCCTTGCAAATATCCTTTGGCAAGACTTTGAAGCTACATGGCCATTAATTAATACCCCGGACGGAGGCAAAGCATTTGTTATTGCTGCAAAAAGTATGAGTTTCCCCGGCTGGGAAAATATTAGTCATTGGTTGCCTATATACAATACTATTGTGTTGCTTAGTTCAAGCGTAACAGTACACTTTGCTCATCTTGGTTTAAAAAAGGGAAACAAAAAAACATTCAATGCGTGGTTAGCCGTCACAGTTTTACTCGCCTTAATTTTCGTTGGCCTTCAAGCACTAGAATACTACGAGGCATATGCACATTTCGGGCTTACCTTAAATTCAGGCATATACGGATCTACTTTTTTCATGCTAACAGGTTTTCATGGTTTCCATGTGATGTTAGGTGGTTTAATGCTCGCAGTTATGCTCATCAGATCTGTATTTTACGGCCACTTTAATGAACATAAGCACTTCGGTTTCGAAGCGGCATCTTGGTACTGGCACTTTGTAGATGTTGTTTGGGTTATGTTATTCCTATTTGTTTATATTTTATAAACTTTCAGAAGCTATATAAGAATTGCCAAGTTCACCAGTTGATAAACCATATGCCACTAAAATTATTAATAAAATTGCCAAAGTGACTCTAATGCCTAAACCATATACAGTTCTTTTTCCTTCACCCCTATCCTTGAATAGGAAAAATAGACTCGAAGCCAGGCTCAAGAGGATTCCGATTATTAATACTATAATGATGCTTTTTACTGACATAACCTTTGTATTGTATAGGTAAAGATGAAATTAACTAAATCAAGGCAAGCAGCTACAATTTTTTATATATTTTTCTCAATTGTCTTTGTTGTTTTGGGCTTTTGGCAGATCAACAGAGGAAATGAAAAAACAGAAATTATTGAAGCTTTTGAGTTGCAGCAGCAAGAACAAGCCATCGAATTCTCTTCTAACTCTGAAAAATGGGAGAGAGTTTATATTAGTGGCAAGCTCGATGATGAAAGAATAATTTATCTCGATAATGTTATTCATAAAGGGATATTAGGCTTTAAAGTTTTAGCCCCAGTCTTTATAGAAGATAACAAAATAATATTGGTTGATTTTGGCTGGATAAAACAACCCCAAAGTAGAGACCAAGTGAGCTTTGTGAGCATTTCTGAGAATAAAAATATTTCGGTTTCAGGAGTTCTAGAAACTCCAGAAATGGGATTAATATTATCAGAAGATATTTTTACAAATACTTGGCCAAAGATATCTCAGAGCAAATCAATAACTGCATTAGAGTCTTTATTTGATGAGGAAATTATTAAATTTATTCTTCTATCTGACTATAGAGCAGATACTGGCTTTATTTATTTAAAGCCTGTTGTTGCAAACATGCCACCAGTAAAACACTATGGTTATGCTGGTCAATGGTTTGTAATGTTTATAGCATTATCAATCATGTATTTATATTTTTTGAGGAAATCATCAAATGAATAAAAAAGTCTTCCTTCTCTTTCTATTGCTAACACCTTTAATAGTTATTGTTTCATCTACGCTTGCTTTTAGATTTGGTTTTGGTCCTGAAGCCACCAAAAATAATGGCATATTTTTTAATGAGTTCACAGACATTACAGGAATGGAAATATCTTCAACAAAAAACTATGAACTAAATTTTGAAGACGGCAAGTGGGTAATGGGAATTTATCATAACAACGAAGGGAGAACTTTAGAGAATAGTAGATTAATGAAGCAACTAAATGTGGCACTTAATAGAGACATTAATAGGGTGAAGAGGGTTATTTTTTTTGATGCTAAGTCAGAAGAAATCCTTCTTAAAAATATTGAAAATGACTTTCCAAGACAGGAAATTTTTATTGATACTGAATCAGAGTTTAAAGATCTTTTATTAAATTTATCTGAGGAAGCGGTTATTTCCTCTAGTTACATTTTTATAATTGATCCATACGGAAGGCTTGTTATGTATTTTCCAAATGATTTAACTCCTAAAAAGATTCTCAAAGATCTAAAGGTACTCATATGATAAATATAAGAAATATATCTCTTTTTGGAGGATTGTTCGCAATAGTTGTAATTGCTCTTGGGGCATGGACGAGGCTTGTAGATGCAGGTTTGGGTTGTCCAGATTGGCCCGGATGTTATGGATTTGTGACTTTTCCAACAACTGATGAAGAGATAGCGCTTGCCGAAAGCAGGTATCCAATGTTTCCATACGAAATCGACAAAGCAATACCGGAAGTAGTTCATAGGTATTTTGCTGCTATGCTTGGTCTTGTAGCAATCTTTCTTGTATTTTTTGCAGTTAGACATAAGGTCGATAGCTCATTAAGGAATCTTTCAATCTTTTTATTATTTTTCATTTGCTGCCAAGGCCTCTTTGGTTACTTAACTGTGAGCTTGAAACTTCTTCCTATAATAGTTACAGGCCATCTCTTTGGTGGCTTTATAACGTTGAGTTTATTCTTTTTTATATTTTTAAAAGCAGCCGACTTCAAATTTCTTCACTATATAGATATTAGAAAATATAGGTATCTTGCATTAATCTGTTTAGTTCTTTTACTTATCCAGATTTTTCTTGGTGCATGGACTAGCACTAACTATGCCTCACTCGCATGTCCAGATTTTCCAACTTGCCAAGGTAGTTACTATCCAGAGATGGACTTTGAATCAGGATTTAATCTAAAACAAGAAGTTGGACCGAATTATCTTTATGGGCTTTTAGAAAATCCAGCGCGTGTCGCCATACATTATTCTCATAGGGTTACAGCCCTTGTTCTGACATTTTTCATGTTAATCCTGATTGGCTGTTTATGGTTTACAAATGCTGCTCCATTATCATCAACACTAGGACTAGTTTTGCTATTACAAATTTCTTTAGGAATTATGAACGTTGTCTATGTTTTACCTTTGTATATTGCAATTGCTCATAATCTTATTGCAGCAATGTTATTATTGGTTACTTTGCTTGTTAACTACTTAGCTTTCAAAAAATGAATGTTTTAAAAAACTACCTTGAGCTTACAAAACCTAAGGTAGTTTTAATGATGCTCATAACAGCAATTGTTGGGATGCTTCTAGCTTCAAAAACTCTACCATCAGCCTATTTGGTCATCATTTCGATGATCGGCATAGGCTTATGTGCATCTTCTGCTGCAACCATTAATCAAATTATAGATAGAAATATTGATGCAAATATGGCTCGAACCTCAAACCGCCCACTTCCACAAGGTGAAATCACCACTTTCAATGCTAGCCTTTTTGCACTCGCGTTGATGGTCGCTGGAACAGCTATTCTTGTGAGTCAAGTAAATACTCTTACAGCAGTTCTTACAGTAACCTCTTTAATTGGATATGCTTTCGTCTATACAGTTTTCTTAAAAAGAGCAACACCTCAAAATATAGTTATTGGAGGTTTGGCTGGAGCAGCGCCACCACTTTTAGGATGGACGTCAGTAACTAATTCAATTGATCCAAATGCGCTTCTTTTAGTCTTAATAATTTTTGTTTGGACGCCTCCACATTTTTGGGCTCTTGCTATTTATAGAAAGGATGATTATGCGAGAGAGTCTATACCCATGCTGCCAGTTACTCATGGAGTTAGATTTACAAAACTTCAAATTATTTTATACACAATTCTGCTGGTGCTAGTTAGCTTGCTTCCTTTTATCGTATTAATGTCAGGAAATATATATTTATTTTCAGCGCTTGGGCTCGGACTATTCTATTTATATTCATCAATAAAAATGTATTTAATTGATGACGATGAATATCCAATGACTTCTTTTAAATATTCTATTTATTACATTTTTCTTATATTTTTTGCTCTCTTGGTAGATCACTTTATTTAATATGAAGAATAATATAAGGCTTTCCTTACTTCTTATTTTTGTTTTCATAGCAACAATACTTTTTGGTTTTGTGAACAAGCTAACGGCTCCAAGAATACTTAGCGATGAAGAGCTATTAATAAACGGCTTTTATAAACTGCAGCAACCTATTATGCTTTCAGACTTTAGCATGGAAAGAGAAGATGGCTCTTACTTCACAAAATCAGACTTGCTGGGTAAATGGACAATAATGTATTTTGGCTTTAGTAGCTGTCCTACAGAGTGTCCCGTAACGATGAGTGAATTAAGGAAACTCATTAATGCTCTCAGAGAAAAAGATTTTGAGCTCGATGACAAGCAGTGGATCCTAGTTACTATAGACCCTGAAAGAGATTCTGCAGAAGATATAAACTTCTATGCTTCTAGATTTGACTCCAGTTTTGTTGGCGTAAGAGCTGAGAGGCCAACGTTATTAAGCCTAACAACACAACTTAATGTTGCAAAAGTGAAACCAATGAAACACGAGATGCACTCTATAGAAGAGTTAAGTAATCACGTCAATAATATAATTTTAATTAACCAGAATGGTGAATATTTTGGATTCTTTAGACCACCTTTTGATATTTCAAAACTATCCCTTACATATCAATCTGTAGTCACTCAATAGTGACAAATGGATAAAGTTCTTAAAATCCAGAATTTAATAAAAGAATCTAAAAATATAGTATTTTTGTCAGGCGCCGGAATAAGCACTAACTCAGGTTTGCCAGATTTTAGAAGCGATAACGGTTTCTGGAAGACTAATAAGCCAATCATGTTTCGAGACTTCTTAAGCAGCCATGAGGCGAGACAGCTTTCTTGGGAACGAAACATAACCCTTAACGAAACTATAG
This sequence comes from uncultured Gammaproteobacteria bacterium, assembly GCA_964014565.1. Classification (GTDB taxonomy): domain Bacteria; phylum Pseudomonadota; class Gammaproteobacteria; order Magnimaribacterales; family D2472; genus CACNXK01. The sequence continues at coordinate 36,974 of CAXGZN010000005.1, forward strand.
AAAGAATAAAACCTAATACAGGACATTTATTTGTAAAAGAGGTTTTAGACAAAAAAGAAGGCTATATCATTACGCAAAATATAGATGGACTTCATCATAGATCAGGGATTGATAGCGAGAGAATAATAGAAGTTCATGGCAATGCAACAAAAGCTAAGTGCTTAGATTGTGATAAGGAATTAAACCTAAAACTATTCCACAGGGCTATCTCCAATAATGAAGAAATCCCTAACTGCCCATCATGTTTTGGCTTAGTAAAAGTTGCAACAATTTCTTTTGGGCAGCCTATGAATATGAATGATTTTGAGAGATCTAAAGATAAAATAATCGAAAGTGATATATTAATCGTGTTGGGCTCATCTCTTCAAGTACAACCCGTTGCATCGCTCCCAGGTTTTGCTGTTCAAAATGGGAAAAAATTAATAATTATTAATAAAGATCCAACTAACTTTGATAAATACGCTGAAGTTTGTATCCATGAAGATATTTGTAATACAGTTGCTAAGATAAATATTTAAAGTTTAGAAACTCTAGCAA
>CAXGZN010000006.1:0-25170 GCA_964014565.1 uncultured Gammaproteobacteria bacterium
TATTCTCATTTTTGATAATCGTAAATTCTTCAAGTGAAAATATAAATACTGATGCTCTAGACATGCTAGCAGAACACAATATATCTATTAGAAACTCAGGTCTAATAAATGATGGAAATAAATCTGATATAACTTGCTTCTTCGAGACAGAGGAAATTACATCTATTAACTTGCAAGAATTTTTAAATGATCTCAGTAACCTTTCTTGTAATTTTAAAATGTTAAGAATCGAAAAATAACAATGTTATTTGAGAGCACGAGGGGTGGCGATAAAGCTAAAACATTTGAAGAAGTTCTTTTAAAAGGACTTGCAGATGATGGCGGTTTATATATTCCAACAGAATGGCCTAAAGCAGATATTAGAAAGCTTCAAGAATGTGACTCATTTATTGATATAGCAAAATTAATAGTCCCACTTTTTACAGAATCCTCTTATAAAAAAGAAGAAGTAATGACTCTACTTGAAAACACTTGGCATGATTTTGATAAGAGTGATCTTGTTGGAATTAAAAAAGTTAATGACGATATCTTTATCGGTGAGTTATTCCATGGACCTACAGCAGCTTTTAAAGATTTTGGTCTTCAGCTATGCGCAGCATTTTTTAATAAAGCTCTAGAGAAGAATAATCAGACTGCAATAATTCTTGGTGCTACATCAGGTGATACGGGGTCAGCTGCAATTGATGCATGTAAAGAATATAAAAATATTAAAACATTTATGCTACTCCCAGAAGGAAATATGACTGATATCCAAAGAAAACAAATGACAACAGTCAATCAAGAAAATGTATTTGTCTTAAATATCAATGGTACTTTTGATGATTGTCAGGATATCGTTAAGTCAGCTTTTAAAGATAAATCTTTTTTAAAGCCTGATCAGGTCCTTTTAGCTGTAAATTCTATAAATTGGACAAGAATCATAGGGCAGATATGTTATTACTTTTATCTCTGCATGAAGATAAATAACTTTTCTAAAAAACTTAGTTTCTCAGTTCCCACAGGCAATTTTGGTAATGTTTTTGCATGTTACTCAGCAATGAAATTGGGATTACCGGTTAAAGAAATAGCTGTTGCAGTCAATGAGAATGATATCTTACATCGTTTTTTTTCAAAAAATATTTATAAAAAGGAATTAGTAAATGAGACACTTTCACCAAGCATGGATATAACTGTTGCAAGCAACTTTGAAAGATTGATTTATGATTTTTATTTAGAAAGGGATGCAGAAATGTGTAAAAATTTTTTTGATAACTTCCCTAATATTCCTATATCGCTTAGTGAAGATCTATGGAAAAAAACCTTTGATTTATTCTGCAGTTCAAGTATTGGAGATATACAAACAACTGAAATTATGAAAAAAATATATCAAGATTTTAATTATGTTATTGATCCACATACTGCAGTTGGTTTATGTGTTTCAAAAATATTTGGAGGACCAATAAGCTCAGATCTTGTTGTGCTTTCTACAGCTCATCCAGGAAAGTTTTTAGACTCACTAAAATTAGCAGAAATCCCGACTTTTAAAAAACATCATATTTTAGGTGAGGTATTAAATAAAGATGAATGCTCTTACTCTTTGGAAGCCGATCAAGACCAAGTCTTTAATTTTATTAAAATAAACAATCATTAATGAAAATAGAAGTTTTTGAGTACAATTCTTTCTGTTCAGATAGCTTTCTTGGGAATCCAGCGGGAGTTTGTATGGATGAAGGGTTGAGTAAAGAAGAAAAGCAAAAAATTGCCTACAAAAATGGATTTTCTGAAACAGCCTTTTTGCTTGAAGAAGATTCATACTTCAAGATTAGTTTTTTTACACCAACATCTGAAATAGATTTATGTGGGCATGCTACCGTTGCAAGCGCTGCCCATCTTTCCAATAAAATGGGAATAAAAAAAATAACCTTTAGGGCAAATCATGATGTTTTATATTGTGATGTCGATAACGAATTTGTTTCATTAATACTTCCTGATCAAAAGATTATAAAAAAAGCACCAAATCCAGTTATAAGAGAAATTTTAGGAACTTCATGTATTGATTATTATGAATCTAAAATACACTTCATTGGGGTGCTTGATTCATTTGAAAATCTAATGAAGTGGGATAATGATTTCTATAGTAATTACAGTCTAAGTAAAGATCAATTGATACTCACATCACCTTTTGAAAACAATAATTATGACTATGCCCTAAGAATGTTTGGAACAAAAAATCTTGGAGTAAGAGAGGACCCTGTTACAGGAAGTGCTCAGCCTCCAATATTTTCATATTGGTCTAATATTTTAAAAAAGGAAGATGTTTTAGTTTATCAGTCCTCAGAGAGAGGAGGTTTGATGAGAGTCAAAAGAGATTTAAGAGGAATTGATGTAAATGGTAGGGTAAAATTAGTAAAACATTTTAATCAAGAAATCTAAATGGATGCTTCAGAACTAAAAATTGAAATTTCTAATCTTCTGTCTCAACTTGATGAGATTAGGGGGTACCTTTGACGTTGATAGTAAAGAAAAAGAAATTTTAGAAATTGAAAATCAACTTCTTGAAAAAGAAATTTGGTCAGACATTGATAAATCTACTGATCTTAATAAAAGAAAGACCTTTCTTGAAAAATCCCTAATAACTTATAAAGACTCACTTAATAAGCTTAGCGACAATAAGCTGCTCCTCGATATGGCGCTTGAAGAAGATGATCAAACAACTATTAAACAAATAAGTGATGAGATATTGGAATTAAAGCCATCTATTGAGAATCTCGAATTTACTAAGATGTTTAGCGGTAAAATGGATTCATCAAATGCATTCGTTGATATTCAATCAGGGTCAGGCGGGACAGAAGCTCAAGATTGGGCTGACATGTTATTAAGAATGTATTTAAAATGGGCTGAAAGCAAGGGATTTTCAGCAACCATCACCGAATCCTCGCCCGGAGAAGTCGCTGGCATCAAATCATCTTCAATTCTAATAGAAGGGGACTATGCATATGGATGGCTAAGGTCTGAGACGGGCGTTCATAGGCTAGTAAGGAAATCACCATTTGATTCAGGCAATAGAAGACATACCTCTTTTGCATCAGTTTTTATTTCTCCTGAGATAAATGATGATATTGAGATAGAGATAAACAATGCCGATATAAGAGTTGATACTTATAGGGCTTCTGGAGCTGGGGGCCAGCACGTTAATAAAACAGACTCTGCTGTGAGGCTAACTCACATCCCGACAGGAACAGTCTCTCAGTGTCAAAATGGAAGATCGCAACATAAAAATAAAGAAAATGCATTAAAACAATTAAAATCTAAGTTATACGAGTTAGAATTACAAAAACAAAAAGAGGAACAGCAAAAGTTGGAGGACAGTAAGGCTGATATAGGTTGGGGAAGTCAGATTAGATCTTATGTTCTTGATCAATCAAGAATTAAAGATTTAAGAACCAACTACGAAACTGGTAACACATCCGCAGTTCTTGATGGCAATATTGATGAATTTATGCGAGCATCACTTAAGGCAGGAATATAAATGAGTGAAGAAAAAATAGGTGGCGAAAAAGCTATTCTTGAAGAAAGAAGAAAAAAACTCGAAAACTTAAGGGACAAAGGCATTGCTTATGCTAATTCTTTTCGTCCAGAGAATAGTGCTAACGAAATTCATAAACTATATGGCGAAACCGCTAAAGATGATTTAGCTGAAAAAAATATTAAGAACATTTCAATTGCAGGAAGAATTGTTTTAAAAAGAGTAATGGGGAATGCGAGCTTTGCTACTTTACGAGATGCCAGCGGAGATATTCAGATATATGTAACCAAAAATAATATTGATGAAAGTATATATGATGATTTTAAGACATGGGATTTGGGGGATATTGTCGGAGTATCTGGATCACTATTTAGGACAAAAACAGATGAACTCACGATTGAGGTTAGGGACTTAGAAATGATTACTAAATCTTTACGACCTATGCCAGAAAAGTTTAAAGGCTTAACAGATGTTGAGGCTAGATATAGGCAAAGATATCTAGACTTAATGACAAATACCCAAACTAAAGAAATTTTTATAAAAAGGACGAGAATTATTGACTCAGCAAGAAAAAAGATGAATGAAAGAGGTTACTTAGAGGTAGAGACACCAATGATGCATCCTTTGGCAGGAGGAGCTGTAGCAAGACCTTTTGTAACTCAACATAATGCACTAGGTAGAGACTTATACTTACGAATAGCCCCAGAGCTTTATCTCAAAAGACTTCTGGTAGGTGGTTTTGATAAAGTTTATGAAATAAATAGAAGCTTTAGAAATGAAGGTCTTTCCACTAAACATAATCCTGAATTTACTATGATGGAGTGGTATGAAGCCTATGCAACATTGCAAAATCAAATGGACTTAACTAAAGATATTATTGTGAATGCAGCTAAAGCTATAGACTGTGGTGAGAAGATCCAGTGGGATGAGTTAGAGATTGATCTTGGAAAGTTTTCTCAGAAGAACTTATCAGACCTTGTCTTAAGTCATAATAAAGATCTAAGTAAAAAAGATTTAAATGACAGGTCAGCACTTGAGAAATATTTTAAAGGACTAGGAAAGGAAACTGATAAAAGTTGGGGAACGGGTAGATTATTACTAGAAATATTTGAGGAAACCGTTGAGGAAAGACTTATCAATCCTACATTTGTTACAGAGTACCCAGTTGAAGTTTCTCCTCTTTCAAGAAGAAATCCTGACAATCCAGACTTTGCAGATCGATTTGAGTTATTTATTGGTGGAAAAGAGTTTGCAAATGGTTTTTGTGAGCTTAATGATCCCGATGATCAAGCTTCAAGATTTGAAGCACAGGTGGCTGCTAAAGATTCTGGAGACAAGGAAGCCATGGATTTTGACAAGGACTATATTACAGCCTTGGAGCATGGAATGCCTCCAGCGGTTGGAGTAGGGCTTGGAATTGATAGATTGGTAATGCTGTTAACTAATCAGTCATCTATAAGAGATGTTTTGCTCTTCCCGCAATTAAAAAATTAATTTAGATTAATCTTAAACTCTAAAATATTGAAGCCATGATTTGCTTTGAATAGATCATCATTATAAATTGACGGGTACTCAAACTTCTCATAATTTCTTGTGAAGGCATTTACTGATATATATTTTTTATTATCATAGATTTTAATCCCATTGGGACGATTATGAGTATCAAAATTTATATATGATAGAGAGCTCTGATCTGAACCTGAATTCATGGTTACAGCAAGAATTAGACCAACCCCAAGATAGGGTAGAAGATCTTTAGCTATTTCATCACCAGTATCTTTAAAGTGTTCTAGAGCGGGACATGCACCATTATCACAGTGGTCACTCATAACCAGTGAAGGGAAGAATAAAAAACTGAGAATTAACTTTTTCATACATTTTTAGACAGAGGAAAATATAAAAAGTTCCCCAATGCCCAATCCAGGAATTTATTATATAAGTTAGAGATATATCTAGGTCAATAGTTTTTGAATATAAATTACTATCTATTTATTGATGCATTTTGGATTTAATTAATGAGTTTTATCTTTAATCAGCTTCTTACAAAAGATCTTTAACAGCTTCTCTTTCAGAAAGAAGCTCATCAACAGACAAATTTAATCTGGATCTTGCATTATCGGAGAGCGTTAAGTCTCTAACAATTTCAATCTCACCGCTAGGCGTTGTCATTAAAGGAAAACCGCACATGATTCCCTCAGGAACATCATATGCACCATCACTATAAACTGCTGCACTAAAGCAATCATCTGATGAAGTTTCATTTTCGCAAGCAATAACTGTATCAAGTGCAGCCTTTGCAGCTGAGGTTGCTGAAGAAGCCCCCCTTGCATCAATCACCGCTTTTCCTCTTTGCTGAACATTCGGTATAAATTGAGAATTAATCCAATTCGTATCTTCAATTAATTCCGCTACAGATCGGTTGTCTTTCAATGCGTTTTCAAAATCTGGATACATGGTTGGGCTATGATTTCCCCAAATTATCATCTTTTTAATTTCTGAAACATTACAAGAAAGTTTTTTTGCTAGCATCGACTTAGCTCTATTTGAATCAAGCATAGTCATAGCCATCCAAGTTTGAGACGAATTATTTGCAGCCTTTCTTCCTATCAAAGCATTTGTATTTGCTGGATTTCCAACGACAAGGATTTTTGCATTTTCATTACCAAATTCTCCGATTGCTTTTCCTTGATCAACAAAGATTCCACCATTAATTTGGAGTAAGTCTGAACGCTCTTCAATCTTTTTCCCGTTATAAACAATGCCTCTTGGAATACTTCCTACAAGCAAAAACCAATCAGCACCTTCAGAAGCTTGTGAGAAGTTGTCCGTGTATTCAATAGACCCAAGATTTGGAAAGTATGAATCATCAAGCTCCATAGCTAGCCCTTCAAGTTTTGATACAACTTGAGGTATTTCTACCAATGAAAGATTAACAGTCTTATCTCCAAAAGTATTTCCATCAATTAATCTAGGAATCAATGAATACCCAATCTGACCAGCCGCCCCCGTAACCACCACTTTAATTTCATTTTTCATTTTTTTTCTAAGAGATATTTAAGTTAACTTATTATAAATCTTTAAAATTTAATACCAACAAAAACTGTTCATTATTGATAAAATAATGCTATTGGAGGTTCATATTGAAGCAATTCGATAAGAAAAAAAATAGAAAGAATTCTAACAGCAAGAAGTGGGACAGATATCAATCTAGGGATATTTTACCAATGTGGGTTGCAGATATGGATTTTGAATCTCCTGCATGCATAAAAAACGCGCTAAGAAAATATGTAGACAATGGTATTTTTGGTTATCACTCAGAACCAAAAGAATTAAGAGATATATTGAAACTATATCTTAAGAACAAAGGGTGGAATATTAAAAAAGAATGGATTGTTTTAACACCATCAGTCGGAGCACCCATTTACAGTATTTACAATCTCATTCCTAAAAATACACAGGTAATTATTCCTACTCCAATATATTTGAATTTTCTAAAAGCGCCTAAGCATCTCAGAAGAAAGATTCAAAAGCTTCCTATGAAAAACGATAAGGGAAGACTTGTAATCGATTTTGATAAGTTTTCATCAATAGCAAAAAAGAATTCGTGGTTGATGTTTGTTAATCCTCAAAATCCTGGCGGCACGGTTTATTCAAAAAAAGAAATTAAAGAGCTTTCAAAAATAGTCAAAGAGAAAAAAATAACAGTTTTTTCAGACGAACTACATTGTGATCTGATTTTACAGAAACACCTCGAGCATATTCCGTTAGGATCCATGAAGGCAATTGAAAGAAATGTTATTTCTTTTTATTCAGCATCTAAAACATTTAATGTTCCCGGTTTAAATTGTGCCTTTGCTGTAATTCCCTGCGACGATCTGAGAAAAGCTTTTAAACAAAACGCTCAAGGAATAACTGATGATGCAAACATAACTGGATTAATTGCACTTTCTGCTGCTTTTAATAAAGGGTGGAGGTGGCGAGACAATCTTATAAGATATCTCAACACAAATTTGCAGACCTTATTAGATTGCTTAGAAAAGCATAAAAATGCAGCTCCTATTGTTCCCCAAGCAACATATCTTTTATGGGTAAATATAAAAAATCCGAAAGATAAAAATCTTCAATCTCATTTTGAGAAATACGGAATAGGAATAAATGATGGAATAGAGTTTGGTAAAAAAAATAGTATTAGAATAAATTTTGCTACTACTCATCAAAATATAAAAAAAGCATCAAAAAGGATAGAAGAAGCATTAATTAATTTATAATTCTTATTATGAAAAGCGATCTTATTTTAGATAAAAAGCCAAAAAGAGGATTTTTACCTGATCACGCTCCTTTAAAGAGCGTAAGATCAGACTCTCAATCAAGATATTTATCAGATCTCTCAGCAGAAGTACCTAAATTACTTTTAACCAGCTCGTTGCCCCAAGTTCTTGAATCACTTCCTGGTAATTTCTTTAATTTTAGTGAAATGATTAGAGGCGGAGAAGAAAAGAGGTTGAGATGCATCAATTCGCAGTTATCTTTTTTAGCGCATGCATATGTTTATTCTGATAATAAGCCCAAAAAAAAGCTACCAAAATCTATAGCTTCTCCCTGGATTAAAGTATCAAAATATTTAGGAAGACCTCCTGTGCTCAGCTATGCAAGTTACTGCTTGGATAATTGGTATTTAATCGATAAAAATAAGAAGATTTCTCTGGATAATGTCGCGCTAATTAACAACTTTCTCGGAGGTGTTGACGAGGATTGGTTTGTGACAATTCATGTTTGTATTGAAGATGCTGCTTCTGAGGCAGTTCGCTCAACAATTGCTTTGGTTGACGAAACTCTAGAATCAAAAATAGAAATGCACCTTAAGAATATTCTAAATTCGCTTGAAAAAGTAAATAGCATTTTTAAAAGGATGCCTGAAAAATGTGATCCATATATTTATTATCATAGAGTGAGGCCTTATATTTTTGGATGGAAAAATAATCCTGATCTTCCAAAGGGCTTGATATACGATGGATTCTTTAAGAACAAACCTCAGCAGTTCAGAGGAGAGACAGGAGCTCAGAGCTCAATAATTCCTCTCTTGGATGCTCTGTTTGATGTTAAGCATAAAAAAGACTCTTTAAGGGATTACCTAGAGGAAATGCTTTTGTATATGCCTCCTGCTCATAGGGAGTTAATTTTTCAAACAAAGAAGAATTCTAAAGTAAAAATGTATGCTAACGATTCTATTAAGATAAGAAGGTTGGTTAATAAGTGCCTAGATCAAATGACACAATTTAGATCCCAACACATTAGATATGCAAATGATTACATTCATAGCCAATCAAGGAATCCATCTGAGTTTACTTCTGGCGGTTCAACGATCAGAGGAACAGGCGGAACACCATTTATGCGATATTTAAGAAAGCATAGAGATGAGACTAAAAGCTCAATTAAAAAATAAGGAACATTATGTCTATAAGGTTTGATGAAAAAGTTGTAATTGTAACTGGAGCAGGCGGTGGTCTTGGGAGAGAACACGCTTTAGAGTTTGCTAGAAGAGGAGCAAAAGTTGTTGTAAATGATCTTGGTGGCTCTGTTGATGGGAATGGTGCCAGTGATTCAGCGAACGAGGTGGTAGAGCAGATCAAATCTGAGGGCGGTGATGCTTTAGCAAACGGAGCGAGTGTTACTGATCTAGACGCAGTAAAAGGAATGATTGACGAGACCATGAAGAAATGGGGAAGAATAGACGTCCTAGTAAATAATGCAGGAATCTTAAGAGATAAAAGCTTTCATAAAATATCTATTGAAGATTTTAATTTAGTTATGTCTGTTCATTTTCAGGGAACTTTAAATTGCACACATACAGTTTTTCCAATAATGAGAGAGCAAAATTATGGGAGAATAATTTTTACTAGTTCCTCAAGTGGCGTATTTGGAAACTTTGGTCAATCTAACTATGGATCAGCAAAAATGGCTATGGTTGGTTTAATGAATACACTTAAGATAGAAGGACAAAAATATAATATTCACACAAATTCAATAACTCCTGTTGCTTATACAAGAATGACAGATGGATTACTGCCAGAGGAGGTTGGGGAGAGTCTTCAACCAGAATATGTAACCCCAGCTGTTATTTACCTTTCAGGTGACGAAGCTCCCAATGGAGCTATTGTTTCAGCTGGTGCTGGAGTTTTTTCGCGAATATTCATTCATGAAACTGACGGAGTATCGCTTGGAATGGGCGAAGAAATGACCCCTGAAAACATCGCTGCAAGCTGGGATTCAATATCTGAAATGAAGGGCGCAAAGGCCCTTCAAAGTGGACCAGAGCAATCGATAAAGATTTTTGAAAAATTAAACCAAAAAGATTAGTTTATTCGTCAAAATTAAGCGCACCACCAGTTTGATATTCGATTACTCTGGTCTCAAAGAAATTCTTTTCTTTTCTCAAGTCCATGATTTCAGACATCCAAGGAAAAGGATTTGTTGCGCCAACAAATTCCTCTTCTAAGCCTATTTGAACAAGACGTCTATTTGCAATAAATTGCAGATATTCTTCCATCATGTTTGCATTCATTCCGAGTATACCGCGCGGCATAGTAGCGCGGGCATACTGAACCTCTAGTTCTGTTCCTTCCAGTATCATTTGGGCTGCTTCATGTCTCATTTGGTCATCCCATAGATGTGGATTCTCGATCTTAATCTGATTTATCATATCGATTCCGAAGTTCACATGCATGGATTCGTCTCTGAGAATATACTGAAATTGTTCAGCTGTTCCCTGCATCTTATTTCTTCTACCCATTGAAAGTATCTGGGTGAAACCACAGTAGAAGAAAATACCTTCAAGAACACAATAAAATGCAATTAGGTTCTTAAGGAGAGCTTTATCAGCTTCATCTGTTCCTGTTTGAAAGGAAGGATCTGACATTTCTTTTGTATATTTCAAGCCCCATGATGCTTTCTTTGCAACACTTGGTATTTCTCTGTACATATTAAAAATTTCACCTTCATCCATCGCAAGGGATTCAATACAGTATTGATATGCATGAGTATGGATGGCTTCCTCTAAACTCTGCCTTAATATGTATTGTCTGCACTCTGGGTTTGTAATAAGTCTATAAATAGCTAAAACTAGATTATTTGCTACTAGCGAGTCAGCAGTTGAGAAAAAACCTAGGTTTCTTTTTACAATCTTCCTCTCATCTTCAGTTAATCCATCTTCTGATTTCCATAGAGCTATGTCAGCCGTCATATTGATTTCTTGTGGCATCCAATGATTTGCGCTTCCATCAAGGTATTTCTGCCATGCCCAATCATATTTAAAAGGCACAAGCTGATTAAGATCAGCTCTACAGTTGATCATTGCTTTATCATCAACCTGGACTCTACCTGATTGACCTTCAAGCTCTTCTTCACCTTCGGCAGTGTCAAGATTCTCAATTGCTTCCTTGGCAAGTTGAGCTCTATCTCCAGCTTTAACTGAGCTTGTTGTTTCTTTTGAAACTGGCTCTTCTTTTTCTTGAGCAGTTTGCTTTACTGCTTCTTTAACAACTTCCTGAGGAACTTGTTTTGTTTTTTCTGTATTTTCTACTTCGTTGAATTCATCCCAATTTAACATTTTATTCTCCTAATTTATTGGCAAGCTTCACAGTCAGGATCGTCTATAGAGCATGCATCCGGTACAGGTGCCGGTTCACCTAATTCTTGCGAATTTGTTGTTTCTGTTGAAGCGCTAACAGCATTTAGCGCCCCTTGTTTAACTGTTGATTTCTCTGTTGTTGTAGCAGCTAAAGATCTCAGATAATAGGTAGTCTTTAGACCCAACAACCAAGCCATTCTATATGTCACATCAAGTTTTTTACCACTTGCATTTGCGATATAAAGATTTAAGGATTGGGCTTGATCAATCCACTTCTGTCTTCTACTTGCTGATTCAACTATATAACGGGGCTCGACTTCGAAGGCTGTCATGAATAAATTCTTTACCTCATCTGGAATTCTTCCTATTTGAGCAAGGCTTCCCTCATAATACTTGAGGTCATTTATCATCACGTCATCCCAAAGTTCAAGCTCTTTGAGTTTTTCCACAAGGTGGGGATTGATTATTGTAAATTCTCCTGAGAGATTAGATTTAACGTATAGGTTTTGATATGTGGGTTCGATCGACTGGGTTACACCTGTTATGTTTGAAATTGTTGCCGTAGGGGCAATGGCCATAACGTTAGAATTTCTCATACCTTGTTTTTTTACTTTCTTTCTAAGCTCTTCCCAGTCTAAAGTCTCTGTTTCATCAACATTAATATATTCTTCCCCTCTGTTTTCTTTCAGGATCTTGATTGAGTCTTTTGGGAAAATACCTTGACTCCACAGCGAACCTTCATATGTCTTGTAGGTGCCTCTTTCTTTTGCAAGATCTGATGATGCGTTTATTGCATAGTAGCTTATAAGCTCCATGCTTCTATCAGCAAAATCGACTGCTTCCTGTGAGTTATATGAAATATTTTGCATATACAAGGTGTCTTGGAATCCCATCAGACCTAGGCCTATTGGTCTATGCTTCATATTTGAGTTCTCTGAGGTCTCTACTGAATAATAATTAATGTTGATAACGTTATCGAGCATCCTGATAGCTGTTGTAACCGTCTGTTTAACTTTCTCTTCATCGAGCTTTCCGTCTTTCATGTGTTGCTTTAAATTAACAGATCCTAAATTACATACGGCAATTTCTTCGCTCGCTTTTGTATTGAGTGTTATTTCTGTACAGAGGTTAGATGAATGAACAACTCCCTCGTGTTGTTGAGGTGACCTTAAATTACATGAATCTTTGAAAGTTATCCACGGATGACCTGTTTCAAAAAGCATTGTAAGCATTTTTCTCCATAACTCTTTTGCTTTTATTTTTTTAAATTGTCTGAGTTCACCTTTTTCACCCATTTCCTCATACTCAGCATATCTTTGTTCAAACTCTTTACCAATTAAGTCGTGTAAATCTGGTGTTTCACCTGGCGAGAAAAGCGACCATTCTTCATCATTTTGAACTCTTTTCATGAAAAGATCTGGCACCCAGTTAGCTGTATTCATATCGTGCGTTCTTCGTCTATCATCTCCTGTGTTTTTTCTTAGCTCTAAGAATTCTTCGATATCCATATGCCATGTTTCTAGGTAAGAACACATTGCACCCTTTCTCTTACCACCTTGATTAACTGCGACAGCTGTATCATTCGCAACTTTAAGAAAAGGAACAACCCCTTGGCTTTTTCCATTAGTGCCTTTTATGTATGATCCAAGCGATCTTACTGGTGTCCAATCGTAACCAAGCCCTCCTGCCCATTTTGAGAGTAGAGCCATATCCTGATATGCAGTGAAAATGCCTTTTAAGTCATCTGGAACAGTTGACAGATAACATGATGAAAGCTGAGGTCTCACGGTTCCAGAGTTAAAAAGGGTGGGTGTTGAGCTCATGTAATCAAAGCTTGATATAAGATTGTAGAACTCTATTGCTCTTTCTTCTCTATTTTCTTCTTCCATTGCAAGACCCATAGCAACTCTCATAAAGAAAACTTGTGGTAACTCATATCTTGTATCGTCTGAATGAATAAAATACCTGTCATAGAGGGTTTGTAGTCCAAGATATGTAAATTGATTATCTCTTGTATGATCTATTGCCTTACCTATCTTTTCTAAATCATATGTTTTAAGTTCTGGGTTAAGAATATCTAACTCTATACCCTTATCGATATAACTCAGAAGGGCTTTTGGATAATATTCTTGCATATCTCCATACGTTGCATCTTCTGCAACGCCTAAAAAGTCTAATGCCTCGTTTCTTATTTGATCCATTAAAATCCTGGCAGTCACAAAGGAATAGTTTGGCTCTTTTTCAACTTTTGTTCTCGCTGTCATGATTAGACTCGCTCTCATATCTGCAACAGAAACGCCATCGTAGAGATTGCCAATTGATTCTTCTAGTACCACCTTTGGATCTACATCATCTAGTCCTTCACATGCATCGGTAATGATGGATGAAAGCCTTGCAACATCAAGTGGCACCGTTTCACCATTTTTCTTTGTTACGCTTATGTTTACTTCTTTGTCTAGTTGTATTGTCTTTTTCTCTGGTTTTCCTCTTTTCTTTGCTCTTTCTTCCCTGTATAAAATATAGCTTCTTGCAACTTGATACTCTTCCTTGCGCATCAATTGGAGTTCGACTTGGTCTTGTATCTCTTCTATGTGTAGCGTTCCACCAGAAGGCATTCTTCTTGTGAAGATATCCATAATCTCAGCTGTTATTACTTCAACTTTTTCATGAATTCTTTCACTTGCGGCAGCATTACCTCCCTCATTAGCAAGAAAAGCTTTGGTGACGGCTACCTGTATTTTTTCGTTTTCAAAAGCAACAACTTTTCCATTTCTTTTAATGACTCTTAGCTTGCCTGGTGCTGCAAGATTTATATCTTCTTGGACTTTTGGCGGCGTTGCCTTTATCTCTTTTTCTGTTATTTCATTCTTTTGCATTTCTTTTTCCCAAAAAAAACCCTATAAATTCAGCTTATATTTATTCGGGTGAGGCAAGAATAATTATGTTTTTGTATGCGCTTTTTTAGTTTTTTCTTAGCCTTCGTCCATATAATCAAATTGTGGATAATAAATCAACCCCAAAAACACAATATATTGTGAATTTTTTACTTTTATTCACTATATAGTGTGTATATGGTGTAAAAGTTATGTAAAAAAGTAGTTGATAAGATGTGGATAAATGTGAAAATACTAGTATGAAATACATACTATCAATAGATCAAGGAACAACAAGTTCGCGTGCAATAATTTTTGATGAAAATCAAAAAATAATTTCAGAAAGCCAAAAAGAATACCAGCTTCAATATCCAAAAGACGGTTGGGTTGAGGCAAAACCTGAAGAAATACTAGAAAGTGTAAAAGAAACTATAGAAAAAGCACTAGAAGCCTCTGCGGTTGATATTGCTGCATGCGGCATTACAAACCAAAGGGAAACAGTGGTTGTTTGGGATAGGTCTTCAGGCAAGCCCGTTTATCCGGCAATTATATGGCAGGATAGAAGGACTTCAGATTTATGCAATGAGCTAAAAAAGAAGGAGAATTTAGAAAACGAAATTAGAAAAAAAACAGGTCTTCTATTAGATCCATATTTTTCTGCTTCAAAAATTAAATGGATTCTTGATAATGTCGAGAATGCAAGGAAAAAGGCAGAAAATGGAGAACTTTGTTTTGGAACAATAGAAACTTATCTAATTTGGAATCTTACAGAGGAAAAAAATCACAAAACTGACGCAACAAATGCTTCTAGAACAATGTTAATGAATCTTGAAACCCTAGATTGGGATGACTCACTTCTTGAGATATTTAATATCCCAAAAAGCATACTTCCTGAAATATGTTCCTGTGATGATAATTTTGGCTCAATTGATGTCTCTGATCAAAAATTCCCAATAACCGGAGTTATAGGCGATCAACAATCAGCACTTTTTGGACAAAATTGTGTTGAATTTGGAGAAATGAAGAGCACTTATGGAACAGGGTGTTTTTTAATGGTCAACACAAAAGAAAAGATTTACAAATCTAAAGCAAGATTGCTATCAACAGTTGCATGTATGCTTGGCAATAAAGTCTCATATGCTCTTGAGGGTAGTATCTTTTCAGCAGGTACCTCCATTCAATGGTTGAGAGATGAGATGAAGTTTTTTGATGATTCTTCTGAAAGTGAAGATCTTATTGACGATAAATTTGATTCAAAGGGTGTTAACTTCATTCCTGCATTTACTGGTCTTGGAGCTCCACACTGGAACTCTGAAATAAGAGGAAGCATTCATGGCATCCAAAGAGATACTAGTAAAGTAGATTTGATTACAGCAGTTTTTAAAGCTATTTGTTTCCAAACTCTTGAGATTGTTGAAGCTTTGGAACTTGATGGTGTTTCAGTCAGCGCTTTGAAAGTAGATGGCGGGATGGTAAAAAACAAAAAGTTTCTTCAATTATTGAGTAATACTTTATCAACGAATATAAAAAAACCAGATCAAATTGAGTCAACTGCGGTAGGTGCTTTTAAAATAGCCCTGCTTGGATCAGGCATTAAAGATATAAATGAAATCCAACAAATTGGTTCATATGACGAAGTTAAGTCACAGCAATCATTGAAATTAAATGACGATTACCAAGTCTGGAAGGAATACTTAACAAAAAACCTTTAGCTCAAGAAAGGTTAAAAGAACTGGTCTCTAGCTGACCATCAATATTTATTTCCTCATGAGAAACTAAAATACATATGATTTCTTTTTCTTTTACAAATTCTGAAATCATTTCTAGTATTTCAATTTTATTATTTTTATCTTGATTTGAAATAGGCTCATCAATTAAAAGGATTTTTGGTTCTGAAAATAGTGCCCTTGCTATTGAAACCCTTTGTTTTTGACCCCCTGAGAGCTCATGTGGATATTTAGTGAGTTTGCTCACAATAGATAGTCGATTTATTAATTTATTGAATAAATCTTCATTTCCTTTGCCTGAGAATTCAATATTTTGTTTTACATTTAAGTGCGGGAATAAAGCAAAATCTTGAAAAACAAAGCCAACATTCCTGTTTTCAGGCTCAACAAATTTATCATTATCAGATTGAATAACATCATTGAGAATTATTGAACCAGAGGAGGGTTTCTCTAATCCGGCGATCAGGTTTAATAATGAAGTTTTTCCTGAGCCGCTTGGACCCGAAATTAGATTCAAGACTCCAGAGTTAAAATTAAAATTTAAATCTTTAAAAACTTCCTCATTTTGATAAGAAAAATTTAGTGATTTGATGATTAGATTCATTTTTTTATATGCCTTGATAAATGTATATATTAAACTAGCTTACATTCCACAAAAAGTTTTTATGTATAAATATAAGATATTTAACAATATAGCCTCTGAAGGGACTAATTATTTAGTTAAAGAGAATCTTATATTGAATGAAGAAAAGCCTGAGGCTCTTTTACTTAGAAGTAAAGTATTGAACGAAGATAATTTCAATGACGAGTTACTCTGTATTGGTAGAGCTGGAGCGGGAGTGAACAACATTCCTGTTGATATTGCCTCAAAAAAAGGAGTTGTTGTGTTCAATACACCCGGAGCTAATGCTAATGCTGTAAAAGAGCTTGTGTTGTGCGGCTTGCTCCTTTCATCAAGAGGGATAATACAAGGAAACTCTTTTGCTAAGAGTCTAGCAATTGAGGAACCAAGTGAATTTAATTCTGAAATTGAGAAGAAAAAAAAGAGTTTCAAAGGAAGCGAGCTCAATGGAAAAACATTGGGCGTTGTTGGGCTAGGGGCTATTGGATCAATGGTAGCTCAATCTGCTGATGCCCTGGGAATGAAACTGATAGGCTATGATCCATATATTTCTATAGATGCTGCATGGCGTTTACCGAAAGAGGTACAAAAGGCAAACTCCATTGAAGAGCTTGTTGGGAGTTCTGATTTTATTTCTATTCATGTTCCTCTTGTTGATAGTACAAAAGACCTCATTTCTAAAGACCTATTAAAGCATTTTAAGCATGGATCAAAACTCATTAACCTCTCAAGGGGCGGCATCGTAAATAATAATGATGTTATTGAGGCTCTCCAAAATGAAACTTTGAGCGCCTTTGTTACAGATTTCCCGTCAATAGAATTATCACAAAGAGCAAATGATTTTGGCGATGTCATTTTATTACCTCACATTGGTGCCAGTACTTCAGAAGCTGAAGTGAACTGTGCTGTTATGGCTGCTGAGCAGATTGTTGATTTTTTAAAGAATGGCAACATCATTAATTCTATTAATTTTCCCAGAATTAAACTTAGCAGATCAACAGATCATAGGTTGGTTGTTATTAATAAGAACGAACCAGGTATGATTGGAAAGATTGCTGAATTTATTGCAAACAAAAAATTAAATATTAGCGATATGGTTAACAAGAGCAGGGATGATATTGCAATAAATCTAATAGATCTTGATAGCGAACCACCCAAAGAGTTGATTGAATCTCTTAAAAAAATTGAGCATGTACTATCAGTAAGAGTATGCTAAAAACAGCATTCTTTTAGTCTTTAACATCAAATTAAAAATATTTTTAATCCGTAACATTTGTTTATATTTGCCCACAAGACATTTGGTAAGAATATGTCTTTTATATAATTCTAATTAAGAAGAATAAGTTTGGATACTAAATATACGTAAACTACTGATATATGGTTATTTATTGAGATATTGATCAAATTTTGATCAATCTTGTCAAGACCCTTATTTAATAATGTTTTTTAATATAATATTAAAGTTATCCATAAAGTTATCCACAGAATCTGTGGATAAGATTTTATAGTTTTATGAGTGATCTTTTCAAAGGAGTAGATATTAGCTGGAAGCCATTTCTTGAGGACGAGTTCCAAAAAGATTATATGAAAAAAATTAAAACCTTTCTTGTTAATTGCTCTAAAAATAATCAAGCAATCTATCCTCATCCCAAAGACATTTTTAGATCTTTGGAATTGACATCTTTTGAAAATGTCAAAGTGGTGATTTTGGGACAAGATCCTTACCATGGACCAAATCAAGCACATGGTCTTGCTTTTTCTGTTCAGGAAAATGTGCCTATACCACCCTCGTTGAGAAATATTTTTAAGGAAATATCTGAAGATCTGGAAATCGAAAAGAGACCATCAGGAGATCTTACAAACTGGGCAAATCAAGGCGTGCTTCTTTTAAACACATGCTTGACTGTTTTTCCTGGTAAGCCTGGGTCTCATTCTCATTTAGGTTGGCAAGAGTTTACTGACTCAATCATAAGGGCAGTTGATACTAAGGATAGAATAGTATTTATACTTTGGGGCTCCTATGCTCAAAAAAAGAAAGAACTTCTTTGCAACAATAAAAATTTAATTTTAGAGGCTCCTCATCCTTCACCCTTATCAGCTCATAGAGGTTTCTTTGGATGTAAACATTTTTCTAAAACTAATCAGTTTCTTCATAAACATAAGATTAAAGATATTGATTGGATTAGAGCGGGATAAAGCTTACAAGCTTAAAAGTACTACCTTTAGATTTTACTTTTTTTAAAGTTTTTATTTTTTTTGATTTTATACTCGCTTCATCCTCAGCTTTTATGGGAATAATTTCTTTTTTCTTTTTGCTGAGATGCTCTGTTCTCGCAATAACTTCTTGACCCCTGAAACAACCCTTCAAGTAAGATACATGACTATTATTCATTCCAATATCATGCGGTCTATGTTTGCTGGCATCTTGATAATTGAATAAAAATTGCCCCATAAGCAAAATATTCAATGCAAACTCTTCTTCTGTGAGCAATTTTTCATGATCATTTGCTCTGAACTCAATATCACAAAAGAATATGTCATTTGAAAAGATATGATCTCTAGAATTACTTTTTTTAAAAAAACTATATAAGACTTCTCTTGAGCTTATCTCCATTTCAAGATTATAGAACTTGATAAATTTATTTAATTCTTCTAATAAAATACATAAGCATGATTCATCAATAAGAATCTCTAAACCATTTTCATTTGACAAGAGGAATTCAGCTTTTATGAAGCCTTTTTCATCACAAAGACAAGATTGAATAAACTTTTTAGATTCCAGTTCTTTTAAGTTTGCTGTAACTTGGCCCTGAAGAAGTTCAAAAACATTGTCTTTATTGCCTATAAAGGAAATAACCTTTTTATTGATGGCAAAAGATCCGGGTTTGAAATATGATTCTAATTTTTTGATAATTAATTAAGAGTTAATTTTAAAGATAATTTTATCCGATGAAAGCTGAAATAAATAGAATTAAATGGAAATCCAGAAGGGGTATGCGAGAACTAGACCTTTTGTTTGAAAATTTTTTTAGATTTCATGCAGACAAAATATCAGAAAGTGAACTTCAGACACTCCAAGAGCTTTTAGCTTATGATGATCAGTCATTGTTTGATTTTATATTTAAGGATATAAAGCTTGGAAATTCAGAACATGAAGATTTTATTAAAAAATATTTAAAAAAATATGAAAAATAAAAGAACTTTTTATACTTTTGGATGTCTTAAGGTTTGAGGTATTAGTAATGAATATTCCTCAGAAAAATGAAGCTAAGCTATTAAAGAAGGCAAGAAACGGAGATAAAGATGCTTTTAACCTTATGGTTATCAAATATCAGCCACGAATTATGAGTGTTTTATATGGCTTTTTAAAAACTCACTCAGATGCTGAAGATCTCACTCAGCAAACATTCATTAAGGCATGGACCAACCTTGAAAAATTTAGAGGAGATAGTAGTTTTTATACTTGGATATATAGAATAGCAATTAATTTAGCAAAGAATTTTGTTAAGAAGCCATCAACACAAATTGAAAAAACATCTATATCAATTGACGAGCATCAATACGATTTACCAGAAGACCTGGATCCCTTATCATTTATTTCCAATGAACAGCTGAAAAACGATCTTAATTCTTTCATAAGCTCAATGCCTGAGAAATTAAAAACTGCATTTATTCTTAGGGAGTATGAAGGAAAGTCCTATGAAGAGATAGCTGCAGTTACAAATTGTCCAGTTGGAACTGTTAGGTCTAGAATATTCAGGGCCCGAGAAGAAATAGTTAATTATTTTAAAGAAGAAGCATATGAAAGAGACTGATATAAACCAATTGATATCTGCATACTATGATGATGAGCTGACTGATAGTGAGTTAGATTACTTATTAGAGGAAACAAAAAAAGATCCTCAGCTTCTAGCTCGGATAAATAACTATGCATTAATTAGCACCATTTCTGAAAAAGATGACAGGGTAACATCAATTTTTGAAAACATTTCAGATTTTGTTCAGAAGAGATGGGTTGGAAACGGTCTCACTGCAGCAGCAGCAGTTCTTCTCACTGTTATGTTTATAAATAATCCTTTTGAATCTAGATTTTCTGAGTCGGACGTCATTAACTCTCAAATTAGGGACGCTATTGAGAGTGATGAGGCAGCAAAGACTTTCAGCATGATTGAAAAAGATCTCATTCCACATGTAATGTCTGTAATAGATAACAATGGAAAATCCTATGGAGATGATCTTGCAATTGACCTATCTCCAGTTGGCTTCAACCGCATACATAACAACCCAGGCCATTTTGTTAAAGGTAAGAAAAAGATTCAGGTAAGGGTTGAGCCAAACAAGATTGGTATAAATGAAAACAAGTATTGGAAGTCAGGTAACAAGCTTATATATTTATACCCAACCGTTGATGGCAAAATAATTTCTATATATGGAGATTTATCAATTCAAGAGGTTGAAAAAATAATACCAGTCCTAATTAAATAACAGATGAAAAAACTTTTAGCATTACCTATATTTCTCTTTTCACTTGCTGAAGCATTTGATCAGAATATTCCTGATCTCGTTGAGGATACATCACCAGCCGTTGTAAACATTACATCTAAAAGAGAAGTTACATATTCAAATCAGGATTATTTTAGAGGTATGCCAGAAGAGTTTGAACGGTTTTTTGGTATTCCGAGAGATTTTGGACAACAACCTCAAACAAGAGAGTCCGTTGCTTATGGCTCAGGCTTCTTCTTTAGAGAAAACTATCTGCTAACCAATTATCATGTAGTAAATGATGCGACTGAAGTAGTTGTTTCACTCACCGATAGAAGAGAATTTATAGCTGAAGTTGTTGGGGTCGATATGCTATCAGATTTAGCTGTTCTTAAAATCGATGGAGAAGATCTTCCCAGCTTGAAGATGGGCAGCAGTGAGGAGCTTAAAGTTGGTGACTGGGTTGTTGCAATTGGCTCACCATTTAGTTTTGATTTTTCAGTAACTGCAGGAATTGTCAGCGCTAAAGGTAGAAGCATCCAAAATCAAAACATTGGAGGCTATGTTCCCTTTATTCAGACAGATGTGGCAATAAATCCAGGGAACTCCGGCGGACCCTTATTTAATCTGGATGGCGAGGTGGTTGGAATAAACTCTCAAATTTATTCAAGAAGTGGAGGCTATCAAGGAGTCTCTTTCTCCATTCCTGTTGATGTAGCAATAGAAGTTGCAGATCAAATAATTTCATCTGGTGAAGTTGCTAGAGGTTACCTTGGTGTCAGAATGGGTGATGTAGATTCTGATCTGGCTCAAGCACTTGGAATGAAAAAACCATATGGTGCATTGATAAACAGTATCGAAAAAGACGGAGCTGCTGACAATGGGGGCTTAAAAACCGGCGACGTAATTATTGAATTTGCTGGTGAAGAAGTTAAATTTGCTGGAGATTTACCTCATATTGTTGGGAGAAAATTGCCAGGAACTAAGTCAACTGCGAAAGTTGTAAGAAATGGAAAGACGATCAAACTAGATTTTATTCTTGGTAAATTAGAAAGCTCCAATAGTACCTTTGTTCCTGCTTCTTCATCAGACAATGAATATCCGCTTGGTATCAAGGTTGAGGACCTGCCAGATGATTTTGATGCAGCTGATGAAGGAGTAATTGTTTCAAAAGTAGATAACTCCTCAAATTCCGCAACAAAGATATTAGAGGGAGATGTCATTACTGATATACAATCAGGTTTTCAAAGATACTCTGTTAAGGATTCTGAAAGCTTTAACGATATTGTTACTAAGTTCAAAAGTGGGGATAAAATAGCAATCTTTGGTCTCAGAGGGGATTCAAGGTTTATTGTGCCAATTACAGTTGATTAGATTTATCTCAAAATAAGTAGGCTTTTTCATTTAAAATACCTTAACTTATGAAACACATACGTAACTTTTCTATAATCGCTCATATTGATCATGGCAAGTCTACACTTTCTGATAGATTGATAGAGTTCTGCGGGGGCCTTTCTGCTAGAGAGATGTCCAGTCAGATCCTAGATTCTATGGAGATAGAGCAGGAGAGAGGTATTACCATCAAGGCACAGGCGGTTTCTCTGGACTATACCCATAAAGATAAAACATATTTATTAAACTTCATTGATACTCCTGGGCATGTAGACTTCTCATATGAAGTTTCTAGATCGTTATCAGCATGTGAAGGAGCTCTTCTCTTGGTTGATGGATCTCAAGGAGTCGAGGCACAAACACTTGCAAATTGTTATACAGCAGTTGACCAAGGTTTAGAGGTAATTCCAGTAATAAATAAAATTGATCTGGATCAAGCTGATCCAGATAGAGTAAAGCAAGAAATTGAGGATATGATAGGTCTTGACTCAACAACAGCACCTCTTGTAAGCGCCAAATCAGGACTTGGTGTAGAAGAGCTTTTAGAGAATCTTATTGAAAAAGTGCCCCCACCAGTTGGGAATGTAGAAGATGAATTAAAAGCACTTATTATTGACTCATGGTTTGATCCCTATCTTGGAGTTGTATCGCTTATTAGGATTGTTAATGGTGAAATTAAGGTGGGCGAAAAGGTTAAAGTCTTTTCAACAAATCAAACATATAAAGTTGAAGATGTAGGAATATTTTCACCAAAAAAGATTAGCAAAGAAAAACTTTCCGCAGGAGAAGTTGGTTATTTGGTGTCTGGAATTAAAGACATAAAAGGCGCTCCAGTTGGAGATACTCTTACCTCTAATTTAAAAGATGAAATAAAACCACTGCCTGGTTTTAAAACAGTCACACCTAATGTTTTCTCTTCACTTTTCACTATAGATTCTGATGACTATGAAAGGTTTAGAGATGCACTATCTAAGCTTGCTCTTAATGATTCTTCGTTAGTTTATGAACCAGAGGTTTCAGATGCTCTTGGTTTTGGTTTTAGGTGTGGATTTTTAGGAACGTTGCATATGGAGGTTGTTCGCGAGAGATTAGAGAGAGAATATGATTTAGACCTTATTTCAACTGCTCCATCAGTTCAGTATGAGGTTCTTAAAACAGACGGAGAGACTATTATTTGTGATAACCCATCTCAACTGCCTGAACCAAATTATATTGAAGAAATTAGAGAGCCAATTGTAAGAACAAATATTCTTACTCCGAATGAGTATGTAGGTTCAGTTATTACCTTGTGCAATAACAATAGAGGCGTGCAAAAAAATATGGAATATTTTGGTAATCAGGTTTCTATTGTCTTTGAACTACCTCTTGGGGGAGTGATAATTGATTTTTTTGATCAAATTAAATCTATTACTAAGGGTTTTGCATCTGTAGAACATTCATTGGTTGGATTTGTAAAATCTGATCTTACTAAAATTGATGTATTAATAAATAATAATAAAGTTGATGCACTCTCCATGATCGTTCATAAATCATTTTCTAATAGAAAGGCTCGGGAAATTGCAAAAAATCTCCAGAAGCTCATTCCAAGGCAAATGTTTGATGTTCCAATACAAGTTACACTTGGATCGAAAATTATCTCTAGAGAAACTGTTAAAGCATACAGAAAGAACGTTACTGCAAAGCTTTACGGTGGCGATGTAACAAGAAAAAAGAAGCTATTAGAGAAACAAAAAGAAGGTAAGAAGAAAATGAAACAACTTGGAAGTGTCTCTATACCTCAGGAGGCGTTCTTGAATTACTTTAACTCAGGTGATTAATGTTTGGATTAGATAAAGATACTGGAAATTTAATAATCATAATTTCAGTTTTAGGAATACTCACTTGCCTTTGTTTATGGTTATTAAGAAGTTTAGATATTATTTTAAAAGACCATGACATTAAGAAGGTTGAAAATTATCTAAGTTGGATTGGAGTCTCTTTAGCGTTTCTAATTCTCTTAATGATTTTTGTGACCGCAGGAGATCTTGGTATCTTATTGCTGGTCGGATCGGTAGTAAGTTTTTTATTAATGATAGTAGGCTTAATTGCAAAAAATACTGAAATCGCAAAAACCGGAAGAGGTTGGTTTTTGCCATTCTTCTTAATATTTATATTGAGAACTTTTCTCTTTGAGCCTTATCAAATCCCGTCCGGTTCAATGTTACCAGGACTTAAAGTAGGAGATTTTATACTTGTAAAGAAATTTACCTATGGCATCAAGATTAATAGAACAGGCCCACCAATAGCTTTTGGGAAGGATCCTGAGCTTGGAGACGTAGTTGTTTTTATTCCTCCTCATGACCACAGGCCATTTGTAAAAAGATTGATTGGCAAACCTGGCGACAGAATTACCTATATAAACAAGAAAATATATGTAAACGGTAAACCTATTAATCAAAAGCTCTTAAGTGAAAAAGATAATGTAAGGATTTATGAAGAATTACTGAAAGATAGAACTATTCAGATCCAACAAATCACTTCGCGTATCAATTATCCTGAGGAGTGGGTAGTTCCTAAGGATATGTATTTTGTTGTTGGAGATAATAGAGATAATTCAAATGACAGCAGATATTGGGGGTTTGTGCCAAGAGAAAATTTTATGGGAACAGCAGATTATATTTGGATGTCTTGGGAGTGTTGGACATGTGCACCATCATTTAAGCGAGCAGGTAAGATTAATTAATGTATAAGAAGCTATATGAGAAAATTAATTATTCTTTTAAGAATGAGAATATATTAGATCTAGTATTCACCCATAAAAGTTCTGGAGAAAAAAATAATGAGAGATTGGAGTTCCTTGGAGATGCAATTCTTGGAGCTGTAATATCCGAGGAATTATATAACCGATTTACAAATATTAATGAAGGAGACTTAACAAGAATAAGAGCAGCTCTTGTTAAAGG
>CAXGZN010000007.1:0-22473 GCA_964014565.1 uncultured Gammaproteobacteria bacterium
TGCAAAGACAAATCCCACCATTAGCTCAGAGAATGCTTGAGGGGCTTGAGCAATTCGTTGCGCTAGATACTCCATTCTATATTGATGAAAGGCTGGAAAGACTAGACATTGTAAGAAGCTCACTATCAAATCCAAAAATAACTGCATCAGAACAAGTAAGGCAAATACTTGAGGCTTATAACATAGAGGCAGAGTACGGTAGAAAGATTTCCTCATATGAAGATACTATCGTTATAGATGGTAAAGAAATGGTAGTTAATATTCTTGTTGTTGGAAGAATAGGAATGTTCTATCAAACTAAGGATGAACAGCAAAGTGGTTTTTGGAATAACGAAACAAATGACTGGGAAGAGGTTTCAGGCTATAGAACAGCTATTAGAGATGGCATAAGAATGGCTAAGAAACTTGCCCCCACAGATATGCTTCTATTACCTGTAGTTAAAGGGGGTGCAAGATGAGACTTTTAAAAATTTATCTATTCGCACTTTTAATTAGCAGTAACCAGATTTTAGTTGCCCAAGAAGACGCTACTGAAGGGGAGGCTCCTTCTACCGTCCAACAACTCCTTGAACTGGTTAAAGAAGGCCAAGTCAGAGAACAATCTGAAAATGCAGTCCGTGAAGCTGAGTTTATGGCAAACAAGAATAAACAAGCATCCATCCTTGCTGCTGAAAAAAGAGAGCTTGCAAGACAGGAAAGAATTGCTGATCAGCTTGAAGCTGAATATAAGAAGAACGAAGAAATCTTAAGGGTCAAAGAAGAGGCTTATAAAAAGGAGCTTGGTTCACTCGTGGAATTATTTGGACATCTTCAAAGTGCATCTGGTGAAGCAGCTGTTCAGTTTACTGGTTCATTGTCATCTGCTCAATTTGGTACAGACAGAGTTGATTTCTTAAACAACCTGACAGCTAAAATGTCGGAGACAACAGAACTCCCAACAATCAGAGAAATTGAAGGTCTTTGGTATGAGCTTCAAAGAGAAATGATTGCAGGTGGAGAAATTGCTTCTTTTGAGGCAAGTGTTATTGATGTAGATGGCGAAACTTCTAATTGTGATGTAGTACGTGTCGGACTCTTTAATGCTGTTTGTGAAGGAAAGTATCTTGAATTCGCAGCATCCAAAGGACAATATGCATTCTTACCAAGACAACCTGAAGGAAGATATACAAGAACTGCTAACAACATTGTATCAGCAGGAGCTGGCGAGCAAGTAACTTTCGGTATTGACCCTACAGGGCCTACTGGAGGAAGTCTTCTTGCTAACTTAATTCAAACACCAAGCCTAACTGAAAGATTAGCTCAAGGTAGAGAGATTGGTTATGCAATCGTTATCGTTGGTCTTCTCGGGACTCTTTTAGCCTTATATAAACTCTATGTTTTATATGTAACTGGAAGAGCAGTAAGAAAGCAATCGAAATCGAAAGCTCTTAACTCTAATAATCCACTTGGAAGAGTCTTAAAAGTTGGAGAAGAACATTTCTCAAAAGATATAGACACATTAGAGCTAAAACTTGCAGAAGCTATCATGGCAGAAAGACCTGATATTGAAAGATATATTGGTATTGTTAAGATTATTTCAGTTGTTGCTCCATTGGCAGGATTGCTTGGAACGGTAACAGGAATGATTGTCACATTCCAACAAATTACTCTTTATGGAACAGGTGATCCAAAACTAATGGCCGGCGGTATTTCGCAGGCTCTTGTAACTACGGTTCTTGGACTGCTTGTGGCGATTCCTACAACTTTACTTCATTCATTTGCAAACTCATCTGCGCGTGAGATTGTTGGTGTTCTTGAGGAGCAAAGTACTGGAATATTAGCCGAAAGAGCTGAAAGTAAATAATGATTTACGCTATAACTGAATCTTTCATTTCTATCAGAGACTTCATGGAAGCTGGTGGAAGTGTGCTTTGGTTAATAGCTCTTTTGGTTCTTTTAATGTGGGGTTTAATATTTGAGAGAATATATTATCTTTCACATGGCCATGATGTTTTTCTTAATTCTCTTGTTTCCAAATGGGACTCAAGAGACGACAAAACTTCATGGCATGCTCTACAAATTAGAGAAAAATTTTTAGCAGAAGCAAAATCTTCTATTAATAGGAATACGACACTAATAAAAACATGCATTGCATTAGCTCCATTATTTGGTTTGCTTGGAACAGTTACTGGAATGATCGAGGTCTTCCAAGTTATGGCTTTCAGTGGAGGCGGTGATGCGAGAGCAATGGCTGGAGGTGTTTCTAAAGCAACTCTTCCAACTATGGCAGGCATGGTTGTATCTCTATCAGGAATTTTTGCAATGATTTATATTTCTAGTGTGAGCGAGAGGCATACTGGAATTCTTGAAGAAAGAATTAAAAGAGTTTAGGAGAACTTAAAGTGAGAAGAAACGCAATATCAACAGCAGTTCAAGAGGAAGAGAGCGAGATTAACATTACCCCAATGCTGGATGTGGTGTTTATTATGCTCATTTTCTTTATTGTTACTGCAAACTTTATTAAAGAGCCAGGTTTAGAAATAAATAGACCCGACTCAGACACAGCTGAAACTCAAGAAAATGCAGCTATTCTTATCGCAGTTGGTCCAACTGGAGAAGTTTGGATGGATGGAAGAAGAATTGATGTAAGGCAAGTTAAAGCCAATGTTGTAAAACTTTTAGCTGATAACCCTCAAGGGTCAGTAGTGATCCAAGCAGATGAGAAGGCAGTTGCGGATACCATAATTAAAGTTATGGATGGAGCAAGAGAAGCAGGTGTTTCTGCTATATCTTTAGCCTCAGAGCCAAAATAGGTTTTTTATGGGCGGATTAGTATCAAATCTTTTTCTTCCAATTAAGGCAGCCTACATTAGGCTATTTGAAATAAATAAATACTTTGCCGTTTTAGTATTGTCAGTTTCTACAACTTTCTTTCTATTCGTTTTAATGGTTACTCTCATCTCATTAGGGGATAGTGGCCTCAAAGAGGATAAATCAGTGAAATTGGCAGACATTGTTATGCCAGAAAGAGAGATAGACACATTCATGGATGAGGTTGATAAGCCTGATGAACCCGAAGAGCAGCCTGAAGATATTGCACAACCTGAGGTAGATCTTCAGCCAACTACTGGAATTGATGTAAATATCCCAAAACCAAAAGCTAAATTTACAGCTGGTGGCAGTTTCTTTAGAGATGGTGAATATATTCCTCTTTTTAAGATTCAACCGCAATATCCAAGAAGAGCACAAGAGAGAGGCACTATGGGTTTTGCGATCGTTGCTTTTACAATAACTGAGTCCGGAACTATTGAAGATGTAGTTCCTGTCGAAGGTTATTGCACCTCAAAAAATCCAAATGATCCTGAGGCGCAACTTAGACCATGCTCAATTTTTAATTCTGCATCTTCAAGGGCGGCACTTAAACTCAAATATAAACCGAAGATTGTTGATGGGAAAGCTGTTAGAGTTGAAGGCGTTCAACATAAATTTACCTTTATAATGGAAGATTCATAATTATGTTTTTCAGACTATTATCAATATTTCTTGCATTAGGTTTTATAGCCTTACCTTTAGATGCTTATGCACAGGCACAAGATACTGGGTCAAGAATTAAAGATCCAAATGTTAAGAATTCAAACTCATCAAGAAAAGAGGTTACTTATAAGAAGGCAAGAGCGCTTCAAACATCAACTGCTAAAAAAATAGTTAAAGTTGTTGAGGCTCTTGAGCGTGTTGACGAAAACGGAAAAGAAGATCCAGATTTTGTAACTGTTAAAGAGATTTTAAATGAACTTTTAGAAAAGAAGGACAACTTACGGAGCTATGACAGATCAGTAATGTGGAATTACTGGGGCTATGTTTATTTTTCAGAGGAAAGATTTTCCGATGCTATGCAGGCATATAGAAATCTTCTTGCTGAACCTGAATCTACAATACCTTTAAGAGTAGCTTCTTTATATACACTTGCTCAATTAAATTTTGTAAATGAGGATTATGAGGAGGGGGTCAAAGTTCTTCTCCAGTGGATGGATGAAGTTGAGGTTATTACCGCACAGGGTTGGTCTCTTTTGGGACAAGCATATTTTCAGCTTGGCACTGATAAGAAATCAGAAAGTGAAAAACTAGACTACTATGAAAAAGCTCTGGATAGCATGCTAAGCGCTGTTCGAACCGCTGAACTTGAGGAATATAAACCAAAAGAAAATTGGTATGTGCTAATGGCGGCATGTTACAGCGAGCTTTCATCAAGGATTGGTAAGGAGGAAGCTCTTTATAAGCAACTAGATATATATGAAATCTTAGTAAATCTATATCCTAAAAAAATGTATTTCATTCAGCTTGGCGGTATTTATGGACAGCTAAATAGAGAGCTTGACTATATGATTACCCTTAATGCAGCTTACCAAAAAGATTTGCTCGATAAAGAATCAGAATATCTTGCTTTAACTCAATTACTTCTTCTAAACAATAACCCTTATTGGGCAGCAAAGGTTCTGGAGGCTGGAAGAATTAAAAAAGTTCCTGTCATTGATGAGAAAACAAAAGAGGAGAAGATTCTTCCTGTAGTTAAAGATAATGAAAAAAATCTAAAGCTATTGGCTGATGCATGGAGAATGGCTCAAGAAATAGAGCTTGCAATACCAATTATGGAAAAAGCTGCTAGGTTAGCTAAAGATGGGCAAACATTCATAATTCTTGGTAGCCTATATCTTTCTGAGGATAAATTAGAAGAGGCTGTAGATGCTATTGAACAAGGCCTTAAAAAAGGAAAAGTAAAGAATGCCTCTCAGGCAAGACTTACACTTGGTCAAGCACACTTTGAACTTCAAAATTTTGAACAAGCTAAAAAAGAGTTCAGGATTGCTGCACGAGATGACGATAAGAAGATTAAAAAGACAGCAAATAGCTGGATCAAATACACAGAAAACGAAGAAATTCGCGTTAAGAATATAGCGCTAAGAAGAGACTATATTCAAAATCAAGGTTAATTCTAAATTGCCATCTTAGCTTTTATAGCTGGATGAGGATCGTATCCTTCAAGTACAAAATCATCTAGGCTTAGACCCTTAAGATCCTCTAAATTATTTATATCTGGAAACTTTAACTGAGGGAGCTCTCGTGGAGTCCTTTTAATCTGTTCTTTAACTTGATCAACTGAGTTCAAATAAATGTGAGCATCACCAAAAGAGTGAATAAAATATCTTGGGGTCAAATCTAACACTTTCCCTAATATATGCATAAGCAAGGAGTAGCTTGCGATATTGAAAGGAACCCCAAGAAACATATCAGCACTTCTTTGATACATGTGGCAATCTAAGCTTTGGTCGCTAGAGACATAGAATTGTGCCATTAGATGGCATGGAGGAAGAGCCATTTTATCTATCATCGCTACATTCCAAGCGCTTAAGATATGTCTTCTGCTGGTCGGATTATTTTTAAGTGAGTCTAAAAGTTCTTTAATTTGGTCTTTATCATCCCAGTTTCTCCATTGAACTCCATATACCGGACCAAGCTTTTTTACCAATGATGAATTTTCATATCCTAAATTTTTTCCTTGATTATCTGCATTATCTGTCCAAATAGTAGGGTATTTATCTATATCAGTTAATTCGTCTCTATTTTTGTTATATCTTATCTCCGCTAATCTTCTTTCATCGTCAGAACCCTCTAGAAACCAAATAAGCTCAGACACGACACCCTTCCATGCAAGTTTTTTTGTGGTCACAGCAGGGAATCCATCCCTTAAATCAAATTTAAGTTGATGCCCAAATGAAGAAATAGTTCCAACATTAGTTCTGTCTTCACGCTTTTCTCCATTTTCTAAAATGTGAGACAGCAGATTAAGATATGATTTCATTTTTATTTTTAAAAGTAACTATGAATATTAAACCAATAAGGATCATAGGAATACATAAAAGTTGACCCATTGTAAGAAAGTCAGAGAAAATAAAACCAAGATGTGAGTCTGGCTGCCTAAAATTTTCTATTACAAATCTTATACTTCCATAAAAAAACAGAAAAGATCCAGCAACTAACCCTCTTTTTTTTGTGTATTTATTTACAATCATTAATAGGATAAATAGCAAAGGGCCTTCACCAAAAGATTCATAGAGTTGTGAAGGATGTCTTGTAAGGCCAAATGGATCAGTTGGGAAAATGAAGCCCCAACTTCCATCTGTAGCTCTTCCATAAAGCTCACCATTTAAAAAGTTACCAATCCTAACTAAGCATAGACCTATAGGCATACTTAGGGCCGCGGAGTCTAGAAGTCTTATGAAGTTAATCCTATTTTGTTTTGAAAAAATAAACATCGAGATGATTACACCAATTAGCCCTCCATGGAAGGAAAGACCACCCTCCCAAATATAGAAAAGCTTGAGAGGATTATTTATAAGCTGATCAAATCCATAAAAAAGCATATAGCCAATTCTTCCACCAATCATTGCTCCAAATATTAATCCATATAAAAAGACGAGATCATTTGCCTTTTCTTTAGAAATACCAATTTCTTTTGTGATTGAGTTATTTGCAAGATGGAGATAAATAAATATCGCTGAAAGTATCCATGTAACTGCATAGTACTGAATAGATATACTCCCAACAGAGACCAGGCTTGGGTTATTGAAGAAGTCTGATAATTCAATAATCATATAAAAAGCATATAGTAGCTTACTGAGAGAATAAAAATACCAAAAAGAGCTTTTAATAATCTTTCACTTATCTTGTGAGCTAGATAAACACCAGCTTGAGCGCTAAATAGACTACCCAAAGAAATTCCTACTAAAGCAGGCCAGTAAATTAAGCCAATAGATTTCTCCAATGCTTGATCTTCCCCAAGCCCAGTTAAAATAAAACCAAGAGATGCAAAAAAAGAAATTATCACTCCGCAAGCCGATGCTGTTCCTATACTATTAACCATTTTTAAACCAGCATAATTTAAGTATGGAACAGTGAAACTTCCGCCGCCAATTCCTAATATTGATGATGCAGCTCCAGTACCTGTACCATAAAGGATAGTGCTAAAAGAAGGCTTAAGATTTTTTGCTGGCATATTAACGTTTATAAGTATTTGAAGAGCAATAAGAAGGTATGAGATACCTATAATTACTTTTAAAGTCGAGGCTTCTATAGATATTGATAATACTGAGCCTAAATAAGAACCAAGAGCAATACCGAGGGACAGTTTGCGCCAAAAGCTCCAATCAACACTCCCTTTTTTATTATGAGCAAATGCAGATGCAAGTGCAGTAAAGAATATAGTTCCAAGTGATGTTGCAACACAAATGTGTATTAGTAGATCAGACTCATATCCGAGATAAGTAAGAATAAATAGCAATATTGGAACAATAATTACACCGCCACCAATTCCAAATAATCCACCAAGGACACCCACAAATAGACCGAGAACAATATAGATAGGTATTTCCATTATTTACTAAACTCCGACTTATATGCTGGCTCAAGCTCAGTTAAGACTTTTTCATAAATTTCCCTTTTGAATTCAACTATTTCATCAAGAGGTTTCCAATAATCAACCCAATTGAATTCGTCAAACTCAGGGTTATTCTCATTATTTAAATCAATCTTAGTTTCTTCAATCAACTTAAACAAAAACCATTTTTGCTTTTGGCCTTTAAAACTTTCCCATAGAAAACTATTTCTTTTATATTTTTTAGGAAGATCATACTTATACCAATTGTCAGATTCTTTAATTAATTTTATTTTGTTTTCTTCAATACCAACTTCTTCATATAATTCTCTTAGCGCAGCATCAAATATATCCTCATTTTTATCTATACCACCTTGAGGAAATTGCCAGTTGGTGGAATTTTTTCTTTTGCAGTACAACAATTTACCGTCTGAATTGGCTACAATAATACCAACATTTAAACGATAACCTTTTTCTTTAATATCCATGACTATTAATAAAAAATTAGCAATTTTTGATTTAGATCATACCATTCTTAAATGCAACTCGGATCATTCTTGGCTGGATTATCTTATAAATAAAGGATTTATAAAAAGAGAAGAATACTTCGAGCAAAATGCTGAATTTCAGAAGAAATTTAGAGAAGGTAATGTTAACTATAAAGACTATTATGAATTTACGATTCAATACCTTAAAGATAATAGTGATGACTATATTTCAGATATTAGATCAGATTTTATGAAGGAAATTATTGAACCCTCAATCAATATTTATGCTTTAAGGTTAATTCATAAGCATTACGAAAAAGATGAAGAGCTGCTTCTTGCTTCGGGAACAACTTCAATAATTGCTGGCCCAATTGCCAAAAGATTAGAATTTAAAAATGTTGTTTGTACAACATGTGAAAAAGAAAATAATATTTATACCGGAAGAATAGAAGATCCTCCATCGCTGGGGGAGGGGAAGTTAAAAAATGTGCAGGCATGGATGAAAAATAATGGGTTCTCAGATTTTAATGGCACAACCTTTTATTCTGACTCAATCTTAGATATGCCTCTCTTGCAGAAAGTAGAAAAACCAGTGGCGGTTAACCCAGATAATGATTTATTTAGAGTGTCTAAAGATCTTGGCTGGGAAATTATAGATTTACCAATCTAAAACTCGTCCATATCTGGACAGGTACAAAATAGGTTTTTATCACCATAAACGTTATCTATCCTCTTTACAGGCGGCCAATACTTTCTTGCTTTTAAGTAATCCAGTGGATATGCAGCTTTTTCTCTAGAATAATTATGTTCCCAATTATCACTGCTAAGCTCTTCTACAGTGTGAGGTGAATTTTTCAGAATATTATTTTCAGAATCCTCATTCCCCTTTTCAATTTCCTCTATTTCTTTCCTAATAGAAATCATAGCATCACAGAATATATCTAATTCTTCTCTAGATTCACTTTCAGTAGGCTCAATCATAAGAGTACCTGCAACCGGCCAGGACATAGTAGGAGCATGAAAACCATAATCCATAAGCCTTTTAGCTATATCATCAACATCAATATTTGAGGACTCTTTAAAAGGTCTTGCATCTATTATGCATTCGTGAGCTATTAAGTTGTTCTCACCTTTATAAAGTATTTGGTAGTGATCGCTTAGGCGCTTTGCAACATAATTCGCGCTTAAAATGGCAGTCATTGTAGCTTGTTTTAAACCCTTTGATCCCATCATTGCAATATACATCCAACTAATTGGTAGAATGCTGGCACTTCCAAAATCTGTTGAGGATACAGGACCTACATTTTGAATATTTTCATGATGTGAAGGCATAAAATCTTTAAGTTTTTCTACAACTCCTATCGGGCCGACTCCAGGTCCACCTCCGCCATGAGGAATGCAGAACGTTTTATGTAGGTTGAGATGAGAAACATCACCTCCAAATTCACCAGGTTTTGCAATACCAACAAGAGCATTCAAGTTAGCTCCATCGATGTAAACTAACCCTCCATGATCATGAACAATTTTACAAACTTCTCTCACATTGCTTTCAAAGACTCCGTGAGTAGAAGGATATGTGATCATAATTGCTGATAGATTGCTTTTATGAAGAGATGATTTTTCTTTTAAGTCCTTAAGATCGATATTCCCTTCCAAATCACATTCAACAGGGATAACCTTCATTCCAACCATCATTGCTGAGGCAGGATTGGTTCCATGTGCTGATCTTGGGATAAGGCAGATTGACCTATTATCATCACCATTACTTTTATGGTATGCATCAATTGCTAGTAGACCTGCATACTCTCCTTGAGAACCAGCATTTGGTTGAAGTGAAATATCATAATAACCAGTAATGCCTGATAGCATTTCTCTTAAGTCTTTAATAAGAACTTGATAACCTTCTGCTTGATCGACAGGACAATATGGATGCATATTTGCAAATTCTGGCCAGCTTACTGGCGCCATTTCAGAAGCTGAGTTTAATTTCATAGTGCAAGAGCCAAGTGGAATCATTGATCTATCGAGCGCAATGTCCTTGTCAGATAGTCTTTTAATGTATCTCATCATCTCTGTTTCAGAATGATATTTATGAAAACGCTCTTGTTTCATAAAATTAGAAGACCTGACTATTTCTTTATTAAAATTAGCTTTACCATCTTCGGAACCATTTGATATGGACTTTCCTGAGAGCGCAAAGACTAGATCAGCAATGTCATCAGAAGTTGTGGCTTCATCTATTGATATGCTTACTAAATTACTATCAAACCAATTAATATTTATTTTTGCATCCAGTAGACGAGTTTTTACTTCCGAAACATTTCCTTTTAAGCGAACAGAAAGAGTATCAAAAAAGTTATTATTAAGAATTTCATGATCGCTAGACCTAAGAGCCTCAAAAAGCCTATGAGTTTTTTTATGAACATCTTTAGCAATTCCTATCAACCCGTCGGGACCATGATAAATTGCAAAAAAACCAGCCATCACAGCTAATAGCGCTTGAGAGGTACAAATGTTACTAGTGGCTTTTTCTCGTCTTATGTGCTGTTCTCTTGTTTGAAGTGCAAGCCTATAGGATAGATTCCCACTAGCATCTTTCGATGCTCCAATAATTCTTCCAGGCATTGACCTTTGAAAACTCTCATGAGTTGCCATAAATGCGGCATGCGGACCTCCAAACCCCATTGGGACACCAAATCTTTGGGATGAACCTATAACAATATCAGCACCAATTTCTCCAGGAGGTCTCAAAAGAGTCAAGGCAAGGAGATCGGTGGCACAAACTAGCAATGACTTATTCTTTTTACAGTAATCTGATAGCCTTGAGAAATCTTCTATTTCTCCAAATTTATTTGGATATTGTATTAACATTCCAAAAAAATCTTTTTCATTAAAATCTTGAGGATCACCAATCTCAAGCTCAATACCAAATGGCTTAGCCCTCGTTTTAAGAACGGAAATAGTCTGCCCGAAACAGTTTTTATCAACAAAAAAATAATTAGATTTATTTTTCGATACTCTTTTTGCTAGCATCATAGCTTCAGCTGCGGCTGTAGCCTCATCAAGAAGAGATGCATTAGCTATTTCCATTGAGGTTAACTCACAGATGGTTGTTTGGAAATTTATTAGCGCCTCTAATCTTCCTTGAGAAATCTCAGCTTGATAAGGAGTATATGAGGTATACCATCCAGGGTTTTCAAATACATTTCTTTTAATGACCTTAGGAGTAACTGTTCCATAGTAACCCTGCCCAATATAAGATCTAAAGACTGTGTTTTGTTTAGCAATTTTATCAAGCTTTTTCAGAGCCGCCATCTCTGATAATCCTTCTCCAAGATCTAAATAATCATCTTCTAATATGCTTTCAGGAACAACATCCTCAATAAATGCATGCATATCTTTGTAACCAAGGAAATCTAGCATATCTTTTTGGTCATCAGCACCAATACCAATATGCCTATCAAGGAAAGATTTAATTTGATTCATTTATGATTTAATTAACTATTACCATCAAGCATGGATGAATATTCTTCAGCGGTCATAAGACTATCTATACTTCCGAGATTTTCATCACTAACTTTTAATTTGAAGAACCAACCTTCTTCATAAGGAGAGGTATTTACAAGCTCAGGGTTTTCTTCAAGAGCATCATTCACTTCAATAACTTCACCAGATATAGGAGTATACACTTCAGATGCAGCTTTTACAGATTCCACTACTGCCGCTTCATCACCTGCGACGAATTCATCTCCAATTGCTGGTAATTCCACAAAAACAACCTCTCCAAGCTCATTCTGCGCATGATCACTAATACCAACTATAACGGTATTATCATCTTCTTTTATCCATTCATGCGAATCCAGAAATTTAAGATCGCTTGGCGTTTCATTCATATCATAATTTTACCTTTTCTTATAAAAGGTAGCGATAATATTTTTACATTTAGGAGCTTATTTCTTATCAGCACATTTGCATTTTCATTAATACCCGTCGGTATCCTAGCTAAGCCAATGCTTTTCTTCATATACGGCGAAAAAGTACCACTTGTAACTTCTCCCTCAAAATCATCTTTGATGATCTTTTGACCGCCTCTCAAGATTCCTTTTCCATCAAGCAAAACACCAACAAGATTTAGTCTGTTGTTTTTTTTAATTTCAATGAGGTTTTCTTTAGCAATGAAGTCTCTTTCGACATCGCCAAAATCGACAACCCAACCTAAATTAGACTCAAAGGGATTATTCTTTATGGTCATGTCTGTACCATTGAGATTCATCCCAGCTTCAACCCTTAAAGTGTCTCTTGCGCCCAAGCCAATTGGAGGAATACTCTTAGAAATACATAAATCCCAAATATTTTGTAATTCTCTAGGCTCACCAATAACCTCAAAACCATCTTCTCCTGTATAACCAGTCCTTGAAATGAAAAGTTTATTCTTTTCAGTAAATGAAAAACTTTTATAGTTTGAAAGCTCTAGTTCAAGGATATTTTTAAGAGCAATCTCAGATTCTGGTCCTTGTATAGCCAGAATGCCTAAACTTGGTTTATGAAGGAACTCGCAATCAAATTTGATAATATTTGATTCAAAGAAGTTATTTACATCATGAAAAGTAGAACAGTTTGATACAACTCTGAATTTTTCATTGTTAAATTTATAAACTATTAGATCATCTATTATCCCGCCTTCATTATTCGTTATTACACTATAAAGTGCAGAACCATCATCAATTTTGTTCACATCATTTGTTAACACATATCTCATAAATTCTTTTGCTTCAACACCATAGAAATCAAAAATATTCATGTGAGACACATCAAAAATACCAGCACTATTTCTTACAGTGTTATGTTCATTAATTTGAGAGCCATAATGTATGGGCATTTCCCATCCTGAAAAATTAACAAATTTTGATCCCAAATTCAGATGAGATTCATAAAGAAAGGTTCTATTCATTATCAACTCTATTATTTAATATCAATACAAGAATTAAACTTAAAAGAATCATGGCTATGCTAGGAGTTGCAGCTAATTCCCATTGACCCTCTGAGGTAAAATTATAAATCTTTGATGACAAGGTATCGAAACCTACCGGCCTTAACAATAGTGTTGCAGGCTGCTCTTTAATCACTTCTATAAAAACAACCAGAAAACCTAACAACAGAGATGGATATAAAGCTGGAAAATATATATTCCTAAAAGTTCTCAATAAGCTTTTTGAGTAGATCCTTGTTGCTGAAAGGGTCTCTTCGGTCATACTCGAAAGGGCAGCATCCAAATAACGTATTAAAGGAGTTATAAACCTAATTACTAAACATAAAAATAATCCCCATATACCGAACACTGTTATAGATAAATCAAAGTAAAAGCTAAAGACCAATAATAGAGAAACTGCAAGAACAGAACCTGGAATTGCATAGCCTATTGTCGATAAATTAAAAATAATTTTATTTGGGCTTTTGAAACTTCCCAGTGAAAGAATTATTGCAATAACTGAAGCAGCTAATGCAACTATAAAACCAATGAAAAAAGAATTAAAAATTAGCTCTAATGGAATATTATTTTTGATATTTTCTGAAGACCAAACTATAAGTTGCATAAACGGAAAGATAAAGGTTATTAAGAAAACAGATGAACAAAAGAGGGTAATTGTGAAATTAAATATTTTACTAGGCTTGATTAAACTATGATTTGCTTTCCCAGCACCTGATGACTTCCTGCTTTCAGAGCTTAGTTTACTGACATATAAAATGATCATTGCTATTAAGAAAAGCATAAGAGATATTTTTGCTCCAGATATCAAGTCTTGATAACCAAACCAAATATTAAAGATGCCAACAGTCAGAGTATTAATACCAAGTGTAGCAACGCCCCCAAAATCAGAGATAGTTTCAAAGATACACAGAACTGTTCCAGCTATTATTGCAGGCTTCAGAGACGGAAGAAGAATAAGATAAATTGTTTGGAAGTTATTTTTTCCTAGAGACTTTGATGCTTTGAATATGGATACGCCAGTTTTTCTTAACTGCGCCTTACATAAAAGGAATGTATAAGGATATAAACCAAGAGACATTATCAAAGCAGACAAAACTATATTTTCTCTAATAGAGCTAGAAATGAAGCTAACTTCTTCAGCAGCCCCAACAAAAATAAAAGCATACACATAGATAGGAAATGCTAGGGACAAACATAAAGCCCATGAAAAAAACTTTCTCCCATAAAAATCAAACATTGTCACAAAGATTGAGCAAGGTATAGCTATCAGTGAAGTGAATATTGCAACCAGTATGCATAACAATAAAGTATTAGAAGTCATCTTAATTATCAAAGATGTTGTTACATATTCATTAAGTGACTGAGAGAAGCCTAAAAAAATAAAGGTAAGAAATATTATTGATATAAATATCAGCCAAGGATATGACAGAATTTTAAATAATCTTAGATGTTGCACTATATTTATTTGTTATCTGAGTCTGCTAAGACTTTTTTTGATCTGGCTCCCATTTCTTGTAACTCTTTTGCTTGGTTTGTTAGATTTCCTTTACCAGTATTCAACTTCTTTTCTGCTTCATTTATTGCATCCTGAGTAGCATTGAAGCTACTTTTTACCTTTTCAAAGTCTGTTTTAAGACCAACAAGCTTATCAATCATTAGGCCAGCTCTTAGAGCAATTTTTTCAGCATCTTTACTCAATCTATCTTGTCGCCATAAACTTTCAGCGACTCTAAGGATTGCTATCAAGTTAGTTGGTGTTACAAATCCCATTTTGCTTTGCATGGCGGTCTTCTGAAGGTCCCAATCATTCATAAGCGCAAGAGACAAAGCTGATTCAATTGGGATGAACATCAAAATATAGTCAGCTGACCCAAGCTCTTCAATACTTTTATAAGACTTAGATGAAAGCTGTTTTATATGAGTCTTTAAGGAGCTTAGATGTTCTTTTAAATGTTTTTCTTTTTCAGATTCATCTTCAGCATCAACATATCTTAAGTATGACGTAAGTGAGGCTTTAGAGTCGATAATGATACTTCTATTATCTGGCATAAAGACAACAGCATCCGGTTGAACAGTAGATCCATCGCTAGCAGTAAATTTTTTTTGGAGCACATAGTCTTTATCTTTTCTCAATCCAGATTCTTCAAGCGTTTTTTCTAAAACTTGTTCTCCCCAAGCACCTTGAGTTTGGACATTTCCACTCAAAGCTAAAGCTAAGTCTCTTGCTTCTTTGCCGATATTATCAGTTTGCTCAATTATTTTTGATACGTGATCTTTAAAACTTTCTTTTGATGCAGCTTGTTCTTCTTTTAAGCCAACAATTTCTTCATTTAGATTTCGTAGTTGCTCTTTAAAGGGCTTGAGCGTAAGATCAATTTTCTCTAAATTATGCTTTGAAGAACTTTCATTCTTTTCCTGAACTACCTTGGAAATTATTTCCTCAATATTTGAGTTATGATTTTTGCTCATCCTATGAACAAACCAAAGCACTATACCAATTAAGGGGATGACCAAAAGAAGCTCTAAGAAAATTAAATTTATATTTCCATCCATATGCATTATTATTTCATTAAATTGATAACACTCATAATGTGATGGAAAAATTACTTGAAACTTTTGAAGCGCTAAAGCAAAAAAACTTATCAATTGATCTAACTAGAGGAAAACCACATTCCGACCAATTAGACTTATCAAATGATTTAATGACTCAGGCTGTGGATGCCATTGGAGAAAATGGTGTTGACTTAAGGAATTATGGAGAGCCAATTGGAATCATAGAGGCTAGAAAACTTGGCGCAGACATTCTTGACAGCAAAATAGACTTAACAATCGCCGGAGAGCAATCAAGCTATCTTCTGATGACTCAACTTCTTTTAGGAAGGTTTCTCTTTGGGCTAGATGATGATCCGTGGAAAAATGATAAAGAACCAGCATTTCTTTGTGCCGTGCCTGGATTTGATCGGCATTTTGCAACTCTAGAAGGCCTTGGTCTAAAAATGCATACTGTAAACCTATGCTCATCCGGTATCGATCTTGATGATCTAAATAAGAAACTTTCCAAACATTCAAATATTAAGGGATTAATTTGTGTTCCAAGACATTCCAATCCTTCTGGCGAAGTATTTTCTGACGAAAACATCACAAACCTATTAAAGATTACCAAAGAATATAACTCAAGCTTTATTAACTTATTTGATCATGCTTATTTAATTCATGATTTTGATGAAACGCAAGTTCAGACACCAATCCCTGTCTTAGCAGATGGTTTGGGTGCTTTAGACAATGTAGCTGTATTCACTTCTTTCTCAAAAGTTACTTTTGGCGGCGGCGGGATGGCTTTTT
Organism: uncultured Gammaproteobacteria bacterium; assembly: GCA_964014565.1. GTDB lineage: Bacteria > Pseudomonadota > Gammaproteobacteria > Magnimaribacterales > D2472 > CACNXK01. The sequence goes on from CAXGZN010000007.1 coordinate 16,229, forward strand.
TAACAACTGGCGAAAAGAATTTTAAATTAATTGAAAGAGTCCGGAACATGATGGTAATTTGCCCAGATAAAATTAATCAAAGAAGACATGTTAATTTCTTTAAAAATAAATCGAATGTTCTTGAGCATATGAAGAAGCATGCCAGTCTTATTAAGCCGAAGTTTGAACTTGTTAATAAAAAACTTTCCAATCTATCTAGCGAAGTAGGTGAATACACAAATCCAACTGGCGGGTATTTCGTAACCTTCTATTCAAAAAAACCAATTGCTAGAAGAATTGTGGCACTGTGTGCAGAGGCTGGACTAATGCTAACACCTGCAGGCTCAACTTATCCTTACGGTAATGATCCAAATGATTCAGTCTTGAGGATAGCTCCAACCTATATTGATATTAATGAGCTTGATATCGCAATGGATATTTTTGTATTATCAGCTCAAATTGCTCACTCTGAAATCTAAAACCATATAGAAAAATATTACTTTTTATAATATTCTTAATTAATGGACAGTGATAATTTTTTAGTTGTTTCCAGCGGCACAATCGAGAATAAAAATATTGAAGAATACTTAGGCATAGTTGTTGGGAGTACAGTGAGAGCAAGAAATGTAGGAAGCGATTTCTTCGCTTCACTTAAAAATCTTGTTGGTGGCGAGGTTGTTAGTTATTCAAGGCTTTTAGAAAGAGCTAGGGATCAGGCTTATGAAAGAATGATCCAGGAAGCTAAGGAAAAAGGAGCGAATGCAATTATCAATTTCAGGTTCCAAACATCTCAGATTGTTCAAGGTGCCTCAGAGGTGATGGCCTACGGAACAGCTGTAAAAATTTCATAAGCCTTTTCAAATTTAGAGGATAGTTATGAATCAAACAGAAAAAACTGCATTTCGTGAAAGTATTATAATTGTGCTTATAGGGCTATGTATTAATTTTCCACTTCAAACCTTTTTACTTTGGATAACAATAGACAGGTGGCATTGGTCTGATCCATTATCTATTTCAATTTTTACACAATGCGTAATTACCTTTGTAGCTTTAATTAGGATTTATACAATAAGAATGAGGTTTACAAGGGGAAAATTCTGAAAATAGCGATTATTGGATCAGGAATATCTGGTCTCTCTGCAGCATATTATCTTTCTGATCAGCACGAAGTAGATTTGTTTGAAAAAGACTCAAGATTGGGTGGGCATACCCATACACACACTCTTGAGCTGGAAAAAAGAATAAGTGTCGACTCAGGCTTTATTGTAATGAATGATAGAAATTATCCTTTATTAACAAAACTGTTCCTTGAATTAGAAATTGAACTTCATCCAACATCCATGTCTTTTAGTGTCGATACAGAGAATATTTCATGGTCCTCAGAAGAATTTAAAAAATTTAGATTCTTTAATAGCTTAAAAAAAATAAGGATTTTTCTTGAAATGGTTAGATTTAATAATATCGCATCAAACGTAGACTCAAATGGATCAATAGAAGACTGGTTAAGAGAGAAAAAATTTTCAGAATTCTTCAAGAAAAACTATGTATATCCGATGTCTGCATCAATTTGGTCCTCATCCCAGGAATCAATTAGTAGATTCCCAATGAAATCATTTTCGAGATTTTTTAATAATCACGGATTGTTAGATCTAATTAAAAGACCTCAGTGGTTTTCAGTCTTGGGTGGAAGCAATACCTATATAGAAAAACTAATTAATCACTCAAAAATAAATAATGTTTTTAAAAATGCAAACTTATCGATAAAAAGAGAAAAAGAAAAAGTATTTGTTCTAAATAATGATAAAGAAAATCAATATGATGTAATTATTTTTGCCTGTCATGCTAATCAGGTTGGAGCAATAGTTGATGATATGTCTCCTGAGGAAGAAGAAATATTGTCTATGTTCGAATATACAACTAATAATGCTTTGCTTCATCATGATCAAAACTTGATGCCAAATGAAAAATCTCTTTGGTCTTCCTGGAACTCTTTTAAGAACAATAAATATGATTATGTTTCTTATTGGATGAATAATTTACAGAAATTAGATATTGAGAGAGATATTTTTGTAACACTTGGAAATCATCCTGATGTTGATGAAGAGAAAGTATTCAAGAGAGTTAAATATGAACATCCTCTTTATAGTGAACAAACAATTAAGGGACAAAAATTGATACGTTCAATTCAGGGAAATAGAAAAACATATTTTACAGGCGCTCATCTTGGTTATGGATTTCATGAAGATGGCATTAAATCTTCATCAGAAGTTATAAAAATTATTAATGGATAAAGCAAAACTAAATTTATTTGATGGAGCTGTATCTCATAGAAGAGTAGGCAATAAAAAGCATCAGTTTGAATATAAATATAAATCAGCTTTCGTTGAAGATGTATTTGATTTCAACTTAGAAAAGTTTAAACGTATTAACTCTAGGATTTTAAGTTTTGCCGATAGTTATTCTGATATGTCAGGCAAAGTAATTGACTCAATGAAGTCCTTTATTAAAGATAAAAATATTGAAGCCAATATATGCAAAGTGAATCTTCTCAGAACACCCAATATTGGATTTATCAAATCTTTTAACCCAGTATGTTTTTGGTTTTTAGAAACCAAAGAAGGTTGTAAATTTTTCATAGCTGAAGTGAAAAATACATTTTATGAGGACCAAATTTATATTGTTGAAAATAATGGGGAAGCTATCTCTGAAAACATTTGGCTTGAGGTTGAGAAGAATATGTATGTTTCTCCTTTTGCAGAGAAATCTGGTTTCTATAAATTTAATTTATCCAGAAACCCATTTAAAATAAAGATAAATCAGTTTAACAAAGAAAAAAAAGCGGAAATAGTTACAAATATACGAGGCGCAATTATCGAAATGACAGGAATAAAGAAGCTAATATTCTATTTCGGTTTAGCCCTAAGCTCTCTTCTCGTTCTTGTTAGGATTCATATTCAAGCATTATTTCTTTGGATAAAGAAATTTAAAATCTTTCCTCATGGAGACAGCGGATATGTTGACTAAACTTATTCAAAATTTCTTAAACAAGAACATTGGCGAGCTTGAAGATAAGAACATTTTAATTACTCTTCCAAATGGGAAAAGAATTGAACTAGGAAATCATCAATCTTCTATAGAAATTATTTTTAATTCCTGGCTTGGGATTTGGATTATATACAGACGCGGAGCTTTGGGACTTACGGAAGGCTATATTAATGATTATTGGCAAACAAAAGATCTAATTGAATTAATGGACTATCTTCCGAAGAATTTAGGAGCTTTTTCAAAGATTTCAAATGGCATGCTCTCCCTAAAGATTTTTGCAAAAATTAATCATTTTTTTAATAAAAATACGCTTAAGGGAAGCAAAAAGAATATTGAAGCACACTATGACCTAGGAAATGATTTTTATAATTTGTGGCTGGACGAATCTATGACATATTCTTCTGGCATATTTTATGAAGAAACAAACAACTTAAGTGAGGCTCAAGAAAACAAATATCAGTCGATACTAGATATGCTAAATCTGAAAGAAGGAGCAAGAATACTTGAAATAGGATGTGGCTGGGGAGGGTTCTTAGAATATGCTACGAGAAAGGGTTTTAATGTTAAGGGAATTACAATATCACCAAGCCAATTCCAGTTTGCTAAAAGAAGGATTGGGCAAATGGAAAAGATCCCTGAGATTGAGCTCATTGATTATAGAAAGATATCAGGAAAATTTGATGCCATTGTTTCAATTGAAATGTTTGAAGCAGTTGGATCAGAATATTGGGAGATATTCTTCTCAAAAATAAAGGGCTTGCTTAAGGAAAATGGCAAAGCTGCCATTCAAACAATTACTATCGGAGACGAGTTTTTTGATAGCTATCAAAAAAATCCTGATTTTATACAAACATATATTTTTCCTGGAGGCATGCTTGCTAGCAATAAAATTATTCATAAGCTTGCTGAAAATAATGAGCTTAAGTCTATCTCGCAAAAAAATTTCCCGGAATCATATGCAAAGACTTTAGAGACTTGGTTTATTAATTTTCAAGATCGTTGGGATCAAGTCGAAGCATTAGGTTTTGATAAAAAATTTAAAAATACTTGGGATATGTATCTCGCATATTGTCGTGGTGGATTTTTAAATGAAAGAATTTCAGTTTCACAATATTTATTGGAGAATAAATGACAAGATTTTTACTACATCTCACCGAAAGAGGTTACATTCCAGACTTTTTAATTAAGAGAGCCGCACTATTTTTATCAAATAGAAGGCTTGCAGAATCTGATATTGAAAAGAATAAAGAAAAAGTTATTAACTTATTATCAGATGGGGTCGTTGCCGAAAAAACAGTTGATGCTAATGATCAACATTATGAAGTACCCCCAGAATTCTTTAAAAAAGTGCTTGGCCAAAGGCTGAAGTACTCTTGTTCGCTATTTGATAATCAAATAACCCTAGATGAGGCTGAAGACAGAATGCTAGATCTATATATAGAAAGAGCAGATATTTTAAATGGTCAAGAAATACTTGATCTTGGATGTGGATGGGGTAGTTTTTCGCTTTATGCTGCAGCAAAATTCCCTGAGTCTAATATTACCTCAGTAAGCAATTCGTTTGATCAGATTAATTTTATTAATGGAGAGGCAAAAAAAAGGAATCTTAAAAATATTAAGGCAATTAAAATGGATGTAAATAACCTTAATTTAGATAACCATTTTGATCGGATTATTTCTATTGAAATGTTTGAACACCTAAGAAACTATAAATCAATATTATCTTCTTTAAGTAGTTTGCTTAAGGATAATGGGAAACTTTTCATTCATATCTTCTGTAATAAAGAAATCACTTATCTTTATGAAGTAAGACATGACTTAGATTGGATGACAAAATATTTCTTCTTGGGAGGTATCATGCCTAGCAAGGATATCTTTAGCTATTTTGAAGAAGATTTAATTGTTACAAAACAGTGGGATGTTAATGGCGTTCATTATTCAAAAACTTCAAAAGGGTGGCTTAAAAATCATTACAAAAACAAAACTGAAATAATGGATATTTTTAAAGATCATTATGATGATCCAGTTGTTTGGTTTAACAGGTGGAGAATATTTTTTCTTACTTGCGAGGTCTTCTTTGCAATGAATGAAGGTGAAGAATATTTTGTATCACATTACCTATTTGAGAAAACTAATTCATAATGAGAATGATTATTACTTCATTTCGCAATAAGAGATTTACGAAAAATTTAATGTAGAATCCGTCTTATTTCAAAGGAGATAAGATGAAAGATATTGATGTAAAAAAGGTTTGCAAGATTCTTAATGAAGTTATGGAATGTGAGCTTGCTGGTGTTGTGAGATATACGCATTCTTCTATGATGGTAAGTGGACCTCACAGAATCCCAATAGTGGCTTTCTTAAAAGAGCAAGCGAATGAATCTTTGCTCCATGCTCAACAAGCTGGTGAAATTCTTACGGGGTTAGACGGGCATCCAACACAAAATATTGCCAAAATTAAAGAAACCAATAGACATACTATTAAAGATATATTGGAAGAAAGCCTTGAGCATGAGATGCATGCAGTTAATTTATATAAAGATCTACTTTCCCTTGTAGAAAACAAATCTATTTATCTTGAAGAATATGCAAGAGGTATGATAGGTGAAGAAGAACAGCATTCTCTAGAGCTTAAAAAAATGCTTAAAGACTTTGGCTAATTAACTAAATCTAGATTTTCCAATATAATTATTTCATTATGCAAAGATTCTTGGTTCTTCTGTTAATACCTCTTTTTTCTTTTTCACAACAACAACTGGCTGAAGATTTTCAAGAGCAACTCACTGAAGAGATGATAATAGACCACGTCAATGAATTTTTTAATGCCTTAAATATCAAAAACTATAATAAAGATCTATTAAGCCAGAAAGTGACAGATGATTTTATTATTTTTGAGATGGGTGATAAATTCACACTTAATGAGTTCACAGATTTTATTGAATCTGCAGGATTTCTAGGATGGGAGTCAACAGAATGGTTTCTTTCTGATTTTACTATCTCTATTGATAGCAATTCAGCACATGCTAGCTATCTCAATACGGGAGTTTTTGTCTATCCAAATCCATACGCACTAGATGTATTATTAAAAGAGAATAAGCAGTGGTTAGAGAGTGTTTTTATTATCCGTGAGGGAGAAGATTTAAAAATTAAGTTTTTACAGTCTGACGAAATCTACTCAAAAATCTCTGTTTTTAAGAAATCTTCATAATAAAGATAAGATT
>CAXGZN010000008.1:0-19828 GCA_964014565.1 uncultured Gammaproteobacteria bacterium
CCCAACCAGAAACTGGCAGTACTTCAAGATTAATACCAAAAACTAAGACTAGTATTGGGCCCATTAAAAATGTGGGGACACATATTCCTAGCATCGCAATTGCCATTGGGAAGTAATCTAAAAAAGTATTTCTTTTTAGCGCAGCTAGAACACCAGAAAATATACCAAGTGCAACTGCAATCATTAAGGCATAGAATGCCAACTCAAAGGTTATTGGAAGCCCTGTGTATATCATTTCAGATACAGATCTTCCAGGATATCTAAAAGAAGGACCAAAATCTCCAACAACAACTCCTGACATATAATCAAAGTATTGTTCATGAAGAGGTGCATCGAGGTTATATGCTGCATTTAAGTTCTTCATTACTTGAGGCGAAACAACTTTGTCAGCATCGAAAGGTCCACCTGGAGCCAATCTAATAAAAAAGAATGTAAGACTAGCAACTACAATTAAAACAGGAATTGCTATTAAGACCCTTCTTATTAAAACATTAAGCATTAATTTTTTAGTCTCGCTCTAAATAAAGTGTTTTCGGGTGATGGTGATCTAAATAATTTGGAGAGTATCCTTTTACATCAGGAGAAAGCTGATATGAACGAACATAAGTATAAACAGGTATTATTGGCAATTCATCAATAAGTATTTTTTCTGCCTCGCCAAGAAGCCTATATCTCTCCTCTTGATTTGTAGTTGCATTAGCTTTTCCAACTAACTCATCAAACTCTTGATTGCTCCATCCAGTCCTATTATTCCCTCTTCCGGTTCTCATAATATCCAAGAAAGTATTTGGATCTTCATAATCACCAATCCATCCAGCTCTTGAAATTTGATAATCCATAGAGTTTTGTCTACTCAAGTAAACTTTCCAATCCATATTCTCTAGCTCTACACTGATTCCCAGGTTTTGCTGCCACATTTGCTGGATTGTTAAAGCTATTTTTCTATGATCTTCAGATGTGTTGTAGAGAATTTGAAGAACTGGAAAATCTTCTGTACTTTCAAAGCCGGCCTCTGCAAGAAGTTGTCGAGCAAGCTCAGGATCATATGGAATTTCAGTGTTTGGATTGTACCCAGCTGCTCCTGGAGGCGTAAATGAGTATGCAGGAATTTGTCCACATTGGGTGACCTTTTCAGTTAGTTTTTCTCTATCAATTGCATAAGTTAGAGCTTTTCTTACTTTGACATTATCAAGTGGCTTAACATTTACATTAGCTCGGTAATAATAAGTTCCCATATAAGGATCAATTCTAAGATTAGGATTACCTTCTTCTCTCCAAACACCGCACTTCTGAGAAGGAACAGTTGATGTTAAATGCAGTTGCCCAGCTCTAAACATTCTTTCTTCAGTATTAATATCTGAAACAGGATAAAAATGCATCTGATTAAGCTTTACCTTATCAGCATCCCAATATAAAGGATTCTTTTCAACAATAATCTTTTTATTTAACTCCCATGACTTAAGATTCATTGGTCCATTACAAACAAAGTTGCCTGGTCTAGTCCATAAACCTTGCCTGTCATCAATTTCACCAAACTCCAAGACCGTCTCTTTGTGAACTGGCCATGTGGAATAGTGACTTAGAAGCCCAAGAAAAAATGGAGTCGGGTTATTTAATTTCACCTCAAGGGTTTTATCATCTATAGCTTTGACTCCAACCTTAGAGAAATCTGAAATAACACCTGTATTGAAGTCCTCAGCACCTTCCACGTAGTAAAGCATATCTGGATATTGAGAACCAAGGCTGGGAGTAAGAACTCTCATCCATGACCAAACCATGTCATCTGCAACAAAGTCATCACCATTCGACCATTTGGCATCCTTCCTTATATTGAAAATATAGGTTTTACCATCCTCGCTTATTTCCCAACTCTCTGCCATTCCAGGAAGATTTGCTCCGCCCTCGGGATTTGAAATTGTTAGACCTTCGCACATTGTTATAAGAAGGTGATGTTCAGGGACTCCTGTGACAACATGTGGATCTAGGCCTTGAGGTTCAGATCCATTACCAATATGCATTACTTGATCAATTAAGCCTTGATCAACCGGAGAAACTGATGTGCCGCAACCATATAAAATGGCAACCAAAAATATAGATGTTATTTTTTTCATATTTATTTAAATGTTTAAGTTTTTAATATTATCTCTTATTTCCTTATTTATCTCTTTTTCAAGAATTAAATTAAGTTTTACAAGCGATGTACCTGAAGAAAAGTCCTCATATTCAGACATTATAGTATTGATAAAATCCTCAGAAGGCTCATTTATTTTTTTTACTTTAAATATATATATATCTGAATTAAAAGTTTTCTGAGAAGTTACAGAGTTAACTTTAGACGAAAAAATATTATTGAGAACATCCGGTGGGAAAAGTGTTGATCCTCTTTTCACTGAAATGAAGCTATCTTTGAGAACACTGTTATTTTCTAAAACATATGATTCATCATCCATTGCAATAACAAGACTTCTCTCAAGATCCATGATTTCGATATTAGCTTGATCCTCTCTCAGACGATCAAATACCTCATCTGTAACACTATCAAAAGGAAGTACTGAAGGCTCTATAACCTCAGACACAGATGCAACTATTACTTCATTATCAAGCTCGAGTATTTCTGCAAAGTCACTTGAAAAATCAATGCCATATAGAAAATCTTTGACCCTCATGCTGTCATAGTTGCTAAAATCATTATATCCAGTTGGATTAGTGACTATGAGTTCTTGATTTACAGCATCTGCGATTGCTTCAACAGACAAACCATTCAATAAAAGATCCTCTATTTCATCTCTTAGATCCAGCATTAAAGCATATGATTCCGCCTCAATCAGCTCATCAATAAATTGGCCTCCCATGATCTCTTTTGTCTTTGGAGTTTCTTTATTTTCTTCAGTGAATTTGATGATATGAAATGACTCATCAAGCTCAATTATCTCTGAGGTTTCATTAACAACCATTGAGTCTAAAGCTTCTTCAAATTCAGGAGGAAAACTATCGCCACTTGAAAACCCTAAATCTCCTTCAAAATCGGCGGAAATTAGGTCTTCACTAAACCGAGTTGCAGCTTCTTCAAATGTTAAGTCAATTCCTAGCTTGCTTTGAATTGATATAAGAGCTTCAAATGCATCTTCTCTAGAATCATAATTTAAGACATCTATCATTATATGAGAGACTCTTCTTTCAGCAGTAGCATTTATTTTATTTAGATAATCCTGATATTCAGATTCTATAAAACCATCTGGGATTTCAATAGAATCTCTAAATTGATCTTGATTTACAGATACTATATTAAACGACCTCTTTTCCTCATCCATAAATAGCAATCTATTTTCTTCATAATAATTGACTGCGCTTTCTAATGATGGATTTATATTGTCCTTCAATGAATTAAAATCTATTTTAAAGAAATCAATATCCCTTTCTTGCTCGATTAGCTTTATCTGTTTTTTTAATTCTGATTCAATTTGAAAGCTTGAATCAGATACCGCTGATAAAAAATCATTCACAAGTGAAGTATTTTGAACATTTTCTATATATTCATTTGGAAGGATGCCGTTAGCTCTTATGGTTGCTTCAAAAATATCTTGATTAAATCTTCCATCTGTCTGGAAGGATGGTTCAGACATAATTAGTCTTTTAGCCTCTTCTTCAGAGTTAACTAGTTCCATCTGTTGCGCTTGATAGAGAAGAGCCTTTTGGCTGATAATCTCATTTCTTACTAAACTATTTAATAACCCGTCTTCTAATGTATCAACATTGAATTCTTCACCATAAATTTGCTGCAATCTAGAAGTGACCGTATTTATAGCGATATTCACATCAAGAGCTGAAACTGTTAGCCCATTAACCTTTCCATAATTTGTAAAAACAGTACCAAATGAGCTTGAGCCAAAAAAAACAAAGGGTATAGCAAGAAGAATGCCAATAATAGCAAGTCTTCTTCCTGATAAAAATGATCTTAGTGTATCCATAAACGTGGTTATTATAATAAAAAAAAGGGTGCATAATAAGCACCCTTATTGATTTTTAAAGACTTATTAGCCGTGCTTGACTTTGTCCTTAAGAGCTTTTCCAGCTTTGAAACCAGGAACTTTTGATGCAGCAATCTGCATTGTAGCTCCAGTTTGAGGGTTTCTACCCATTCTAGCTGCTCTGTGTCTTACTGAAAATGTTCCAAATCCAACTAAAGAAACAGAATCACCGTTTCCAAGTGCATCTCCAACTGAACCAAGAACTGCATCTACCGCTCTCCCTGCTTCTGCTTTTGACATATCTGCTCTTCCAGCAACTGCATCTACTAAATCTGATTTATTCATTTGATCTCCTCTAAATTGAAAAATTTACCCTTCTATGAAATGCCAGAAACCCCAAAAAGTCAAGTATTTAAAGGGTTTTTTTAGTAATTGAGGATTAGTGTTTGCTGACAGTTTTTGTCGATTTTTTTGATTTAGATTTAAAGCTTGAAGATTTATTAATAGCTTTTGGCTGCGACTCAAGTGAATGCAATATTACTTCATCAATCCATTCGACTGGAATTATTTCAAGTTTGTCAGTTATTACGTCAGGAATTTCTTTTAAATCCGCCTTGTTGTCTAAAGGTATGATCACTTTTTTTATGCCCCCACGCTTCGCTGCAAGCAATTTTTCTTTTAAACCACCAATTTTCAAGACTTGACCTCTTAAAGTTATTTCACCAGTCATAGCAACATCTGATCTTACTGGAATTTCTGTAAAAGCGGATATCAGCGCGGTTGTCATACCTACTCCAGCACTAGGTCCATCCTTTGGAGTAGCGCCCTCAGGTACATGAATATGTGTGTCGAACTTTTCATAAAAGTCTTTCTTGATACCCAGAGAATCTGATCTTGATCTTACGACTGTTAAGGCAGCTTGAATTGATTCCTGCATTACTTCGCCTAGTGAGCCAGTTTTAATTGTTTTGCCTTTGCCTGAGACTTTTGATGCTTCAATGGTAAGAAGTTCGCCACCAACCTCAGTCCAGGCTAGTCCACAAACTTGACCAATAGTATTTGAAGATTCAGCTTCTCCAAACTTAAATTTTCTAACTCCAGAATATTTCTCTAAGTTTTTGGAGTCTATTTTTGTTGCTGTTTTCTTTTTTGATAGAAGTCTTTCTTTAACAACCTTTCTTAAAATCTTTGAGATTTGCCTTTCAAGACCTCTAACACCAGCTTCTCGTGTGTAATACCTTATTAGATCTAGCAGGACATTTTTATTTAAATTCAATTCTTTATCTTCAAGACCATTTCTTTCAAGCTGTTTAGGAAGAAGATAGTTTTGAGCAATTTGCAGCTTTTCATCTTCAATGTACCCAGGGATTCTAATAATTTCCATTCTATCTAAAAGTGGTCCTGGAATATTTAAACTATTAGCCGTGCATACAAACATTACTTCTGATAGATCATAATCTACTTCGAGATAATGATCGCTGAATGATGTATTTTGCTCAGGATCTAAAACCTCCAATAATGCAGAGGCTGGATCTCCTCTATGATCCATACCAATTTTATCTACTTCATCCAATAGGAAAAGAGGATTTTTTACACCAACTTTTGTTAGTTTTTGGATTATTTTTCCTGGCATAGAGCCAATATATGTTCTTCTATGACCTCTTATTTCAGCCTCGTCTCTTACACCACCAAGAGACATTCTTACAAATTTTCTATTAGTAGCTCTTGCTATGGACTCACCGAGAGATGTTTTACCTACCCCAGGAGGACCTACAAGGCATAAAACTGGAGCTTTAAGATTTTTCACTCTTTTTTGAACTGCAAGGTACTCTAAAATTCTATCTTTCACCTCTTCAAGACCATAATGATCATCATTAAGAGTTTCTAAGGCAGCCTTGATATCTGATTTAACTTTTCCTCTTTTTTTCCATGGAACGTCAATTAAACACTCAAGATATGAACGAACTACCGAAGCTTCAGCAGAAGTTGGAGACATCATCTTAAATTTTGAGAATTCACTCTTTGCTTTTTTCATTGCTTCTTTTGACATTCCAGAATCTTCAATTTTGTTTTTTAAAACCTCAAACTCATCTCCCTCTTCTCCCATCTCACCAAGCTCTTTTTGGGCAGCTTTAATCTTTTCATTTAGATAGTATTCTCTCTGAGATTTTTCCATCTGCTTCTTAACTCTTGATCTTATTCTTTTCTCAACATCAATAACATCAAGTTGTGACTCTATAAATGTAAGAATACTTTCAGACCTTTTTTGAAGATCAAAGATTTCCAAAATTTCTTGTTTCTGAGAAGTATCAATATTTAAGTGATTTACTATGTTATCAATAAGCTTGGAAAGATCATCTATAGCGTCAATCGTAGATAAAATCTCGGGGGGAATTTTTTTTGTAGATGAAACATAATCATTGAACTTTGTTTTGATAAATTTCACAAGATTCATTGAATCGGAAACTTTGATAACGTCATCATCGATTTCTGTTACTGCGGCTTTAGTCAAACCCTTAGACTCAGAGATCTTATCGATTTTGCATCTCTTGGCTCCTTCAACTAAAACTTTCATTGTGCCATCAGGCAGTTTGATGAGTTGAAGTAAGTTACTTACAGTTCCAAAGTGATATATGTCTTTAAAGGTTGGATCTTCATTTGAAGCGTCTTTTTGAGCAACTAAAACAAGCTTCTTGTCCGAAGCCATGGCCGAATTTAAAGCTTCAATGGATTTTGACCTTCCAACAAATAATGTTGTAACAATTCCAGGAAAAACAACAACATCTCTTAATGGAATTATTGGATAATCTTTTGTGACTTTAACCATTACTTATATTTAAGGACTAATTAATAATTATCAATTAGCTTGCAGATGATTTCTTTTTAGGTGTTTTAAAAACTTTTATAGGCTCTGAGCCATTATCAGCAGAGTTCTCATCGATGATAACTTTTTCTAAGTCTTCGTTGGGTAACTCAAACATTACATCCATGAGTATATCTTCAAGTATAGACCTTAAGCCTCTAGCTCCGGTTTTTCTAGCAATAGCTCTTTTTGCAATACTTTTTAGAGCTTCTTCTCTAAAGCTGAGGTCTACTGAATCTATTTCAAATAAATATTTATACTGATTTACTAGAGCATTTTTAGGCTCTTGAAGAATTCTAACAAGGGCATCTTCATCTAATTCATGCAGTGTACTAATAACAGGTAGTCTTCCTACAAATTCAGGAATTAATCCAAATTTTACTAAATCCTCAGGCTCAACATTATCAATGTTCATTTTAACTACTTCTTTGTCGTTTACTGCATTTACTTCAGCGGAAAATCCAATTCCAGTTTTATCAGTTCTATCCCTAATAACTTTATCAAGACCAGAAAAAGCGCCACCACAAATAAATAGAATATTTGATGTATCAACTTGAATAAATTCTTGCTGCGGGTGCTTTCTCCCTCCCTGAGGTGGAATTGAAGCAATTGTTCCTTCAATAAGCTTTAATAGAGCTTGCTGAACTCCTTCACCTGAAACATCTCTTGTGATGGAAGGATTATCAGTTTTACGAGCAATCTTATCTATTTCATCGATGTAAACAATACCAAGCTGAGCTTTCTCAGGGTCATAGTCACATTTTTGAAGAAGCTTTTGGATTATGTTTTCAACATCCTCACCTACATAACCCGCCTCTGTTAAAGTTGTAGCATCAGCAATCGTGAAAGGTACATTTAATATTTTCGCAAGTGTCTGAGCTAAAAGAGTTTTTCCGCTTCCTGTTGGTCCCAATAAAAGAACATTACTTTTTTGAAGTTCAACTTCATCTGCTTTTGAATTTTTTAATCTTTTGTAATGATTATAAACAGCAACTGAAAGAACTTTCTTTGCTTTATCCTGACCGATGACATAATCATCAAGTTTTTGATATATCTCTAAGGGCGATAGAAGATTATGCTCGCTATCTGATTCCTCATGCTTTACTTCTTCTTCTATTATGTCATTACATAAATCAACACATTCGTTGCAAATGTAGACACTAGGACCAGCAATTAGCTTTTTTACTTCATCTTGATTTTTTCCGCAAAAGGAGCAGTGAAGTTTTTTTTGTTCTTTAGTATCAGTCATTAGCTTCTTTCTTCTAATATATCGTCAATGATTCCATATTTTTTTGCTTCCTCAGCATTAAGGAAGTTGTCTCTATCGGTGTCTTTTTCAACTGTCTTTAAATTCTTTCCAGTATGCTTTGATAATATTTCGTTAACTTTCTTCTTCATTAGCAATATCTCTTGAGCATGAATCTCAATATCTGAAGCTTGACCTTGGAAACCTCCGAGTGGTTGATGGATCATTATTCTTGAATTAGGTAAAGCAAATCGCTTCCCCTTTTCTCCACCAGCAAGAAGTAATGCCCCCATTGAGGCAGCTTGTCCAATACATAAAGTAGATATAGACGGAGATACAAACTGCATCGTGTCATAAATTGCTAAACCAGATGATATGACGCCACCTGGTGAGTTAATGTAAATGCTGATGTCTTTCTTAGGATTTTCCGATTCCAGAAATAGTAATTGAGCAACTACAAGATTTGAGACTTGATCATTTATGGGTCCAGTTAGGAAAATAACTCGCTCTTTTAATAGCCTTGAATATATATCGAAAGCACGTTCACCCCTGGCAGTTTGCTCTACCACCATAGGAATTAAAGTTGAATTATGTTCTTCCATTAGTATTTCGATAAATCCTTAAAGTTAATAACCTTATCTTTTGATTTAAGATCATTATCTAATTTTTCAACTAACTGATTCTCAAGAACTATCATTCTGTATTGATCCAATTGGTTAGGTTGATTATATACCCAAGTCTCAAATTGTTTAGGATCTTTATATCTTTTTGCCTCTTCCTCTATAAATTCTTTAAGATCATCTTGATTCACTTTTAAATCATAGTGATTTAATAAAGCAGTGAATAAAAGATCTAGTTTCACCCTCTTTTCAGCATTTTCTTTAAATGTATCAAGAGGAAAAAGATCATTATCACTCTCCTCTTCAGGATTTCTACCTATTCTAGAAAGTGCTTCTTTTCTCATTAGCTCTGATTGTTCATTAATAGTACATTGAGGTGCAGAAAATTTATTAATTTTTAGAAGAAGCTCATACATAGAATCTTTAGTTAGAGCTTTTTCTTGAGTCACAGACTCGTTCTCCATTCTCTTTTTAATCTCATCACGAAATTCATTTTCGTTTTTAACTTCCATAGCAAGCTTCTCATAGAGATCCTTATTTATTTTTGATGGGACGTTTTCTTGGACTTCTTTTAAATTAATTTTGAAGACTGCCTCTTTTCCTGCTAAATCCTTTTTAAAATAGTCATCAGGAAAGTTTGTCTTAATTTCAAAATCAGAATTAATCTTTTTATTGATTAGTTGATCTTCAAAGCCTGGAATCATAGATTTAGAGCCAATAACTAATTTAAAGTCTTTAGCTGTATTTCCATCGAAAGGCTCACCTTCAATAGTGCCCTCAAAATCAATAATTACTTGGTCATTTTCAGCTGAATTTCTCTCAACTTTTTCCCACTCACCATACCTCTCTAAGATATCTTGGATAGCATGGTCTATATCTTCATCGAGAATATTAATTTTATGTTTTTCAAAAGTTTTCCAACTACTTACTTTTGGCTTAATATCTGGAAAAACTTCAAATACAGCATTGTATTTAATGCCTTTATCAGGATTATCCTCGACCATTGAGATAGTTGGAGTATTAGCAGGTCTTATTTTTTTTTCAGCAATTTCTTTTGGGTATGAATCTTGAATAAGGTCATTTAAGACCTCTGCATGAACAGATCCTCCATATCTTTGCTCGATAACATCGTTGGGGACTTTACCCTTTCTAAATCCATCAAGTTTTACATTTTTTTTAAGGTTTGAAATCTTTTCATTGAATTTTGATTGGTATAAATCTTTCTCAATTGAAACTGTGAGACTTCTTTCCAGGTCTTTGAGTTTTTTTAAACTGCTTGTCATTTTTAATCCCTTTTTAATGGGGCGAGCGATGGGGTTCGAACCCACGGCCTCCGGAGCCACAATCCAGCGCTCTAACCAACTGAGCTACGCCCGCCGCGAACTAAGTATTATAATGATACATTGATAAAAAAATAGTAAAATTTGTTTGGGAGGATAAATTAAATGGCTAATAATGGTTCAAAATATTCATTTTGGGAAAGTACAGAATCAATTCTTGATGAGTCTCTCTCCTATACTAAAATACCTTCCAACTTAGCTGATCAAATTAAAACTTGTAACTCGACCTATACAGTAAGGTTTGGTGTGCAATTAGGTAAAAAGATTCATAATTTTATTGGGTGGAGATCGGTCCACTCAGACCACATCATGCCTGCAAAGGGAGGTATTAGATACTCAATAGATGCTAATCAGGATGAGGTTGAATCTATGGCAGCTCTTATGTCTTATAAGTGTGCGATTGTTGATGTTCCATTCTCAGGCTCTAAAGGAGCTCTTAAAATTGATCCTAAAAAATATGAACGAGGAGAAATGGCAAGAATTACGAGAAGATTTGCGCAAGAACTCATCAAAAGAGATCTCATTAATCCAAGTCAAAACGTTCCAGCACCAGATTTAGGAACTTCTGAGAGAGAAATGGCATGGATTGCAGACGAATATCAAAAGTTACATCCCAATGATATTAATGGCAAAGCATGTGTTACAGGTAAGCCTCTTCATAAAAAGGGAATAGCTGGGAGAAATGAAGCAACAGGAAGAGGAGTTCAATTTGGTCTTCGCGAGTTTTTTCAAGATAAAAAGCTTCTTGATACAAAAAAAATTGAAACTGGCCTTGAGGGGAAGACTGTTATTGTTCAGGGTCTTGGTAAAGTTGGGTATCATGCTGCTAAATGTCTTTCAGAGGATGATGGATGTAAAATAATTTCAATTATCGAAAAAAGTGGTTCTCTCTTTAATGAGGAAGGTCTCCCAGTAAAAAAAGTTAAGAAATGGCTTGATGAGGGCAAGACTCTTAAAAGATGTCCCTATGGAAAGTTTTTTAGCGACCCAGCAAAGGAGCTTGAAAGAGAATGTGACATTTTAATTCCGGCAGCTGTTGAAAATGTTATTAATCAAAAGAATGCTAAAAATATTAAAGCTAAAGTAGTAGCTGAAGCAGCAAATGGACCTGTTACATATAAAGGAGACAAGGTTCTAAATAAAAATGGAATCTTAGTTATTCCCGATGTATATCTTAACGCAGGTGGAGTAGTTGTAAGTTATTTTGAGTGGGTTAGAAATATTTCTCAAATGAGATTTGGCAGACTTGAGAAAAGAAGAGATGAGGCTCAAATCGATCAATTAATAAAAGTTGTTGAAAAAATGACTAATCAAAAGATGCCTAAAGTAGATAAATTAAAGCTATTTGATGGAGTTGATGAAATTGATCTTATTAGATCAGGACTTAATGACATGATGGTAGATGCTTATCAAAATATCAGAGCACAGATGCTTAGAAGCAAGTTGCCAAATTTAAAAATAGCTTCTTTTAAACTTGCTCTAGAAAAGATCGCTGGAGCTTACGATACAATTGCTCTATAGGCCAATAATTATCATAAATATTATGTTGATGGAAAGTAGACAGGCTTTGCTCCTAACTCCCACTCATCATACTTAAACATTATCTTTTTAAACTCTTCTGAATCTAAATAATTGTTTAAAATATTTTTAATTCTGCTGATCTCCTCAAGCGAATCAAACCATTCAGGATTTGCAATTCTGAACTGACGAATGAAAGGTAAAATTGAAATATCCAGTTTATTTAAATTTTCTCCAAATATCCATTTATCATTTGATGCAATGGCCTCAAGATCAACCAGTATCTTTAAACACTCAGCTCTGTGAAAATCAGAATCTGTATTCTCATATCTTGTCGCATATTTATATCTGTCTAAGTGATGCTTGAACTCATCATCAAACTTTTTAATTAATGATTCCGTTAAATCTATTTGATCTGATCCCAAATTGTCATTGAAAATATTACTCTCTTCTATTACCCAATTTACAATATCGTAGCTTTCATCAATAACTTTATCTTCCAAAATAAGGATTGGAACAGTACCTTTTGGAGATACCTCCAACATCTGTTCTGGTTTATTGCTCAACCTGATTTCTCTTATTTCACATTTGATTTCAGCCAGATGTAAAGCCATTCTTGCTCTCATAGCATAAGGGCATCTTTTAAATGAGTATAAAATTGGATAACTCATGTGGTTAATTGAAAACTTCTTCTTTAGGTCCGATATGCTTCTGATTTCTTTGTTTTGCTAGATCAACTTGCTTTTGTCTACTCATATATCTAGATTTTTGCTCATTTGTAGTTTGGTCATAGCAATTTGGGCATGAAACTCCACGAATATATTTTTGAGACGTTTTATCTGTTTCGGTTATAGGCATCCTACATCCATGACACATATCAAAATCCCCAACAGATAAATCATGTTTAACTGAGACTCTGTCATCAAAAACAAAACATTCTCCATTCCAAAGAGATTTTTCTTTCGAAACTGATTCAAAATATTTTAAGATGCCACCTTTAAGATGATAAACCTTCTTAAATCCCTCATTTTTCATTAATGATGAAGCCTTTTCGCATCTAATACCTCCGGTGCAAAACATAGCAACTTTTTTATTTTTTTTATCCTCAAGCGTGAAATCCTGCTCTTTTAACCATTTTGGGAAGTCTCTAAATTTTTGGGTCTTTGGATTAATCGAATCTTTAAATGAACCTATCGAATATTCATAATCATTTCTGGTATCAATAAGAAGAATGTTTTCTTCTTCTAAAAGGGAATTCCAGTCTTCAGGGTTTACATACTCACCTACACTTTTTGTAGGATCTATAGACTTGTCACCAATGGTAACTATTTCCTGCTTTAATTTTATTTTTAACCTTATAAAAGGATTTTTTTTAGAGTCTGAAAACTTTACATCTAAATCTTTAAAGCCCTCGAGTTTTTTTAGATAAATTAAGGCTTTATTAAGATTTTTTTCATCTTTAGCAGCTATTGTTCCATTAATGCCCTCACTTCCTACCAAGATTGTTCCATAGATAGAAAGCTTTTTTAGAATTTTCTTTAAAGAACTCTGAACTTCTAAAGGATTATCAATTTCAGAGAACTTATATAAGGCTGCTACTTTAAACATGATCAAATTAAAGCAAAAAATGGCGCGCCTGGGAAGATTCGAACTCCCGACCCACTGCTTAGAAGGCAGTTGCTCTATCCAGCTGAGCTACAGGCGCTTGGTCGGGGTAGTAGGATTTGAACCTACGACCACTCGCTCCCAAAGCGAGTGCGCTACCAGACTGCGCTATACCCCGGTGAAATGAATCTTAAAGTTTTAGAGATAAATAATCAATCTTCATTGGAATAATTATTTTAAGATGAGAAAATATTGTAATGACGGCACAAATACTAGATGGAAAGAAACTCGCAAGTGAGTCTGAGAAAGAGATATTAGAATCTGTAGCACTTTTGAAAGAAAAAGGAATAATTCCTACCTTGGCAACCATTCTTGTGGGCGACGATCCGGCATCTGAAACATATGTAAGAATGAAACAAGAAACTTGCAAAAGAGTTGGTATGGAATCATTAGCTATTAACTTACCTAAAGAAACATCTACAGAAGAACTCCTATTGAAAATTGATGAACTTAATAATGATAAAAATATTCATGGTATTTTGTTGCAACATCCAGTCCCTAACCAAATCAATGAAAGAGAATGTTTTGAGCGGATTTCCATAGAAAAAGATGTTGATGGGGTGACATGTCTGGGTTTTGGAAGAATGTCTATGGGTCTCTCTGCATATGGATCATGTACTCCTGCAGGAATTATGAGAATTCTTGAATTTTATGATGTAGATATATCTGGAATGAATGCTGTTGTAGTTGGAAGAAGCCCTATTTTAGGAAAGCCCATGGCTATGATGCTTCTTAACAAAAATGCAACTGTAACCATTTGCCATTCTCGAACTAAGGAATTAGAGGATCATGTGCGGAATGCAGATTTAGTTGTTGGTGCAGTTGGTGTTCCCAAGCTAATAAAAAAAGAATGGCTCAAAAAAGGTGCTGTAGTAATCGATGCTGGTTACCATCCTGAAAAATGTGGCGATATTGATTTAGATGGAATCGAGGAAATAGCTTCCTCGTATACCCCTGTACCGGGCGGTGTGGGCCCAATGACAATTAATACTTTAATTCTAAATACTATGGAGGCTGCTAGGAAAACTCTTAACTAGTTTCTTCCTTTTCTTCTGAAGGAAATTCTTCTTCGATTTCTGAATCTACAACAACTTCATCTGAACTCGATTCACCATCAATATCTGTAAAAGGAAATGGGGGTAGATCTGTTTGAAATAGAAGATAAGAAATGATTTGGTTATAAAACTTTAACAACCAGGAACAAACTCTTGATAAAGGTTCATTAACATTCCCGGTTAATAAGAAGAAAACAAACTGAATTAAAGCAAAGCCAAAAAGAAAAGGAATACTAAAATTAAAAATAAATGCATAAATAAGCATATAGACGAGTCTTGCCCACTTGCTAGTTTTTGTAATTTCTTCTCTATTAATTTGTTCCATAGCTATGATTCTACATCAAAATTCACATCAACATAAATTTCACTATTTACGATCTGTTCCAAGAGTAATTCTTTACTTCCGTTATTAAACAATATTTCATGCATGCCTGATACAAGAGGCATCTTGATTTCAGATGAGGAAATCTCATTGTGAATTATTTTAATAGTATTTAATCCCTCTGCTACCTGACCCACTTTATTTTTTGCAGCCTCAATATCAAGACCTTCTCCAATGGCCCATCCAAACTGATAATTTCTTGATAATTTTGAAAAGCAAGTTGCAACCAAGTCACCCATTCCTGCAAGGCCTAAAAAAGTAATTGGATTTGCACCCTTACTAACAGCAAAGTTGCTCATTTCTGCCATGCTCCTTGTCAGTATAAGTCCGATAGCGTTCTCACCCACATCAAGAGAATGACAATATCCCGATATAATTGCATAAATATTTTTTAAAGCACCTGCAAGTTCTATACCTTGAGTATCTGTGCTTGTATATATCTTAAAAGTGCTTGAGGACAGAATTTCCCTTCCTAGATTACAAAGATCTGCATGCTTACTTGCTATAACTGTTCCAGCAACCTTTTCATCTGCAATTTCTCTTGCTAAATTAGGTCCGCTTAAAACACCCACCTTAATGCTTGATTTATTAAAGTGTTTTTCAATTGTTTCAGACATTGTCATGAAAGGTTTTTCATGAATGCCCTTAGTGCATGAAATTATCATCTTATTATCCATCGAGAAATCAGAGAGCCTATCAAGGACATCATTAATAATTTTACTTGGAGTAGCTACAAATATTATTTCAGATTCTGGAATAATTTCTTCTAACTTGTCAGAAGCAATAATATTATTAGAGAGTTTAAGTTCGGGATGATATTCAGTATTTCGGCTTTCAGAATTTATTCTTAAAGCTTTATCAGAATCTTTAACCCACAGAGATACATTATGTCCTTTCGATGCAGCTAAGTTTGCTAATACAGTTCCAAAACTTCCTCCACCGAGAACGCAAATTTTGTAATTTTTATTCATATTAAGAAAGATATTTATCAAGTTGTCTTAGATATTTAGAAGGGTCTTTTGGAGATCCCCCTTCTGCAATTACTGCATAGTCATAGAGAAAATCTACGAATGCTTTGAAATCTTTACCATCTATCTTTGAAAGCTTTTTAATGAGCTTGTGCTTCATATTTAACTCAAATATTGGAACTACATCACCCATTTTTTGACCTGCAGCCTCAAGAATCTTTCTAAGCTGTATTCCTGGTTCATTGCTCTGCAGAACTAAACAGCAGGCAGAATCTTTTAATCGTGAGCTAGGTAATACTTCAGAGACTCTTTCTCCTAAATGATCAGCAACTTTTGTTAAAAGCTCCTTTTGATCTTTTGTTGTTTTAGGTTTTTCTTCGGCTTCGTTACTAGTTTTTGCAACATTAATAAAACTCTTACCTTTGAATTCAAAAAGAGTAGACATCAACCATTCATCTATTCTATCGGTTAGTAACAATACCTCTGTATTTTTAGATTTAAGTGATTCAAGATGTGGAGAGTTTAAAGCACCCTCAAATGTATCAGCAACGCAGTAGTAAATGTCCTTTTGATCTGAGGGCATTCTAGAAATGTAGTCATCAAGAGTTTGATCCACTTCATATGTTTCTTTATTTGATGTGGCAAATAGTAGAAGTTCTGCAATTGCTTCCTTGTGTTCAAAATCTTCAGCAGGTCCCTCCTTCAGAACAAGACCATACTCCTTCCAAAATTCTTTATATGCATTGATATCATTGTCTTTAAGTTTTTTGAGAGCATCAATAACTCTTTTAGTTAAAGCTTTCTTTATTGAATCTACTAGAGGATGATCTTGAAGGATTTCTCTTGAAACATTTAGAGGTAAGTCGCTTGAATCAATAACGCCTCTAATAAATCTTAAATAAAGGGGTAAAAAATGGACGGCATCATCCATAATAAAAACTCTTTGAATATAAAGCTTTATTCCTCTTGGAGATTCTCTATTCCATAGATCAAAAGGCGGCTTTTTTGGGATATATAAAAGATTAGAATACTCTTGTTTGCCTTCAACTTTATTATGAATTGTTAGCAATGGATCATTCTGATCAAAACTTATAAATTTATAAAATTCATTATATTCATCTTCTTTAATTGATCTTTTGGGTTTGAGCCATAATGCATCAGTTTCATTAATAACCTCCTCTTCCTCATCAATATTTGAAAGATAGATTGGGAAATTAATATATTGTGAATATTTGTTAATGAGAAAACTTATCCTTTGCTTGTTAGCAAAATCATAATTTTCTTCACTCAAGTAGATTATTATGTCGGTTCCATGTGATTTTTTTTCAACTTCAGTAAGCTTATATTTATCTTCACCACTGCTTTCCCAAAGAATAGGTTGTGATGATTTCTTTTGTGCTGATTTAGAGAGTACTTGTACTTTCTCTGCAATCATAAAGACAGAGTAAAAGCCAACTCCAAACTGTCCAATTAAATTTGAATCTTTCTTTTTATCGCCAGTGAGTTTTCCAAGAAATTCTGCGGTACCAGATCTAGCAATTGTCCCAATATTTTCAATTATTTCGTCTTCAGACATTCCGATACCATTATCAGATATGGTTAAAGTCTTATTTTCTTCATCAACAATAACCTTAATTTTTAAATCATCAGATAGACTTGCTAGTTTGGAGCTGCTTATGGATTTAAATCTGAGCTTATCAAGCGCATCAGAAGCATTAGAAATTAATTCTCTCAGAAAAATCTCTTTATTTGAATAAAGAGAATGAATCATCAACTGAAGCAACTGCTTAGTTTCAGTCTGGAAACTTTTTGTTTTACTTTTCCCCATAAGTTAATCCCCTGCTAATAGTTAATGCTAAATTAAGATATTTCAAGTTTTGTAAATACTTTAGGCAAGCGAAATTCTAACTATTTCTGTAATTGAAAAAATAAAGATGGAGATTGTGATGTACACACTTAGCCTATGAAAAAAAGTGAAAAGTCTATCCCACGACCTGTCTCTAGCAGAGTTTGTCATAGGAATAATTATGTATCCTATGAATGCAAGGCTGCTATTTATTGCTGCCATTATCAAGAAGCTTCTTTCTAGAAAAAGATAAGAAATCAATACCGCAAGAAGGCAAAATAAGAAAATTATTAGGTAATATCTTGGAAATATTCTTCTTAGGAATTTTGAGGCAGTCTCATTGTCAAGAACTTTAAAAACAACAGGAGCTGTAAGTAATGCTTGAGCAAAAATAATTCCTATTATTAATGAATAGGTAATTGATAAAAGTATTACAACAATAGTGTCCATAATAACTGGCGGACCGGACGGGACTCGAACCCGCGACCTCCGGCGTGACAGGCCGGCATTCTAACCAAACTGAACTACCGGTCCGCATAAATATATGTTTGCGAATAATATCTTTTTAAAATAATTCTGCAAGTATATTTGAATGGTGGGTGATGACAGGCTCGAACTGCCGACCCTCTCGGTGTAAACGAGATGCTCTACCAAACTGAGCTAATCACCCACGGAGTTGTATTATATTGGCTTATTTAGACTATACAAATGAAAATTTGTAATTTTTTGTATCCATTAAAAATGTTTTAGTATTTTTAAATAATCTATTTTGCAATACTTAGTCTTGCAAAATATATTCCAACGAGGGTAACAGCAGCAAAAATTATTTGTGCAAGATTAAGCCATTCTGAAAATAAGAAGGCAGCTAAAATTGTTGCTGTAAGTGGCTGCATTAACAATCCTATAGAACCATTTGATGGTGAGATCTTTCCAATACCAAATGTTATTAAAAACTGGCCACCAAATTGACAAACTAGAGCTAGCAAAAATAAATTAATCCATTCAAAATTTGATTTAGGATAATTAACTCCTGAATCTAGCATCATTGGAATAATTGAAAAAAGGCAGCAGAAAAGAGTTGTATAAAATATTAAGTTCAGGGATGTTTCTTTTCCTAGCTTGGCAATTATTAACAAATATATTCCATAGCCAATAGCGGCTATGATGCATAATAAATCTCCAATTATTTTTCCATTTGCATAATTACTAGAAAAAATAATTAGTCCAGTTATTCCAAGGTAAGTTATTAAAAAAGATACACCAAAACCTTTTGCGGGCACTTCCTTGAAAATGATATAGGCAAAAAGAGCTACAAATATCGGAGCAGAGTTTACAATTATCGTTGCATTTGAAACTGAAGTTATATTCATACTGTAGTGCCAAAGAATTAGATCAGTTGTGAATGCAAGAGAAGCTATTGCAGTGTATAAAATAGTATTTTTATTTTTGACCCTAAAAATAAAAGTCTTATTAAGAAAATAATTAAGGATGGCTAGCATTGGTAATGCCAGAAACATTCTCCAAAATAATATAGCTGAAGAAGATAGCTCACTCCACTTTACAAATACTGGTGCGAATCCTATCAACATTGCTCCAAAGGACAGTATTAAAAAGAAATTTGCTCCCTGTAAATTTTTTAACATCTCGCTATACTCTGTTCATGGACAAAGATATTGTAGAGCAGAATAATGAAATAATCTCAGTTGGGGAATTAAATAGATCTGCGAAATACCTCCTAGAAAGTAACTTTCCAGCTGTTTCAGTTATTGGAGAAATCTCAAATTTAGCAAGGCCAGCATCTGGTCATATTTATTTCTCTCTTAAAGATGATGAAGGTTCAATTCAGTGTGCGATGTTTAAAGGGAGCAACATGGGCCTTAATTTCAATCCCAAAGATGGTGATGAATGCATTGTCTCAGGAAATATAAGCCTATTTGTTCAAAGAGGAAATTATCAGCTTATTGCTAAGAAAATGATTCTTGCTGGCCAGGGAAATCTAATGCAGGAGTTTGAAAAGCTTAAGAACAAACTAAAAGATGAAGGCCTCTTTGATGATGCAAACAAACTCCCTATTCCCGAAGCACCAAAACATATTGCTGTTATTACTTCTACTTCAACTGCTGCGTTACAGGATATATTATCGACGATTGACAGAAGAGCTCCAAGTATGAAAATTTCTGTAAGTCCTGCAACAGTTCAAGGTGAAAGTGCATCTGAGACAATCATTGAAGCCTTAAAAAGAATACAAAATTATAACAATAACTCTTCAAATAAGATTGATTGCGTTCTTTTATGCAGAGGTGGAGGTTCAATAGAAGATTTATGGTGTTTTAATAATGAAGATTTAGCGAGGGAAA
>CAXGZN010000009.1:0-19111 GCA_964014565.1 uncultured Gammaproteobacteria bacterium
TACTAAAACTTGATCAGATTCTTCCAAAAATTGGTATTGATGTATCAGATGCTCACGATGCCCTTACAGACTGCGAATTTATGGTACATCTTATTAAGTATATTTATTCAGAGCACTCTGATTTAGTTGAAGATTTTTTTCTTCAAGCAACAAAAGCAAGTTTCATAGACATGCTTTCAACCAGAAACTATTTTGGTTATGTGCAAAGGGGCCCGAGATACAGGTTTATATATCCACTAACATTTATTTGTCAGAATCCAGAGTCTCCAAATAAAGCAATTTTCTTGGACTTGTCTTATCCAATCGAGGATATCCTTGAGCTTGAATACCATGAACTCATTTCTTATATTGAAAAACCGAATGCTGAGTCACCTTTTAAAGTATTAGCAATAAATAAGTCTCAAGCAGTGGCTGATGGTGAGAAATTTGATTTCAAATTTGACTTAACTCAGGATGAGCTTGTATCAAGGGCTAAAAAGATAAAAGAGAATTTTGAATTTAAAGAGAGAATAGTTGCTGCTTGTTCAGATATAGATAAGCCATTTTATCCTGCAAAGGACTTTATCGAGCAACAGGTCTATGAAGGATTTCCATCACCTGACGATTCAAGATTGTTTCAAGAATTTCATAAATCTGAAGATTTTGAAGCTAAACATAATATTGCTATCAGAATAAAAGATGATAGATACAGAGAATTTGCTAAAAGAATCTTATATCTTCATTTCCCTGACAGGATTGATAGCAAGATTGAAAAAAATGTTTCGGAATTAATACATAAAAGGTTTAACGAAGAGGGTCCATGGCCAGATGCCGCAAAAGCTTATGAGGAACTTATTTCTAAGATGGAAACTGCTGAGGGTTCCCAAAAAAAGATACTAGAAAAGCTTCAAGACTTTTTTGCTAGCTCAAATAATTAAATGAAAGAACTATTTATGAAAGAAGCTCTAGTAAGGGCTAAGATAGCTTTCGAAAAAGATGAAGTTCCAATAGGCGCAGTTGTGGTGAAAAATAATGAAATTATTGGATATGGTCAAAATAGAACAATTGAAAAAAATTCGGTCTTTGCTCATGCAGAAATTGAAGCTATTAAGATGGCCTCAAAGAAAGAACAGAATTATAGATTAATTGGGTGCGATATTTATTCTACTATCGAGCCTTGCCACTTATGCGCAAAGGCAATTGTTGCTTCAAGAATAGATAATCTTTATATCGGAGCTAAGGAACCAAAAGAAGGATCAATAGTTTCACAAGACAACTTTCTTGATAAACCATTTCATAATCATAAAACTCATTATGAAATTGGAATTTTAGAGAGTGAATGCATAGAGATCATTCAAAGATTTTTTAAAGCTAGGCGTTAATTAAGCTAACTCAAGCCAAATAGGGCAGTGATCAGATGGTTTTTCCATGGCACGCGCATCATAATCCATGCCAGTGTTTTTAATAGAGCTTTTTAGAGACTCTGATACGAGTATTTGATCAATTCTTAAACCTCTTTTGGGATCTTGATTAAACATCCTTGATCTATAATCAAACCAAGTATATTTATCATTAATTCCAGGATTTTGAGATCTCCAGCTATCAGTAAATCCCATATTTAGGATCTTAAACCACATTTCTCTTTCTTCAGGAAGAAAAGCACATTTTCCCTCTCTCAACCATCTTTTTGCATTTACATCACCAATGCCTATATCCTCATCTTCAGGAGCTACATTGAAATCACCCATTAGAATAATATTTTCTTTATCAAGATTTTGTATGTACTTCTCTAAATCTTTGTAATATTTAACTTTTTTAGGAAACTTTGTGGGATGCTCTCTATTTTCTCCTTGCGGGAAATAACCATTCAATATATCAAATTCTTTTTTTCCTATTTTATAAGTACAGTGTATGAACCTTTTTTGCTCATCCTCATCATCATCTGGAAAACCCTTTTGAACAAAAATTGGTTTTTCTTTGCTAAGTAACGCAACACCATAATGACCTTTGCCACCCCAATGCTCAGCGTGATAACCAATTTCATTAATTTCCTCCATGGGAAATTCAGGATCATCAACTTTTGTTTCTTGAAGGCCTATAACATCTGGACCAAGATTATCTCTAAGGTGAATGAGTTGATGTGGCCGAGCACGAACGCTATTAATATTAAATGATATACATTTCATTATGTGTTTCTCCAACTTAGAAAATTAGATTCTGAATCAATATAGTCACCAATAATTTCTATACCTTGGAGTAAAGAATAGTCTCTAATTGTATCGATATCCTCAGGATCAAAATTATCATTGAACTCATCCATGCTTTCGTAATCTTTAAAGATTTCCATGCCAAGAGATGACCTTCTTTTATTTTCTACCTCAAGAAGCCATTGCTTTCTCTCATCTTGCTCAGATCTTCTTTCTTCTATATTAAGAGATAGCTCCATTTTATTTTTATTTTGATCATAGCGCGACCTAACATCTTTTAAATAAATTAGATTTGGATCAGTAAATAAACGTTCTTCAAATGCAACAATAGTTTTTTCAATTGCGATTGAATCCTCGGTAAAGGTTCTATATCTTGTTGGTTTTATTTTATCCCATGGCAAATGAGTGGGAAGGGAGCTTTCACCAACTGTTTCAATATCCCAGGTTGAAGGAAGAACAATATCAGGATCTATACCTCTGCTTTGAGTGCTATCTCCACTGACTCTATAAAACTTTGACTCAGTAATTTTTAACTGCCCCTCAGATAAATTATCTAATCTTTGGACTGTTCCTTTTCCAAATGTTCTCTGTCCAATTACTAGCCCTCTTTGATAATCTTGAATTGCACCTGCAAATATTTCAGAAGCCGATGCAGAATACCTATTAACTAAGACTGCCATAGGTTTTGACCAAGCTTGTCTCACTCTTGCATCACCCCAGGGGATAATATTGCCATTAGATTCTTTGATTTGAAGCGTAGCCCCAGCTGATGTAAATAATCCTGTAAGTTTATTTGCTTCCGTAAGAGCTCCACCAGAATTATTTCTAAGATCTACCAAAACTGCATCAACTGATTGTTTTTTAAATTCGTCCAAAATATTTTTGACATCCTTGCTGCTACTTTTATAATTTGGATCCCTGGCTTGCCAAGCTTCAAAATCTAAATAAAAAGAGGGCAGGTCAATGATTCCAATTTTATATTCACTACCATTCTTATTAAGAGAATAAATTTTTGATTTTGCTGCTCTCTCTTCTAATTCGACTATCTCTCTCTCAATTTCAATTATTTTCCGAACACTGTTATCTTCAGCATCTCCTGGTATGATCTCCAAAGTTACGAAAGTCTGAGGCTCCCCTCTAACTTTTTGGACAACTTCATCAATCCTCCACCCAGTTACATCTTCAAAAATATCTTCATTTTGTTGTTTGATCTTTACGATTTTGTCATTAGGCTCCAGTTCACCATTTTTTTCTGCAGGACCACCCGGAACGAGACTTACAATTATTGCGTAGTCCTCTGTTGCAGAGTTTGAAAGCAATGCACCTATGCCGCCAAGCTTTAAACTCATATCAATTTCAAAATCTTCTGCGTTATAAGGAGATAAATATGTTGAATGGGGATCAAACTGTCTAGTCATTATATTTATTGCTAACAAAAAGATATCTTCATCTTTTCTTTGCAAGACTCTTTTAATTCTTCTTTCATACCTATTAATGAGATTAGAAATAATCTCATCCTCATCATCTTTTGCTAAAACAGAAACGATAAAATCATTTTTTGTTGTTTTTCTCCATCTCTCCTTTAATTCATGCATGGTGGGTGCATATTCGTTGTCATCATAAAAAATATCGACAGCCTCATCTATAGATAAATCAAAGTTATCTTTTTTGGCTAGCTTGATTTGATATTCGGAAATCTCAATGACCCTATTAAAATAGGTGTTGAGGATTTCATAAGCCAAATTAATATCAAAATTCTCTCTATTTTTTTTGTAATTAGAAGATTTTCTTTTGAAAGATTTTATTTCATAGCTTAAAAATAGATTTTTATTTCCATCTAATTCCTCTAGAAGGGCATCAATATACAAATCATTAAAACTTTCTTTATCAATTTCTCTTGTGTAGTGATGTGAGGATATGTTCTTGAAAATCTCAGAGCTTAGATCTTGATATTTTTCGGAAATTGAAAAATCAACTTTTTCAGAAGATGCAAATAAAGATATCCCAAAAAAGGATAATAAAAATAAATTTTTAGTTATTTTTTTCAATTTTAAATAAGTTTCTGGATTTTAGCTGCTTCTTCTCTAACAATCTCTGGAGCACCAAGAAGTTGCCTATTAACACCAATTCTCTTGAACCAATAATGAAGCCCGAGCAAATCAGTAAACCCCATTCCACCATGGACTTCCGTAGCTTTTTTTGCAATTGCCTTTCCAACTTCAGAAGTATGAGCTTTAGAATGACATGACATAAATCTTGAATCCTCTTCATCTTCATCTATGCAATGAGCTGCGTGCCAAACCATCGCATAGCAAGGCTCAAGGTCCGCAGTCATTTCAGCACACATATGCTTAACGGCTTGAAATGAACCTATAACTCTACCAAATTGTTTTCTTTCCTTTGAGTACTCAACAGCTTTATTTATCATTTCTTGAGCTGCACCTACAGTATCTGCTGCTAAAGCTACTCTTCCAGCATCTATAGACTTTTGAATAGGATTAAGAGTGCCTTTAGATTTTTCTAGTAATTCAACCTCAACTTCTTTAAATATTACTTCAGAAAAAGATCTAGTTTTGTCTACAGTAGTGAGATGGTTTTTAGTTAAACCCTCAGAGTTCATAGATGCAATATAAATCTTTCCATCTTTGTCAGCGACCATAATATGTGAAGCATCTCTAGAATCTAATACAAAAATTGATCTTCCATTTAGTTTGCCATCTTTAAAGATAATCTCACAATTTTCTCTGGCACCAATGAATTCAGAAAAACCCACAGCAAAACTAATTTTTCCAGAGGCTATATCAGGAAGATAAAGTTTCTTTTGGTCCTCAGAGCCACCATTCAAAATAGCGATTGGAGCCATAACATATGATCCTATAAATGCAGAAGGTGCAATTCCTGACCCTAATGCCTGACTTACAGCTGTTGCAAAGAGAATATTAAGACCTAACCCACCGTATTCTTCAGGTACTAACAAGCTATTGATACCAAGAGAAACAAGACCTTCTTGAATATCTTTCTGATGCTCAGGATGATCCGTTGCAATCTTCCTTATAACATCTACTGATGCGTTGTCATCTAAGAATTTCTTTATGTTTTCTTGAAAAAATTCTTGATCTTCTGAGAGTCCAAAATACATTTTAATTATCCTTAACCTTCGGTTCACGGGGCATTCCAAGACCTCTTTCAGAGATAATATTTTTTTGAATTTGACTTGTTCCGCCGCCAATTATTAGACCTAAGAAATACATGTATATGAATTGCCAACTCCCGCCATCTCTTAAAAGGGGACTTTGTTCATATAATGTTCCTATTTCTCCCATGATATCGATAGCAAATCCTTCTAGTTCATGCCTTAATTCTGTCCCAACCAATTTTTGGATCATTTTTCCTAGTTTCACATCTTGCCCAGGATTAATTTTTGAAGATAGAGTTCTAAGACTGTGAGATTGAAAAGCAACTACTTTTCCTTGAAGCGCCATTAGTTTATCTCTGTAGACTGGAATATCAATAAGTTTCTTCCCATCAATTGACTCTTCTTTCATTAGATCAATAAGCATATTGATTCTATTCATTGTGGCATTTGGGTCAGCAAGAGAACCTCTCTCATGGCTTAAGGTTGCATTTGCAACAGCCCAACCTTCACCTCTATTTCCAACAATATTTGTTGCTGGAACTTTTACATCTGTAAAAAAAACCTCATTGAATCCAGCTTTTAAAGTCATATCAACTAAAGGTCTTATTTCTATTCCAGGTGTATCCATTGGAATAAGCAAATAACTAATACCACCATGTTTTGGAGCATCAGGCTCAGTTCTCACAAGACAAAACATCATTTGGGCATATTGAGCAGTACTAGTCCAGATCTTCTGGCCATTTATGACCCACTCATCATCAATGAGCTCTCCTTTTGTTTGAAGACTTGCAAGATCACTTCCTGCATTTGGCTCAGAGTAGCCTTGGCACCAAATCATCTCCCCATGAAGGGTTGGCATGATATATTTTTGTTTTTGCTCTTCTGTTCCCAGCTCCAGGAGAGTAGGGACAAGCATATCAATTCCTTGTCCACCCATTCCTGAGGGAACTTTAGCTTTAGAGAACTCTGTTGCTATTATTCTTGATTTTATAATGTCCGGATCGCCACCATATCCACCATATTCTTTTGGTACTGACCTTGCAAAATATCCTCTTTCAATCAGCAACTTTTGCCAGTCAGCCCTTGTAAGCTCTGGACCATGTTTCCCTTTTCCATCTGATGCAAGAGGTGATTGGGAGCTATCGACAAATCTTAGATCCTTATATTCATTACAAAAAGATTGAACCTCTTTTTTAAAGTCTTCATATTGTGGACCATAATTTAAATCCATTAGAAGTACTTTGTTTCAATATTTAGTTGACCCTCAAGACCTGCTGATCGGTGTTTTTCAATCTCTTGGTAATAGGGATCCATAATCATTTCAAGCATTGCTTTTCTACTTGGATATCTTGCTATTGCAACAGAGTCCCACAGATCCTCAACTTCTCCCAACATTAGTCTGCTAACCACACCAGAGAAAGTCATTTCAGCACCAACCTTCTTAAGACATTCTTGAACTTTTTCTCCATAAATAGCATATGCCTCAGCACCAGATAAATTAGTCTCTCTACCATCCTCATACTCTGCCTTTTCTTTAAATTTAAGGAGATTTACCATAGCAATTGGAGTCTCTACGTCTCCTTCCACAAAACCATTAAGTTGTTCATCATTTGGAGATAATTTATTAAATACTTTCATTTTTTTATTTCCAGTCTGGATCTCTTTTTTCTAAAAATGCTGTAATACCTTCTTTTGCATCATCACTTTTTAGACATTTTTCTAGCTGCTCTTTAAGGAAAGGAACAGCTTCATCAAAATCCATTTTATCTTGATGATTATATGCTTCAAGTCCTAATTTCATTGTTCCCGGAGCTAGTTTAGAAAGTTCGGATGCAATCTTATTAACTTCTTTACTAAGCTCCTCTTTATGAACAACCTTGTTAACAAGACCAAATCTTTCAGCATCATGAGAGCTAATTTTATTGCCTCTCATAATAAAATCTAGACCTTGTCTTTTAGGCATAACTCTAAATAGACCAGCCATCACCATGAAAGGCCAAATTCCTCTTTTAATCTCAGGCGCAGAAAAAGTAGCTTCTTCAACAGCAATTGCATGAGTTGAATTTGTAACCATAAGAAGAGCGCCAGCAAGAACAGGGCCCTGTATTTCACAAATCACTGGCTTATTCAAACTTCTTATTCTAAGGCTTATTTCTTCAGTTCCACCCCCGAGTGATGGCACATTCGAAGAGCTTTCAGATGATTTACCCGACATAGTCCCAAGATCACCACCAGCACAAAAAACATCACCATTTGCTTTTATTACTACAACTCTTATGTCTCTTTCCTGAGCAGCAAATGCCAACGAATAAATAATTTCATTGGCCATTACTGGATTAATGGCATTCTTTTTTTCAGGCCTATTCAGAGTAATACACATAATATTATTTACAACCGACAATTCAATTGCCTCAAAGATTAGTCCTTCTAAAGATAAATTCTTATTATCCATTTTTAATTTCTTTTTTTAGTATCTTAGGAACTTCAATATGTTTAGCTCTTAAGTATTCACCAAGTGATTTTGCTTGTCCATCTTTTCTATTATTAGAAGAAATTCCATCTTCCAGAATGCCATGAATATAAAAATTTAATGACTTTATATTTGGAAGATCATATCTTTCAATTTTGAATTCAGATAAGTCTGGAAGGAGCTCTTTTAGCTTTTCAACGGATAAATAAGAACTAAGAAAAGAAAAAGCCATATCAGTCTTTGCCCACACTCCTAAATTGGCACATCCGCCTTTGTCTCCAGACCTAGTCCCAAAAATCCTTCCAAAAGCTATTTTTTCTAATTCATCCTCAGGGCAGGGGAGAATATCTACAGGTTCTTTTTGATAGTAAATATCATCGAGTCCTAACTCGCTTGTTGGAGTAATCTCGAACACCTCATCATTTAAGTGAACCACTTCTTTAATATGCTTACTTTCTACTAATGCAGGCCAATAAACAATTACAGGACCGCTAGCCTTTACACCGCCTTGAGCAAAAAAGCCTGGATAGTTAGCAAGAGAAAGTTCAACAATCTTTGCGCTAAAAAGTCTACCTACTAAATCAGGATCCTTTGATTTTACTGAAAGAGAAAGTGTTGCCATTGCCTCTTCATTTGAGTTTGGATTTTCTTTATCCGTTCTGTGAAGATCTGTTCGTACTTCATCAAACTGCTCTCTACCACCAACAAGATTAAAGAGAGTATCTGTAAATGCTTGAGCTTTTTTTTCAATATCAAGCCCAGTTAAGATTAGATCCATACCATTTCTATAACCTCCAGCCAGATTAATACATGCTTTGTGTTTATTTGGAGGAGAGCTGCCTCTGCAGCCCGAAACAAATACCCTATCTTTATCAACATCCTCTATTTTTAAAGTATCAAAATGAGCTACCACATCAGGATTAATATAGGCAGGTGAACTAATCTCATACAAAAGCTGAGCAGTCACAGTTCCTGTTGAGACCAAACCACCGGTACCTGGATGTTTTGTTATATAGAAACTGCCATCAGATTGAATTTCAGCAATTGGGAAACCAACATTTTCAAAACTTGGAACTTCTTCAAAGAAAGCGTAATTGCCTCCTGTTGCCTGACAGCCACATTCAATTATGTGACCAGCAGCAAGAGCGCCTGCAAGTTGATCAAAGTCATCTCTTTTCCAATTAAATTTCCATGCAGCTGGACCAATTACTACTGCTGCATCTGTGACACGAGGGCAAACCACAATTTCAGCACCTCTATCTAAAGCCTCTTTTATCCCCCATGCACCTAGATAAGCATTAGCTGTCAATGTAGTATAGCCAGAATCTTTAAGAGAAATTTCTTTATCGATATTTATAAACTCCTCACCACTGTTTTGAAGATCGCTCATTCTTGGCATTAAATCATCGCCATCGATATATGCTACCTGCATCTCTAAACCTAATTCACTTAAGATATTTTGAATTTCATTTGCCATAGACTTTGGATTCAAGCCTCC
This sequence comes from uncultured Gammaproteobacteria bacterium, assembly GCA_964014565.1. Classification (GTDB taxonomy): domain Bacteria; phylum Pseudomonadota; class Gammaproteobacteria; order Magnimaribacterales; family D2472; genus CACNXK01. The sequence continues at coordinate 9,291 of CAXGZN010000009.1, forward strand.
AGCATTAGTAACAATCTTTATTTCTTCTTCCTTACACGTTTTTGCAACATCTTTTAGCTGTTTAAGGAATGTACCGACATATCCTTTATCATCTCCTCTTTTCAGCTTTTGGTTAAAAAGAATAGTCATAGTAAGTTCTGCCAAGTAATCACCAGTTAGGACATCAATTGGACCTCCTTCAACCATTTCTTTGGCTGCAGATAATCTGTCACCATAGTAACCACTACAATTTGCTATTTTTATTACTTCAGAACCCACTTTTAAGAATCAACTACCATCAAAACGGCACCATTCTCGACCTGATCATTTTCCTTGATAAAGATATCAGAAATAACTCCATCTTCACTTGCCTTTATAGAATGTTCCATTTTCATAGCCTCTAGAATTACTAGAGTCTCTCCAGATTTTACCTTTGATCCTTTTTTTACTTTTAAGTCGACTACTTTGCCTGGCATTGGAGCTACCAATCCACCGGCTTGTACCTCAAGACCTGGCATTGAAAATCTAGGTTTAACTTCAAAAGATACATCACCGCTTGGAATATGAACTAATATAAATTCAGCATCCTCAGAAATTCTAGATTTGACTCTTACACCGTCAAAAACAAGATCTATATATTTATCATCGATATCAACTACCTCAACTTCTGAATTGAAAACTAGGAATTTATTTTTATTTATCAACTTATATTCAACGAATATTTCATCACCATCGAGGAGAAATGTAATATTAGGATTTGGAAGTCTTCCATTTGTCCACCCGGATGGAATATAAGGTGCAATATCTGAAGAGATCCTATTTCTCATTTGTTTCCACATGGCTGCAGTTGTAAGTGCAAGATTAAGCTCATCATTAGTAAGGTTTTTTACTCTTGGTGGTTTAACTCTCTCTATGAAATCCGTTGTTGTATTTCCTTTTAAAAACTCATCAGATCTTAGTGTTGCAATTAAAAAATCTTTATTAGTAATAACACCGCCAATATGAGAATCTTCAAGAGATTTAGCTAAAACCCTTGCAGCATCCTCTCTTGTTTCACCATAGGAAATAACTTTTGCAAGCATCGGATCAAAATTAGTACCAATAACTGAATCTTTATGAACACCAGAATCCCACCTAGTCATAAAATCATTTTCAGCTTGTTCGTAGGCAAACATTTTTCCTGTTTCAGGCAAAAAATCATTATTTGGATTTTCAGCATACAGACGAGCCTCTATTGAAGACCCTGTCCACTCAATGTCTTCTTGTGAGAACTGTAATTCTTCACCTCTAGCAATTTTTAGTTGTTCAGCTACTAAATCTATTCCGGTAACTTCTTCCGTAACTGGGTGTTCAACTTGCAATCTTGTATTAACCTCTAGGAACCAAAACTCTCCACTTTTATCATCAAAAAGAAATTCAACAGTTCCCGCAGACTCGTATTTAATTTTTTTTGCAAGATCAACTGCTGCATTACCCATTGCGAATCTTATCTCTTCAGTTATCCTTGGAGATGGAGATTCCTCAATTATTTTTTGATGTCTTCTTTGGATTGAGCATTCTCTTTCACCAAGATGAATAACATTGCCGTGAGAGTCTCCCAGAATTTGGATTTCTATATGTCGAGATTTTTCTACATATCTTTCAATAAAAACCCTCTCATCTCCAAAACCTGATAAAGCCTCTCTTTTCGCGCCTTCAAGAGACTCTTGTAGATCTTTTTTATCAGTAACTACTCTCATTCCTTTTCCGCCTCCACCTGCAGCTGCTTTTATTAGAAGCGGGTATCCAATATTTTTGACTTCTTTTTCGTTTGAGGTCATTGGAAGGGTAGGAACGCTAGCTTTTATAGCAAGCTCTTTAGCTTTTAATTTATCACCCATTACAGAAATAACTTTAGGAGATGGCCCAACCCAAACAATCTTTTCTTTAATGACTCTTTTAGCGAATTCAGAATTTTCAGATAAGAAACCATAACCAGGATGAATAGCGCCAGCACTACTTTTTTGTGCTGCATCTAAAACTGCATCTATATCAAGATATCCTCCATCTGGAAGAAGTACTGCTTTATCAGCAAACCTTACATGAGGCGCATCCTTATCTGCTTCAACATAAATTGCAATAGTTTGGATACCCATTGCTTGAGCAGTTCTCATTATCCTTAAAGCAATTTCTCCTCTATTTGCAACTAAAATTGAATCAAACATTACAACCTAAACACTCCATACTCTTTGGCACCCTCTACTGGAGTGTTGTTACAAATTGATAAACAAAAAGCAATTATCTTTCTTGTATCTCTTGGATCAATAATTCCATCATCTGTTAGCATACTGCTTGCTACTAAAGCATGTGACATTCTCTCTGCAGCGTCTTCAACCATCTTTACAATTTCTGCATCTGCTTTTTCATCAAATTTCTCGCCAGTCCTCATTGCTTTCGCTTTCCTGACTATAGACATGACTCCTGCGATTTGCTCTGGACCCATCACAGCAATTTTTGCAGTCGGCCATAAAAAGGTGAAACGATTGTTGTATGCTCTTCCAGACATTGCATAGGTTCCTGCACCATAGGAAGCGCCAACAATTATGGTTATATGAGGAACTGTTGAATTTGATACAGCATTTATCATTTGCGAACCTTTTTTAATGATTGCCTGCCTCTCAAAATCCTTACCTACTAAGAAACCTGTTACATTTTGTAAAAAAATCAAGGGGATATCTCTTTTATTGCATAACTGAATGAAGCTAGCTGCCTTTTCAGCACATTCTGGATAAATTGGCCCATTATTTCCTAGCACACCAACTTGATAGCCATGAATACAAGCCCATCCACAAATCATAGTTTGACCATAAAGAGGTTTGAATTCCTCAAATTGTGAACCATCGGTTACTCTAGAAATAATCTCTCTAATATCAACGGGAGACTTCAAATCCTCGCTAATCAATCCAAGAAGATCATCTTGATCATATTTAGGACTTTTAGATTCTTTTATTGGACCAAGACCTTTCTTTTCCCAATTAAGGTGTGAAACAACTTCTCTACAAATCCTAAGTGCATCCATCTCATCCTCAGCAAGATAGTCTGACAAGCCAGAGGTTTCTGAATGCATTTTTGCACCTCCAAGAGTTTCATCATCAGATTCTTCTCCAGTAGCCATTTTTACTAGAGGAGGACCAGCAAGGAATACTTTTGATTGGTCTTTTATAAAAATATTGTAATCTGACATTCCTGGTTGATATGCACCGCCAGCAGTAGATGATCCAAAAACAACAGAAATCACGGGAATACGTAATTTTGACAGCTCGGTCATTTCATAAAAGAATCTTCCCGTAGCAGCAAAATGAGTTGTATGAAGTGTTGGCGCTATAGGAGCCTGGCCACTTTTACTGCCGGTTCCCATGCTCAGGTCTCCACCAGCAGACTCAACAAAACTTATGAATGGGATTTGATTAACTCTTGCTATCTCAATTGCTCTTGCCCATTTTTCACCAACATAAACTGTCATTGCTCCAGCTTTAACAGATGGATCATTGGCAAATATCACACACTCAACCCCTGCAATAACACCAACTCCGCTAACGCAACCACCACCAACTGTGTAGTCAGTTCCATATGCTGCAAAAGGACTAATCTCAAGAAATGGTGTATCAGGATCGAGAACTTTCATCACTCTTTCCCTGACAGGCATTTTTCCTCTTTTTGCTAATCTTTCGTGATGGTGTTTACCTCCACCAAGCTCTACTTGATCTAGAAGATCATCTAGAAATTCCAATTTATTGAGCATTACCTCTTTATTTTCTTGAAATTGTGAGGAGTTCTGATCAATGTTTGATTTCAAAACGGGGGCTAAATTCTTATTTTTCATAATGCAATTTGAGAGATGATATTATATTAATAATAGTAAAAATAAGGAAATTAAGATGGCAATAAAAATTTATAGTTGTGAGAATTCAAGAGGGGTGAGACCAATTTGGACAGCAGAAGAAATGGGCTTAGATTATGAGTTGATAATGATGCCATTTCCTCCAAGAGTTTTTATGAAAGAATATCTAGAAACCAATATGCTAGGTACTGTTCCATTCATGGTTGATGGATCTGTAAAAATGACCGAATCTGTTGCAATTTCTCAGTACTTAGTAGAAAAATATGGCCCAAGCGATCTTCAAGTTATGCCCGACGAAGATGATTACCCAAATTACTTAAATTGGCTATTTCATTCTGATGCAACTCTGACATTTCCACAAACTGTTGTTCTAAGATATAAACTCCAAGAGCCAGGCGTTGCTGATGCAGCAGTAGAGGGATATAGCAGATGGTTTGTGTCAAGGTTGAAACTTCTAGAAAAAACCCTAGATAACAGAGAGTATTTGTGCTCAAACCGTTTTACCTTGGCTGATATATGTGTCAGTTATGCAATCAACCTTGCTGAAGCTCTAGGTATAGAGCAAGCATTTAAGCCAAATATTAAGCGATGGACAGATAATCTGTTTTCTAGACCTGCTTTTATAAAAAGCAAAGGCTTTAAATATGAACCTGAAACTTAGATTAGTTACTTTTTTTTCACTTATCCTATTTGCAAACTCTTTTGTATATGCAAATAAAACTAACCATATTCAAACCATTCATCTCGGCTCAGGTTGTTTCTGGGGCGCTGAAAAGGGATATGAATCCCTGGATGGAGTTATTGATGCAGTTTCAGGTTATGCAAATGGGTATGGAGTGAGTCCAAATTATAGATCTATCATCCAGATTAAGAACAAATATAATGAAAATAATTTTGCAGAGGTAGTCAAAGTAACTTTTAACAGTAATGCAATTTCACTTGATGAAATTCTAAAACATTTCTTTGAAACCCATGATCCAACACAACTTAATAGACAAGGTAATGATATTGGAACTCAGTACAGATCAGTGATCCTATTTTCAAATGAAACTCAAAGAAAACTTGCTGAAGATATCTTGAATGAGTATCAATCTCTTCTTTTTGATGCGGGTTATGGGAAAGTAGTTACCCTTATAGAGCCATTAGACAATTTTTATTTAGCTGAAAACTATCATCAGGATTATTTAAAGAAAAATCCTAACGGTTATTGCCCAGACTTATCAACTGGTGTTGTATTCAATGAAGAAGAAAAAGATATTTTAGATAATCAAGATCTGCTAATCGGTAAGCAAATATTGATCCTGGATTCACAAAATTATTGTCCCTATTGTGAGAAATTAAAGCTTGATGTAACAAATGAATACAAAGGCAGCATCCCCATGTCTTATAGAACATCCGATCAATTGCATGACTTAGAAATTAATACTCCCACTTGGGCAACTCCATCTGTAATCTTCTTAGAAGATGGTAAAGAGGTTTTTTCACATCAAGGCTATATTAATCAAAAAGATTTTTATTTGATGCTTGGAAAATTTAAATTAGGAGACTCAGAAGCATATGATGTTGCATTTAATAATGGGACTGATGCAAGATTTTGTAAGGAATATGAAATCTTTAAAAATACTCCAGATGGCGTATTTATAGATAAGTTAAGCGGAGAGCCTCTATTCGATACTAGAGATCGATTTGTATCAAGATCAGGATGGCTTTCATTTACAAGACCAGTAGAGGGCTCAGTTTACGAAAAACCTGATAATAGTTATGGCATGCGAAGAACTGAAATTCGATCTATGTCATCTGACATTCATCTAGGTCATGTTTTTGATGATGGCCCAAATGGATTGCCAAGATATTGTATAAATGCAACCGTATTAGAGTTTATTCCTAGAAAAGGTTCAATTTAATAAGAAATCCCATACCCAAATTCATAAGTTGGGTTTGCAGAGTCATCTGGTAAGTCTTCCTTCTGATTAAGTACTGATTCCATTGAGGAGGGTATTTCAAAAGGTAACTTACCTGATGGGTTAAATTCTCCAAACAGTCCCTCAAAAATTATCCGATCTTGAACACCAAAAGTTCCAATCAAACCAGAAGAACTCTCCTTGATATTTTTAAGAATTGCTGGTCTATTGAGATCAACAACTATAATAAGCTCCTTTTTATTTGAATAGGCTTCAATTTTTTTACTTATCTCTTGATTGAAATTTAAGTCTCCATTTGGGAACAATGTACTTAGAAAATTATCAAAAACTCGATTTAATCCAGATTCTTGATTTCCATTGAATACAGTATGAATATACATAATGACTGCATCGGCATCATCTGGATCTTTTACTATTTCACCAAATTCTCTTGCTTCTTCTTCGTTTAAGCCATCCACGAATATTCTCGATCCTTTCTTTAGGGGTAATATCCCATTATTTTCCAGCAGAACTATTGATTTTCTTTGTGCCTCTAAGCCCGCTTCGATATTATCTTGTGTATTGACTTTGTACTGGACAAGCTCCTCATTTACATAGGGGTTATCAAAAAGACCTAATTCAAATTTATTTAAAAGGATTCTTCTTACAGATTCGTCAATTCTGACTTCTGTAATTTGACCATTTTTTACAAGATCTATTAAATAGTTTGTATCTTTTTCTCCTCCGTATTGATCGATTCCAGCTTTAATAGACTTTTCATACCTTTGTTCAATTGAAAGCTCATCAACTCCCCAATGTCTTCCAGTAATGATCCCCCAATCAGAACAAATTACTCCATCAAATTTCAGCTCCTCTCTTAGAAGATCTTTAAGAATATAGCTATTGAACGCCATAGCAACATCCTCATCTGTTTGACCAACGGGAATGCCATAATATGGCATTACAACTTTAAGATTATTTTTTATTGCCTCTCGGAAGGGCAATAAATGATATTCAAAATTATCTCCTGGATAGATTTGGTTTCTTCCGCTAAAAAGATGTGGATCAAGTCCGTTTTCTTGTGGTCCGCCCCCTGGAAAATGTTTCACCATTGTCAAAACGCTATTATTACTGATGTCTTTTTGTTGAAAGCCATTCATGTATTCAATGGTCATTTTTGAGGACATCTCAGCATTTGACCCAAAGGTACCAAAGTTTCTAGCCCATCTTGGTTCAGTTGCTAGATCTGACATTGGATGTAAAGCTGTTCTGATGCCTACAGCCAAGTACTCCTCCCTAACAATTTCTGCGAATTCTCTAATTATTTTTGGATTTGATGTTGCAGCAAATCCCAATTGAGATGGCCACTTTGAGAAACCATCAACAGAAAAAGATGCTACACCTCCACCTTTTGGAACTTCATGAATAGGATCTGAGCTAATTGTTATTGGGATACCTAATCTAGACCTAGATGCAGTTTTTTGAAGAGAATTTATCTTTTTTGCTAACTCAGCTGGGCTAGGGTTCCCATAAAGATTGAAATGAGTAATATGATCAAAAACTATTTGTGATTCCGTTGATGAATTCCCTCTTATTGCAATTTCATAAAGAAACATCAATAAATCTGGTTTGAGAATAAAAGGAGGGTGAAACATTTGACCAACTTTCTCTTCAAGAGTCATTTTCCTTAAAAGATCATTGGCACGATCTCGTGGTAAATTTCTATGATCTTCATAAATATCTAATTGCCCATTCTTATTAAGATCTCTAAATTCTTGCCCATCTATATTTAAATTATTAACTTCACTTGATAAGACCTTATTTATTTTTATTTGCTCAACAGGTTTTATAAGTTTGAAAGAAAGAAGAACTAAAAGAGTTATTAACAGTAAAAACAGCAAATAAAATATATTTTTAAATATACTCTTAATGCTATTCAATTGAAGGAACCAACTATCTATTTAGTCTGAAAAGAAACCATTAACTCTTTCATAAGACTCAACGAATTCCTCTTTAAACTTTTGAACAGTTTGACCAGCGCTTAAGGTTTCATTTACCAGTCCAATTCCTTGACCAACCCAGTAGGTTTCAAGTTGTTTTGCGCCTTCATGACCAATTGCTGCTTGATCAGCTACTTTTCTTAAAGCTGGCTCACTCACCATAGTTTGAAGAGGCATAGGCAGAGGCTCTGGTGCATCTTTTGATTCCCATGCATCAACCCATGGAGATTTTAACTGTCTAGAATGCTTCCCCGTTCTACTTTTTGATCTAACTGTGTGACTTGATGAAGCAGCAATCATTTTTTCTTTAACATTATCAGATGTTTCCGCTTCTGTTGTTGGAAGAAATACAGATGCGCACCATACTCCATCAGCACCCATCGCCATAACTCCTGCCATTTGTTCTCCAGTACAGATTCCGCCAGCGGCAAGAATGGGAACATCTCCGTAAGGTTTTAGTGCTCTTCTTACTTCGGGAACAAGAACCATTGTTGAAACGCTTCCACAATGACCACCTCCCTCTGTGCCTGATACCACAATGATATCCACTCCTGCCTCAACTTGCTTAACTGCATGTTGTTTTGCACCAATTAGCGCAGCAACGGGAACATTGTGTTCTTTGCCCATATCAAGCATCCATTTTGGTGGGACTCCAAGAGCATTTGCAACAAGGCCTATAGGATGTGAAAAAGCAACTTCAAGCACTTCTTTAGCTCCATCTAGACCAGCTCCAAGGACTTGGTTTGAATTTTGCTCACTTCTTTGTGAGTCAGCATCAGATCTCAAATCATTTGCCTCAATATCATGTTTTTCTAGAACATCAGCTCTAAATTCCCTATGTTCTTGAGGAATCATAGCTCTAAGATCATCAGTAGTTAGGTTTTCACCTTTACCAACGTAAGAATTAGGCACAAGAACATCAACTCCATATGGTTTACCATCAACATGCTCATCAATCCAATTAAGCTCTACCTCAAGCTTTTCTGGAGATAGTCCGACAGCTCCCAAGACTCCCATACCTCCAGCTTTTGAAACAGCAGCAACAACATCTCTACAATGACTAAAAGCAACCATTGGAAACTCTATATTTAATAATTCGCAAATTTGTGATTTCATTTTTTTTCCTATCTTTAGAATTTTATTTTAACCCAGTTTTTTATTTGCATGGAAAATATAAAACAGTAATAATTTAAAAATGTTTTCAACTCCAGATCTCAAAGATAAGTATCAAAAAAAAGTTTTTCAAGGATTTGAATCAATGAAATCTTTTGGAAACAGAGACATCTTTTTTGGGCAAATTAAAACTGTTACCTGTCACGATGATAATTCTAAAGTGAAGGAAATACTTGGTACTAATGGCAAGGGAAAGGTGCTTGTAATTAACTCAAATTTGATAAGTCATGCGGCAATGATTGGAGATGAAATTGCTCAAAAAGCTATTGATAATGAGTGGAATGGAATTTTTGTTGCTGGGTATGTAAGAGATGTTGAACTTCTTAAGGAGATGGATTTAGGAATCTTGGCCCTTGGATCAACAACAACCAAGACTAACAAAAATAATAAGGGTTTTCTTGGTGAAGATGTTATTTTTGGTGGTGTTATTTTAAGTGAAGATTCTTGGCTATATGCAGATAAGAATGGATGGTTAGTTTCTAAGGAACCCCTAGAATTTAACTGAATCTATAAGCTTGTCTTTTTCAACCCAAATATCGTCAAGCCAATCCCGAAACTCAGTTCGATATGAGGGATCATTGAGGTAATCTCTTCTTTTTAAACTTTCTGGGATCCTCAACTTTTTCACAAAAACCTTTACATCTGATAGATCACCAATACAAAAATCCCAAAACGATCTTTTCTTTGATTTGTATACAATTGTGTAGTCCAAAAGATAATCAATTTTAGGAACAGCAGATAGACCTAACGCAATACCACCTATCTTTGGTGCAAGTAAATTTTTATATGGAGAATTCTGCTCAGCATGTTTTTTTGGATTGTTTCTGGTGCCTTCAGCAAAGCTAAATATAGTTGTTGGCTGTCTTTCAAATCTTTTGCATGATGCAA
>CAXGZN010000010.1:0-18463 GCA_964014565.1 uncultured Gammaproteobacteria bacterium
TTAAAGAGCTAGAAGAAATCAAATTTAAAGTTGATAACTTGCACCTTAAAGACAAAAGCGTTTCTTTCAATACCAGCAGAGTTGAAGCACTTGAATTACAAAATCTGTTTGAGGTTGCTCAGGCAACTGCTATTTCAGCACTAAAAAGAACAGAGAGCAGAGGCGCTCATGCAAGAGATGATTTTCCAGATAGAGATGATGAAAATTGGCTTTGTCATTCTCTATATGATCCAACGAAAAAAGATATTTCCAAGAGAAAAGTAAATTACGAACCAAAACAGGTTAAGGCTTTCCCTCCTAAAATGAGGTCCTATTAATGGAACTGAATGTAAGTTTGTATAGATATAATCCTGAAAAGGATGAGTTTCCTTACATGAAAAAATACACCATAACCAAGCCTGAAAAAGACATTATGGTGCTTGATTTATTAAATCTTCTAAAAGAAGAAGACACTTCAATTTCTTATAGAAGATCATGTCGTGAAGGTGTTTGCGGTTCAGATGGAATGAATATCAATGGCAAGAATGGTTTAGCTTGCATAACCCCCTTGTCAGATGTTTTAAGGGGAAATAAATTAGAGCTCAGACCACTTCCTGGACTTCCGGTGATAAGAGATTTAATTGTTGATATGACTCAGTTTTATAATCAATATGAAAAGATTAAGCCATTTCTTCAGTCTGACTCAGAGCCTCCAGTCCAAGAACGGCTTCAATCTCCACAAGACAGAGATAAGCTTGATGGCTTATATGAATGTATATTATGTGCATGTTGCTCCACAAGTTGCCCATCTTTTTGGTGGAACCCAGATAAATTTGTTGGGCCTGCTGCACTTCTTCAAGCTTATAGATTTTTAGCAGATAGCAGAGATACAAAAAAACAGGAAAGACTTGAAGAGTTAGGTGACCCTTTCAGTGTTTATAGATGTCATGGCATTATGAATTGTGTCAATGTATGTCCTAAAGGTTTAAATCCAAATAAAGCAATAGGTGAGATTAAATCAATGCTTTTGACTGGTACTAAAGAAGAAAAAATAAAGGTTGTAGGTTTGGAGTGAGCTGATGAAAAAGACTATGTCAGAGTATATGAGTGACTCACATACATCTGGCGGACACCTCTCATATTTAGAGGATTTATATGAGAGTTATTTACAAGATCCCGATTCAATTTCAGAGGAGTGGAAAACTTACTTTAATGATTTACCGTTCCAAAATGGATCCCAAAAAGACAGTTCTCATCTAGATGTTATAAAACACTTTCAGAATGTATCAAGGAGATCTGCACCTAAAGCTAAACTTATTTCTCAAGAAAGAAATCCTCTAGAAGCAAAGATTCAAACTTTAATCAAAGCCTACAGGGACTATGGGCACACTGCTGCAGACTTAGATCCTCTTGGTATTGCTGAAAAAGTTATTCACTCAGATTTACACAAAACAGAAGGATTATTTAACTCAGATGATCTTTCAAGCAGAGTTAATTGCGACTTCCCAATAGGAAGTAATGCTGAATACGAAGTAAATAATTTAATAGATGAATTAAAAGAAACTTATTGTAAAAATATTGGTATTGAATTTCAGCATATATCAAACAAAAGAGAAAGAAGCTGGATTATTGAAAAGTTTGAAAACTCAGATCATAAAATCCCAAATAAAGAAAGAAAAAAAGAAATCCTTAAAAGATTAATCTCTGCAAGAGGGCTAGCCCAGTTCCTCTCTTCTAAATATCCAGGCATGAAAAGATTTGGTATTGATGGATGTGAATCACTTATTCCACTTGTAGATACACTTATTAAGACAACATCAAAAAATGGTGCTGAGCAAATCTGTTTTGGAATGGCGCACAGAGGAAGGCTAAATTTATTAGTAAATGTTTTAGGAAAAGTTTCGAAAGAGCTTTTCGAAGCTTTTGAAGAGGACTTTGATCTTAAAGGATCAAGCACTGGAGATGTAAAATATCACTTAGGATACTCTTCAAATATTAGGACTGATTATGGAGATGTCCACGTATCCCTAACAAATAATCCTTCACATTTAGAAATTGTAAATCCGGTTGTTGTTGGCTCTGTAAGAGCCCGACAAGATAGATTAGGAGATACATTTAAAAATAGAGTTGTTCCTATTCTTATTCACGGAGATGCAGCATTTTCTGGCCAAGGAGTTGTAATGGAAACCCTCCAAATGTCTCAGACTAGAGCATACGGAGTAGGGGGCACTATTCATGTAGTTGTAAATAATCAAATAGGTTTCACAACAAGCCACATTAGAGACGCTAGATCGACAAGATACTCTACAGATATAAGTAAATTTATTGAGGCTCCAATAATTCATGTAAACGCTGATGATCCCGAAGCAGTTGTTTATGTTTCAGAATTAGCATGCGAATACAGAGATAATTTCAAGAAAGATATAGTTATTGACTTAGTTTGTTATAGAAGGAGTGGTCATAACGAAGCTGACGACCCTTCTTCAACTCAACCTTTAATGTATAAAGCCATAAAAAGTCATCAAACCGTTTTAGATATTTACGAAGAACATTTAACTGCTGAATCAATAATTTCTGATAACGAAATAAAAGATTTTAAAAAATTATATAGAAAACAAATAGAAAACGGTGAATCCGTTACTCCTAACTTGGCTCCAAGGTCTAATGATGATCAGTGGTTTGACTGGGAGCCATTTATGCACAAAAAATGGTATGAGGATGTAACTACTTCCATTCCTCAAAAAGAAATTGAAAAAAATGCTTTAGAAATTGTTAAGACTCCTGCAGATTTTTCATTACAGAAAAAAGTAAAGAAAATTTTTGATGACAGAATAAAAATGTCACAGGGAGACGTAAAACTCAACTGGGGATTTGCTGAAATGATGGCATACTCAAGCCTTCTTAGAGAGGGATATCCAATAAGATTCACTGGTCAGGATGTCAGAAGGGGTACATTTGATCATCGCCATGCAGTTATCTTTGATCAGGAAAATGGAGAAGGATTTATATCACTTGATTCAATTGCAAAGGAAGGAGAAACATTGGTTGATATTTATGATTCATTATTATCTGAGGAAGCAGTTCTTGGTTTTGAATACGGCTATGCAGCAACTTGGCCGAGTGGACTTGTTATATGGGAAGCACAGTTTGGTGATTTTGCAAATGGAGCTCAGGTTGTAATTGACCAATTTATTGTCAGTGCTGAACACAAATGGGAAAGACTTTCCGGATTAGTTATGCTCCTTCCTCATGGATTTGAGGGGATGGGTCCGGAGCATAGTAGTGCAAGATTAGAAAGATTTTTGCAATTATGTGCTGCTAATAATATTCAAGTATGTATGCCAAGCTCCCCATCTCAGATTTTCCATCTTCTTAGAAGGCAGGCTATAAGAAAAATGCGAAGACCTCTTATCGTTATTACTCCAAAAAGTCTTTTAAGATTACCTGAAGCGGCAAGTGATTTATCTGAGCTTACAAACGGAAGCTTTAATTGCATCATTGGAGATGATCTCCCAAAGGAAAATATTAAAAGAGTTGTACTTTGTAGCGGAAAAGTTTTTTACGATCTAAAAAAAGCTAGAGAAGAAAATGGTATCTCTGATGTTGCATTACTCAGACTTGAACAACTTTATCCATTCCCATATTTTGAAGTTGAAGAAATCCTAAAAGAATATTCGCATGCTGAGGAGTTTATTTGGGCACAAGAAGAGCCAAGAAATCAAGGTGCATGGTTCAGTCATCGTCACAGATTAGAAAGGGTTTTAAAGAAGCTTAAGATAGAAAATTCATTCAAACCTATTTCAAGACCTCCCGCCGCTGCGCCTGCAGTTGGCTTAATGAAATTACATCTTCAACAACAACAAGAATTAGTTGATAATGTACTTAAAAGAGATATGAAATGAGTGAAGAAATAAAGTCTCCTACCTTTCCTGAGTCCGTAGCTGATGGAACCATTGCTAACTGGGTTAAAAAAGAGGGTGAATCTGTATCACAAGATGAAGTTATCGCTGAAATAGAAACTGATAAAGTCGTTTTAGAGGTATTAGCTCCTTCAGATGGAAAAATAACAAAAATTCATAAAAATGAGGGAGAAATAGTTTTAAGTGCTGAATTAATTGGCGAATTTGTTTCAGGCGATATTGAGGAAACCAAAAATAAGGTTGTTGCCGAAGAAAAGCCAAAAGAGAAAGCTGAAGAAGTTGTGCCCTCAAAAAGCGATCAGGTAAATAAAAAATCAGGGCCAGCTGCAAAAAGAATAATTGAAGAACAAGAACTTAACCCATCTGAAATCCAAGGAAGTGGAAAAGATGGAAGAATTACAAAGGCTGATGTTATTAGTCACGTAGCGGAAGATTCAGAAATTATAAAACAGGTTGAGAAAACCAATGCTAGCTTTGATAGAGAAACAAAAAGAGTCCCAATGACAAGACTAAGATCAACAATTGCAAAACGTTTGGTTGAGGTTCAGCAAGAAACAGCTATGTTAACAACCTTCAATGAGGTTGATATGAAGCCGATTAAGGATATTAGATCAAAATATGGCGATGATTTTCTTAAAGAGCATGGAGTTAAGCTTGGGTTTATGGGATTCTTTGTAGCTGCCTCTGTTAATGCTCTAGAAAAGTTCCCTCAAGTTAATGCCAGTATTGATGGAACTGATATTGTTTATCATGGCTATAAAGATATTGGTGTTGCTGTTTCAACTGATAGAGGTTTAGTAGTTCCTGTAATTAAAGATGCTGATATTAAATCAATTTCTGAAATTGAAAAATCTATCTCAGAATATGCTGAGAAGGCAAGAGATGGCAAATTGTCAATTGAGGAGATGCAGGGTGGAACTTTTACAGTTTCTAATGGTGGGATCTTTGGATCATTGTTATCAACACCAATTCTTAATGCGCCACAGACTGCTATTTTAGGCATGCATAAAATTGAAGATAGACCAGTTGTGGTAGATGGAGAAATTGTTGTTAGACCAATGATGTATTTAGCAATGAGCTATGATCATAGAATGCTCGATGGAAAAGAGGCAGTATCATTTCTAGTCTCGATAAAAGAGCAATTAGAGAATCCTGAAAAACTTTTACTAAACCTATAGGTGTAAATATGTATGATGTTGTTGTAATTGGAGGCGGTCCTGCTGGTTATGTTGCAGCGATCAAAGCATCCCAATTAGGTCTAAATACAGCTTGCGTAGAATTTGCCTCTGATGAAAAAGGAAATCAAAAGTATGGAGGCACCTGCCTTAATGTAGGCTGTATTCCATCAAAATCTCTTTTGGATTCATCTCACAAATACTACGAAGCTCAAAAAGATTTTGCATCTCATGGAATAGATCTAAAAGATTTATCAGTCAATATACCTTCAATGATGAAAAGAAAGGATGAAGTTGTTAATAAACTTACAACTGGAATAACTGGACTGTTTAAAGCAAATGGTGTCGAAGCAATATCAGGAAGAGGGAAAGTTATTAATGAGAACCTTGTAGAAGTTTCAAATAATGGAGATAAAACAAGCTTGGAGACAAAATTTATAATATTAGCAACAGGCTCAAATCCAATTGAAATTCCAGTTGCAAAATGGTCTGAAAATATAGTCGATAGCACAGGAGCACTTAATTTTGAGAGGGTTCCAGAAAGACTTGGAATAATTGGAGCTGGAGTAATTGGTTTAGAGCTTGGTAGCGTATGGTCAAGACTTGGAGCTGAGGTTACAGTCATAGAGGCGATGGATGATTTCTTACCTATTGTCGACAAACAAATTTCTAAAGAATGCCATCGAGAGTTTAAAAAACAAGGTTTAGATATTCATTTAGGATCAAAACTTACCTCAGCTAAAGATAATGGTAAAGATGTTGAAATTTCTTATGAATCAAAAGGTGAGGAGCTTAAAGCCTCTTTTGATAAGTTGATTGTGGCTGTGGGGAGAAAACCTAATACAGCTGATATCTCAGATGATTCATTTCCAATAGAGTTGGATGAGTTAGGAAGAGTCCAAGTTGACGATTTTTGTAAAACAAATTATGAAAATATTTATGCTGTTGGTGATATTGTTAGAGGACCAATGCTTGCTCACAAAGGTTCAGAGGAAGGAGTAATGGTTGCCGAGAGAATTGCAGGCAAAAAGGCTAGAATGAATTATGATCTTGTACCTAACGTTATTTATACTCATCCTGAAGTTGCTTGGGTTGGAAAGACTCAGCAAGAGCTCGAAGATCATGGTGTGGAGTTCAAGATTGGAAGTTTTCCATTTGCTGCAAGTGGAAGAGCTTTAGCTGCAGCTGATTCAGTCGGTTCTGTTAAGGTTTTAGCTGATAAGAAAGATGACACAATATTAGGAGTTCATGTATTTGGTCCTTCTGCTGCAGATATTGTCCAACAAGCAGTTATAGCAATGGAGTTTGGATCTAGTGCTGAAGATATAGGCCTAACTGTGTTTAGCCATCCAACAGTTAGTGAGGCATTTCATGAAGCTGCATTAGCTGCAAATAATTCTGCAATTCATATAGGCAATAAAAGAAAATGAACTTACACGAGTATCAAGGCAAAGAAATTTTTGCAAAATATGATTTACCCGTTTCAAAAGGAAAAGTTGTCACAAGCCTTGATGAGGTTGAGCAAGCATGTACTGATATTGGAGGAAGTCGATGGGTAGCAAAAGCACAGGTTCATGCAGGCGGTAGAGGTAAATCCGGAGGTGTTGCTCTATGTGACACCATTGAGGAGGTAGCGGATTTCACAAAAAAATGGTTAGGTAAAAGACTTGTAACATATCAAACTGATAAAGAGGGGCAGCTAGTAAGCTGTATTCTTGTTGAGGAATGTACCAATATCGCAGACGAGCTTTACTATAGTGCAGTTGTTGATAGATCTTCACGCGAGGTTGCAATAATTGCATCTTCGGAGGGAGGAGTAAATATAGAAAAAGTTGCCGAGGATACTCCTGAAAAGATCGCTTCCATATCTCTTAATGGTAAAGATGTATCACAAGGCGATATTGAAAAGATATGCAGTACACTCAAACTAAATGAGACTCAATCTTCACAGATGGAGCATATTGTAAGAAAAACAGTTTCAATGTTCTTTGAGTGTGACCTTAGCCTTTTGGAAATTAACCCACTTGTAATAAAAGATGATGGCAATTTGCACTGTTTAGATGCAAAGATAAATATCGATTCAAATGCACTTTTTAGACAAAAAGAGTTACAAGAAATGCATGATCCCACTCAAGAAGATCCGAGAGAATCTGAAGCATCAAAATATGATCTAAGTTATGTTTCATTGGATGGAAATATTGGATGCATGGTAAATGGAGCTGGATTAGCAATGGGCACCATGGATACAATAAAGTTTTTCAAAGGGAATCCTGCCAACTTTCTCGATGTTGGAGGCACAGCTACTCAAGAAAGGGTAGCAAAAGCTTTTAAAATAATTTTGGATGATCCAGAAGTAAAAGTAGTACTTGTAAATATTTTTGGAGGTATTGTTAGATGTGATTTAATTGCACAAGGTATAGTTGCAGCAATTGATGATGTAGGAGTTGAAATACCTGTCGTTGTTAGGCTGGAAGGCAACAGTGCAGAAAAAGGACTATCAATCCTTTCAAATTCGTCTTCAAAAATACAAAGCAAGAATAGTTTGGAAGATGCAGCTAGAACTGCAGTGGAGCTTGCAAAATGAGTATCCTAATTGATAAAGATACAAGAGTGCTTGTTCAGGGTTTTACTGGATCTCAAGGAACGCTTCATTCATCTCAATCTATAGAATATGGAACTAATGTTGTTGCTGGCGTAACTCCTGGAAAAGGTGGAACCTCACACTTAGATTTACCTGTTTTTAATTCAGTTAACGAGGCGGTTGAAGAAGTACAACCAAACGCATCATTAATATTTGTTCCAGCCCCCTTTTGTAAAGGTGCAATTCTCGAAGCCGCAGAAGCTGGAATAAAGTTTATTGTTTGTATAACAGAAGGTGTTCCAACTTTGGATATGTTGGAAGTAAAAAAGATTGTTGATGGTTTAGACATTACTCTTATTGGTCCTAACTGTCCTGGTGTTATCACCCCTGGAGTTGGGAAAATGGGAATTATGCCTGGTGAGATTCATCTTCCTGGAAGAGTTGGAATTATTTCTAGATCAGGAACACTTACCTATGAAGCGGTTAAGCAAACCACTGATTTAGGTCTGGGGCAATCTAGTTGTGTTGGAATAGGCGGTGACCCAATTCCTGGCTCTTCTTTTATTGATATTTTGGAACTTTTTGAATCTGATGATCAAACAGATGCAATTGTCATGGTTGGAGAGATTGGAGGAAGCGCTGAAGAGGAAGCTGCTGAATTCATTTCACAGAATGTCACTAAACCAGTTGTTTCATATATTGCTGGTCAGACTGCACCACCGGGCAAAAGAATGGGCCATGCAGGTGCCATAATTTCTGGAGGCAAGGGTACGGCAGAGGATAAAATTAAAAAACTAAATGAGAGCGGTGTTGTTGTTGCAAAAAATCTTCTTGAAATAGGCTCTACTATAAAGTCACTGATGTCTTGAGGTTTGCGCCTACAACCTTCTTCAATCGTAAAATTCCAAGCAAACAAAATACTGAAAGGCCTAAAATCATACCAATCCACATTCCTGCAGCTCCCAATTTGGGACCAATAATCCCGTAAGTCATAACAAATCCAGCAGGAAGAGCAATAATCCAATATGAAATTAATATTAATATCATTGGCACAAAAGTATCTTTAAAACCTCTCAAGCTTCCAACTGCCGACATCTGAACTCCATCAGGTATTTGAAAAATAGCTGCATACAATAATAAACTAACTCCAAGAGCAATAACCTGCGGATCATTTGTATAAAGAGAAACCAAGAACTCTCTGAAGGTATAGATGGTAATTGTTGTAATTATTGCAATTACAAAACAGAGCAAAAGAGAACTTCTGGTTGAAAATTCAGCATCCAGCAATCTTTCTTCTCCAATAAGATTACCAACTCGCGTAGCTGTTGCAAGACCAAATGCTAATGGAAGCATGAAAAATACACTCGTTATATTGATTGCTATTGTATGACTAGCTATTACTCCTACACCCAGAGCACTGATTATCAGAGCAGCGCCACTAAACATACTTAGCTCTATAAAAATACCAAAACCTATGGGGATACCAAGCTTAAAAACTTCTTTAAAGGTTTCTAATTTAGGAAAAGTAATTGATTTAAAGATTCTTACGTCCTTATAAAGTTTTGATTTCATGATAAGAACAGATATCGCTATAGTTTGGAAAATAGCTATTAAAGAAGTTGCATAACCACATCCCACTCCACCAAGTTTAGGAAAACCAAATAAACCATTTACCAAGATAATATCTAGCGGGATATTGATTAGCATCCCAGTAAAAGCAACATAAAAAACAGGAAGTGTTAAGGTCATCCCTTCACTAAAACATCTAAGACATGTAAATAAACCCATAAAAACAGCACCTATCGCGATAGCCCTCAAATATTCGCTTGTAATGACTGAAACCTCTAAATCAATGGGAAGTAGTTTTATTATTGGACCAATATTTATAAGTATTAAAGATAACGCTAAGCCAACCATTAAAGCCATCCACAATATTTGCCTTACCTTATCTTCAATCTGATTAAATTTTTTCGCTCCAAATAATTGCGCAACAATAGGTGTTACTGCAAATAGGACACCACTTAGGGCAAACCAAAGCGGATTGAAGATTGAGTTTCCTATTGCTAAAGCAGCGAGATCTGTTGTATTGGCTCTTCCAGCAACTATTGTATCTGTAACTCCCATAAGCATGTATGAGGTTTGCGAACCAAATATTGGCAATCCTATAATTACAATACTTTTAATTTCAGAGATATATTTATTCACAAAAGACCACAAATAATTTTCATGTACTTTATCATATAGATTGATATTTAAAAGGAGATAGAAATTAGAAAAGACAACAGACCATACTGGCTTAAAAAAATTTCTAAAAAGCTTGTAAGCATGTATGTGAAACATTATCTTCGTCCCCAATTTAAACAGCTTGGCAAAGGAGGGGCGTTCTTTAAACCTCAATATCTAAAACTTTTTGGTTCTCATATTAGTGTCGATGACTTCCCAACAATTATTGGAGCGCGGGATGCGAATGTTCAACTTACCAGCTGGAATATTGGAGATTGGAAAGGAGAATTAAAAATTGGGAAATATTGTCTAATTACTCCTGGAGTCAGAATCATGGCAGCTGAATCAATTGAAATAGGCGATGCTTGCATGTTTGCTCATGGAGCATATATATCAGATGCTGATTGGCATGGCATTTATGACAGAAGTGAGCCAGTTGGCAGCACTAAACCAATTATTTTAAAAGACAATGTTTGGATTGGAGACAGCGCAATTGTATGCAAGGGAGTCACAATTGGAGAAAATTCAATAATAGGGGCAGGTGCTGTAGTCACTAAAAATATTCCTGCAAATGTAGTTGCGGCTGGTAATCCAGCAAAAGTAGTAAAAAATCTTGACCAAGGAGATTTTATTTCTAGAAAAGACTTCTATAAAGATCCTATTCAACTAGCAAAAGATTTTGATAATCTTGATAAATTTAATCTTAAAGATAACACTTTCATAGGATGGCTTAGGAGTATTTTTGCCCCATCTAAAGATAATTAATGAAATTATTGGTAGATAATAAAATACCTTTCTTTAGGGAATATCTAAAAAAAATTAAAAATCATGATCAATTCATTATTAAATATTTTGATGATGATAATCTTGAGAATGATGATTGTTTGAATGCAGATGCATTATTCATAAGGTCTACAACAAGAGTTAATTCAGAACTACTTGCAAACTCACCAATAAAATTTATAGGTTCAGCTACTTCTGGATATGATCATTTTGATAATAATATTTTAAATAATTCAAAATATTCTACGTACGTAGCTTCAGGATGCAATGCTTCAGCAGTCGTGAATTGGGTACTTTCATGCATTGGTCTTCTGGTTTTTAAGAAAGTGATTTCAAGAAATAGAATGTTGGGAATAATTGGTTATGGGAATGTTGGAAAACTATTATCAAATATTTTAGAGAATCTAAATATAAAACATAAGATTTATGATCCTTATTTAGATCTAGGAAATATTAATGATATTAAAGATTGTGAGGTTGTATCGATTCATGCATCATATTCCAAAACCGGTAAATTCCCTTCACATGAATTAATAAATTCTGATTTTTTAGATGGCGCATCGGCAAAAGCGATAATCAATTCTGCAAGAGGTGAAATTATTGATGAAGACTCTATTCTAAATAGTGATATTCTTTATTTATCAGATGTCTTTAAGGGTGAGCCATCACCAAATACAGAACTTATTTCTAAATGTTTTATAGCAACTCCTCACATAGCAGGATACAGCATAGAGGCAAAACATAACGGAACTATAATGATTCTAAAAAATTTTTGTAAAACCAAAAATTTAGATAATGATTTGATGGATTTATCTAAAGTCATGGAAATTAAAAATCTTCAACCATTAGAAGATGACTACATATCAAATGGATACCCGGTGAGTTTCTTTAAAAATCTAATTGATGTTGAGCAAATCTCTATCGATTTCAAAGAATTATTTTTGAAGAAGGATATTCCTTTCAACAATATAAGGAATGACTATGAACTTAGAAATGACTTTTTAGGAATTAAAAGAACCTCTGAAACTAATAAACTCTCTTTATTTAGTAATTTATATAAAAATATTTAGTTTCTGTTAGTTATAATTTAAAAATGGCAAAGGAAGATTTAAAAAATAAAGACTGGAAGTCAATTCTTGACGAAGATGCTTATCAAGTTACAAGATGTTTTGCTACAGAGGCGCCTTACTCTGGTAAATTTCTTGATAACAAGAGAGAAGGGACCTATATTTGTATTTGTTGTAAAAAGGAGCTTTTTTCTTCTTCCACAAAATATAATTCAGGTTGTGGATGGCCAAGTTTTTTTCAGCCAATTGATGAAGCATGCATCACAGAATATAAAGATTCATCCCATGGAATGATAAGAACAGAAGTAAGATGTTCTGATTGTGACTCACATTTGGGGCATGTTTTTGATGATGGGCCGCCGCCGACATTTTTAAGATATTGTATAAACTCTCTTTCTTTAGATTTTAATGAGCGCAAATAAAGAGCCTTCAGAACAAAACTTTTTAAGCTCAATAAAAGTAAGTTTCTGGACCTTTTCTTCTAGGATTTTTGGTTTGCTTAGAGATATATCTACAACAAATCTTTTTGGTGCATCTCTGTATCATGACATTTTCGTTGTTGTACTAAGAATACCTAATCTTTTTAGAAGATTCTTCGCAGAAGGGGCTTTTAATCAAGCTTTTGTTCCAATCTTATCGGACATAGAAAAAACAAAAGATCCAAAACAAGTTAAAGACTTCATAGACAGCTTAGCAGGAATTTTAATTTCAACTTTATTTGTTTTCACTATTATTTGTTTGTTATTTGCTCCATTTGTGATTTTTATTTTTGCACCTGGATTTTATTTCGATTCTGAGAAGCAGGACCTTGCTGTAAATGTATTAAGGATTATGTTTCCATATTTAGCACTGATATCTTTGGTTGCATTTGCAGCTGGAATTCAAAATACTCATTCAAGATTTTCATTGCCTGCAGCTACACCAATTATTTTTAACTTAACTTTAATAGTCTTTGCATTGCTTATTGCTCCAAGAATGAGTACGCCTTTAATTTCTCTTTCATGGGGTGTCTTCCTTGCAGGTGTCCTGCAGCTTATTATTCAATTTGCTCCTTTAAAAGCTATTGATAGACTGCCAGTTCCTAAAGTAAATCTTAATAATTCAGATATTCCAAGATTCTTTAAGTTAATAGTTCCAGCAGTTTTAGCTGGAGGAGTTACACAGATAAATTTATTGATAGATACGATATTTGCTTCGTTGCTTGAGACAGGCAGCCCAACTTGGCTATATATATCTGATAGATTGATACAATTTCCTTTGGGAATATTTGCTATTGCTATAGGTACTGTTCTTTTACCTTCATTATCACGTTCCGCAGTGAATAAAGATAATAGTCAGTTTAAGACCTCCCTAGATAACAGCTTTAGATTGGTAATTTTCATAGCTATACCTTCTCTAATTGGCTTAATATATTTTGCTGAGCCTATTATTGCTTCATTGTTTTATAGGGGTGAATTTTCTGAACTTGACGTTATTAAATCATCTTATAGCCTTGTATTCTTTTGTTATGGTTTACCATTCTTTATGTTGATGAAAGTCTTAACACCTGCATTTTTTTCTAGACAGGATACAAAGACACCATTTTATGTTGCATTATTTAGCCTCTTTCTCAATGCAATCCTCAACTATATTTTTGCCTTTAAGCTTGGGTATGGTCATGCTGGACTTGCCATTGGAAGCTCTCTTGCTGTTCTAGCAAGCTCATGCATATTATTTTTTGTTTTAATGAAACAAAACCTTCTAAGTTTAAGTATTATTTTTCATAAAACTAATTTTGCCGCAATTTTTTCTTCATTAATTATGTTTTTTGCATTTGATTATTTCGTAGGAATTGATTCTGAATGGATGTCAAAATTTTATGAATACTCAGGATTGGTCAGAATTTCGCTTGTCACAGTTATTGTTATACTTAGCTGTCTATTTTATTTTTTTATCTCTAAGTGGGTTTTTAGAGTCTCAAATAAAGATTTTTATTTATAAACATGTATCTGATAAGAGGCCAAAATAATATTAAGCTTTTTAAGAAAAGATTTCCCGAGATTTCTTTGAGTGCAACAATTGGAAACTTTGATGGAATGCATCTTGGCCATAAAGCAATTCTAGAAAAAGTTAAGAAAAATGCTAAAGAAAAAAATCTTTCCACCTTGGTTATATTTACCGAGCCTCATGCCGCCGAGTATTTCTCTAAAATTAATAATACTTCTCCACCGCCAAGAATAATACCCTGGAGAGATAAGCTAAGGCTTATATCTGAAAATGGCATAGATTTTTGTATGCTACTAAGATTTGATGAATCTCTTAAATCGATGACGCCAGAGCAATTTACAGAAAAAATATTAGAAGAACTCCAAATTAAGTCCCTTACGATCGGTGATGATTTTAAATTTGGAAAGGATAGAAAAGGTGATTATCAATTTTTGAAGAACTGGGGTGAATCAATGAGCATTGAGATTGATAGAACAGATACTGTAAAAGTTGATGATCAAAGGGTAAGCAGCACTAGAATTAGAGAAGCTTTGATTTCTAACAATTTTAAAAATGCTAACGTCATGCTTGATTGGCATTACAGCTACTCTGGAAAAGTAGTTTATGGAAATCAGCTTGGAAGAGAGATTGGAGTGCCTACTGCAAATATATGGATACCTAAACAAAAACTTCCCATTTCTGGTGTATATGCTGTTAGATGCTTAGTTGATCATGCAAAATATTTAGGTATTGCGAATATGGGAATTCGACCAACAGTTGGAGGCACTAGACCTGTTCTCGAAACACATATTTTTGATTTTGAAAAAGATATTTATGGAAGACGTATTACTGTACAATTCATTGAAAAAATAAGGGAAGAGGTTAAATTTGATAGCATTGATCTTTTAAAATCCCAGATTAAAAAAGATATTGAAGAGGCAAAGAAAATCTTAGATTAAAGAAATGGAAAAAGATTACAAAAATACCTTAAATCTGCCAAAAACAGATTTACCTATGAAAGCTGGTTTGCCAAATAAGGAACCAGAAATTCTTTCTTTCTGGGATTCAATCAATCTTTATAATTTAATTAGGGAAGAAAATGCTAAAAAAGATAAATTTATCCTTCACGATGGCCCGCCATATGCAAATGGCGACATTCATCTTGGCCACTCAGTAAATAAAATACTTAAAGATATTGTAATTAAGACTAAGACTTTACAAGGTTTTGATGCACCTTATGTTCCTGGCTGGGATTGTCATGGATTACCAATAGAACTGAACGTTGAGAAAAAGTTTGGAAGAGATAGCGATACTGTAAAAGATAAGTCAAAATTTATTAGTGCCTGTCGTGAATATGCTCTTTCTCAAATAGAAAATCAAAAGAAAGATTTTATAAGGCTTGGAGTCTTGGGTGACTGGGAAAATTCATATAAGTCTCTTGATTCATCATTTGAAGCAGATACCGTCAGGTCTTTAGGCAGAATAGTTACAAACGGCCATCTTCAGAAAGGGGAGAAACCTGTCCATTTTTGTTATGACTGCAAATCAGCCCTAGCAGAAGCAGAGGTTGAATATGAAGATAAAGTTTCTAAATCTATTGATGTAGGTTTTAAAGTAAAAAAAGATTCACTCGTTAAGTTAAGCGCAGCATTTTCAAAAGAAATAGATAGTTGCAGCTTTGTAATTTGGACCACTACACCATGGACAATTCCAGCAAATGCTGCTGTCTCAATTGGTCCAGAATTAAAATATACCTTATGTACTTCTAAATTTGGAAACTTAATATTAGCTAGTGATCTCATTGATCAATGTTCAGAACGCTGGGATGAGGATTTAGAGAAGATCAGTGAGGCTAAAGGCAGTGATATTAAAGACGTAGTTCTAGAACATCCTTATCTAAAAAGAGATTCTATTTTAGTTCATGGAGATCATGTCACTACTGAAACCGGAACAGGTTGTGTTCACACTGCACCAGCTCATGGTGTCGATGACCATAATATATGCAAAAAATTTAACATTGAGACAATACATGCACTGGACGGTAATGGATTTTTTGATACAGAATATGAAGGTTTAGCTGGTCTTCCTGCAATCAAAGCTGACAACATTGTAATAGATATTCTCAATGATTCAGGAGCTTTAATAAATGCTGAAGATTTTCATCATTCATATCCATATTGCTGGAGACATAAAACACCTCTAATTTTTGCATCGACTCCTCAATGGTTTATCTCAATGGAAAAATCAGGTTTGTTAGAAGGATCCATCCAAGCGGTTAAGGATGTTGAGTGGGAGCCTTCATGGGGATATGAAAGAATTAAGTCTATGCTTGAGGGAAGGCCAGATTGGTGTATCTCCAGGCAAAGAAGCTGGGGAGTTCCAATTCCTCTAATCATTAACAAAAAAACTGGAGAAATTCACCCAAAACAAAACCTCTTATTTAACGAAATTGCTGACCGTATCGATGAGCAGGGTTTAGAAGCATGGGATAAAGCTAATTTAGAAGATTTAATTGATGATCATGACGAATACATAAAGGCTACTGATACTCTTGATGTATGGTTTGATTCAGGCTCAACACATTTCTGTGTTCTGGATAAGCTATATGGAAAAGATTTAATAGCAGACTTATATCTTGAGGGATCAGATCAACATAGGGGTTGGTTCCAGTCTTCTTTATTAACTGGAATAGCCATAAATGGTAAAGCTCCTTACAAAGCTGTTTTAACTCATGGATTTGTTGTAGACGAAAATGGTAGAAAGCAATCTAAATCGCTTGGAAATGTAGTTTCTCCTCAAAAAGTTTGTAATAACTTGGGTGCAGATATTCTCAGACTCTGGGTGGCATCTACGGATTTCAGAAGTGAGATGGTTGCAACCGATGAGATTTTGAAACAAGTTTCGGATCAATATAGAAGAATCAGGAATACCTTCAGATTTATGATGGGTAACTTGAATGATTTTAATGATGATTCAAAAAACATTAATCAAAATGATTTAGTTGAAATCGACAAGTGGATAATCAGTGCTGCAATTAAGCTTGATGAGGAAGTAAAAAATCTAAATGATAGTTATGCCTATCATCATGTTGTTCAAAAAATTCATAATTTTTGTGTTCATGAACTTGGCGGTATTTATTTGGATATTATCAAAGATAGGATGTATGTAACAAAAAGCGACTCGCATGCAAGAAATTCTGCTCAATTCGCGCTTTTTGAAGTAGCAGATATTTTAATTAGACTCATTTCACCAATCTTAGTCTTTACAGCTGAAGAAATTTGGCAATCTCATGATCTTTTTAAAAAACAATCTAAGTCAGTATTTCTGTGTCCTAAAAAATCACTAAATAAGATTGAAAGTTCAATATCTGATGATGATTGGAAAGTAATTTTTGCTGTAAAAGATTCAGTAAATCAAAATATCGAAAAGGTAAGAGCTGACTCCGTTATCAAGGGTTCGCTCGATGCAAAAATAACAATCTCTTGCAGCTCAGAAATCTATGGTGCGCTCAAAAAAATTGATAATGAGCTTAAATTTGTTTTTATTGCATCAGAGGTAGAGCTAATTGAGGATTCAAATACAAAATTAAGTATTGATATAGCTAATTACGATCAAAAGAAATGTATAAGGTGCTGGAATAAATGTGAATCCGTGGGCTCACATGAAGATGATCCTGAGATTTGCTCCAGGTGTTGTACAAATATTTATGGCGATGGTGAGGTCAGAAAATTTGTCTAAAGGATATTTAGTCACCCTATGTTTACTTTTATTTGCTGATTACTTATCAAAAATTATTGCTCTAAATTATATTGAAGCTCTTCAACAAAATGATTTCCTTCCATTGATTGATTTCTTAATAGTTTTTAATTCTGGTATTGCGTTTAGTTTTCTAGATTTTAACAACTTTGTTTCCAGATATATCCTATTAATAATTGTCTTTCTTATAACAATGTATTTTTTAAAGATTTTTTTGGATGAAAAAGATAATTTGAAAAAGAAATCTTTTTTACTAATTATAGCCGGTGCTTTAGGAAATTTTATTGATAGATTGCCAGATGGCGTTGTAACAGATTTCCTTCATTTCAAACCATTTGAATTTTCATTGTTCATTTTTAATTTTGCTGATGCTTACATTACTCTTGGCGCAATAATTTTTATATTTAGCGAACTTATTTTGTTAAAATCCAAACATGAAACAAAAAACTAAGTTATCACTTGCTAATCCAAGGGGTTTTTGTGCTGGTGTAGATAGGGCTATTGAAATAGTAAATAGAGCACTTGATATGTTTGGAAGCCCCATCTATGTTAAGCATGAGGTTGTCCACAATAAAGCTGTAGTGAATGATCTTAAGGAAAGAGGTGCTATATTTATCGAAGAAATCTCAGATGTTCCTGATAATTCAATTATTATTTTTAGCGCTCATGGAGTCTCAAGCAAGATTGAAGAATCCGTTAAAGAGAGAAATCTCCAGTTTTTCGATGCAACTTGCCCACTTGTTACTAAAGTTCACATGGAAGTGATCAGGCATGGCAGAGCAAATAGGGACATAATATTAATAGGCCATGAGGGTCATCCCGAAGTAGAGGGAACAATGGGAAGATACTTTAGTCAAAATGGAAAAATATATCTTGTTCAGGATTTAGATGAGGCAAAGGAGGTTTCTGTAAACCAACCAGGAAATGTTGCCTATGTCTCACAAACTACGTTAAGTGTAGATGAAACAAAAGATATCATAAGTGAGTTAACTGAGAAGTTTCCAAGTATTGTAG